>JAFGFC010000136.1 GCA_016931325.1 Spirochaetota bacterium | reverse complement strand
GAGCCTGAAGACTCGCCTACACGGTTAAACATTGATTTTTTTGTAAATAATCTTTCATTTTCTTTTTTATCCCAGATGGCGGAGCCTGAAGGCTCCTCTACAAGGTTAAACATTGACTTTTTGAATGTAATCTTTCGTTTTTTTATATTCCAACATGGCAAGCCTTGGTCGAATCCTATCCCTCCTTAGGGATTCGGGCCGATAAACATCCTGTTTATCGAAGGCTCCTCTACAAGGTTAAACATTGGCTTTTTGGATATAGTCTTTCATTGTTTTTTTAATCTATCGGAGCCTGAAGGCTCCTCTACAAGGTTAAACATTGGCTTTTTGTATGTAATCTTTCGTTTTTTTATCCGATATATATAGCCTTGGTCGGATTCTTTCCATCCATGGGAATCCGACCAGACTCACTTCCTGTGAGTCTAACTCCTATAATGCGCGTTGATACGTATATATTCTTCCGTCAGGTCGCCGGTGAAAAACGAGATGGCTTCTTTTCCTTCCTGCAGGTCGACCAGGATCTGTATCTTTTTATTCTTCAGATAAGCGGCCAGTTTCTCTTCGCTGAATTTCACAGGCGCGTTATTCCTGTACATCAGGTAATTACCGAACTTTATAATGCATTTTTCCATATTCACCTTTTCGCCGCTGGCGCCGATACTTGAGGCCACGCGGCCCCAGTTGGCGTCCCCGCCGTAAATGGCGGTCTTGACCAGGGGCGAATTGGCGATACGGCTGGCGATCGCTCTGGCTTTCTTTTTTGTCTTGCAGTTGATCACCTTGATCTCGATCAGCTTGGTCACACCCTCGCCGTCTGACACGATCATGCGCGCCAGTTTCTGCATCACATAGAGCAGGTTGGCGTAAAAGATCTTTATCGAATCCGCTGTCTTTTCATTGATCTCGTCGTTGCCCGCCTTTTTATTCGTCATAAAGACACAGGCGTCATTGGTGCTCATCTCGCCGTCAATGGATATCAGATTGAACGATCGTTCCAGCGCATGTTGAAAAAGTTTGTTCAACAGACTCTTTTTAATGTTCACATCCGAACAGATAAAGGCCAGCATGGTGGCCATATTGGGCGCGATCATGCCCGAGCCCTTGGCCATACCGCCGATACGTACTTTTTTATTCTTGATCTTGAACTCGGTTACCACCTGTTTCTTTACCCTGTCGGTCGTCAGGATAGCTTCAGCCGCTTCTTCAGAAGATGTATTTAAAACCGGTATGAGCATCTTGATGCCTTTTGAGATCTTGGCCATGTCCATGAATTTACCGATAACGCCGGTGGAAAAGACCAGCACATTCTCTGTCTTTATATTCAAGTTTTGAGCGGTCAGCCGGCACATAGTTCTGGCATCGGCCAGACCTTTCTTGCCGGTTGCCGCATTGGCATTACCGCTGTTAACAATAACAGCCTTGATGGGGCCTTTGATATGCTTTCTGGAAATGATAAGCGGAGCCGCCTGCAGAAGATTTTTTGTAAAACCTCCCACAGCCAGACATTTTTCTTTGGAGTAGATCAGGGCAATGTCATATTTGGAGCGTCTTAATCCGCAGTGCACACCAGAGGTTAAAAAACCGAGTGGAGCCGTTACCCCTCCGGCAATCTCTTTTATCTTGATCTTTTTCTTCTTCATCAAATTTTTAAAAGATATAGTGTTTTTGCTTATTCGGGATCAGAAGATTTTTTCTCCTGCGCAGCCGGAGCCGGCGTTTCCCGCTTCAATACCAGACCCACTTTTTCCCGGACCTGTTTTTCGATCTTGTCCATGATATCAGGATGCTCTTTTAAAAATTTAGCTACGTTCTCCCGGCCCTGTCCGATACGCTGGTCGCCATAAGAGAACCAGGTGCCTGTCTTGCTGATGACCTCACTCTCCACGCCGGCGTCCAGGATACAGCCTTCTTTGGAAAGACCCTGATTGAACAGGATATCAAATTCAGCTTTTTTAAAGGGGGGAGCCACTTTATTTTTCACCACTTTGACCCTCACCCGTATCCCATAGAGGTCTTCGCCTTTTTTAATATTCTCCGCCTTTCTGATCTCCAGTCTTAAAGAAGCATAGAATTTGAGCGCGATCCCGCCTGTAGTCGTTTCCGGGCTGCCGTAAACAATACCGATCTTCATTCTTATCTGGTTGATAAAGACAATGGATGTATTGGATTTACTGAGCGTGCCGGTCAGTTTTCTCAAGGCCTGGGACATCAACCGCGCCTGCAAGCCCATATGCGAATCCCCCATATTCCCTTCGATCTCGGCGCGTGGCGTCAGAGCCGCTACAGAATCCACGACAATAAGATCCACCGCGCCGCTTCTTACAAGCGATTCGGCGATCTCGAGCGCCTGTTCTCCTGTATCAGGCTGCGAGACCAGAAGATTGTCTATATCAACTCCCAGCATCTTGGCATAAGCCGGGTCCAGAGCATGCTCGGCATCAATAAAAGCGGCGATGCCTCCTATTTTCTGAATCTCGGCAATAATGGAAAGAGCCAGCGTGGTCTTGCCGGATGATTCCGGCCCGTAGATCTCTACAACGCGGCCACGGGGGATACCACCGACTCCCAGGGCTATGTCCAGGGTCAGAGCCCCTGTGGGTATGACCGGAACACTCACCTTGGCCTTTTGATCACCGAGCCGCATGATCGCGCCCTTCCCGAACTGACTCTCGATCTGCGAAAGGGCTAAGGATAAAGCCTCTTCCCGGGAAGACGCCTTGGTTAATTTATCCTGGATATTCAATTTGGAACTTTTCATGATTTTCCTCCCATGACCTTTTATCTTATATACAAAATTTATTGAATATTTTTCCAGACTGATCTGAAAAAAAGATACTCCTTTTAAAAATTATTTCAACAACTTTTCAAAAAACTTGGATGTCGTGGAATATCTCTGATTCGGTGGGATGGATAAAAACCGTGTTTTTCAGACTCGCAGCTTGCGCGAGATCATTGTTGAACAACACGGAAGCGGTATGGATCATCTCACAGGCTGATGGAGAGGCTACATGGATCCCGAACAGTTTATCTCTGCTTTTTTGTTTTATGACTTTCATGAATCCGGTCCTGTCATCCTGTATCTTTCCTATGGACGTGGCAAAAAGAGGGGAACGTATCACTTCATGGTCCAGTCCGGCTTTGACCGCCTGATCCTCGCTCATGCCGATACCGGCAATCTGGGGGAAAGTGAAGATGCCGTAAGGCGAATGCGCAGGATGAATTTTTTTCGATTGGAAAAGATGCAGGACAAGCGCCTCGCCCTGAAAAGAGGCCAGATGCGCGTACATGGAATCTTTGTTGATCACATCCCCGACAGCGTATACCCCGTCACAGGATGTTTTGAAATTGTTATCCACCTTGATAAAACCCTTTTCGTCCGTTTGAATAAGATCCTCTGTCCATTCCGTATTGGGCCTGCGCCCCATGCAGGCGATGATCTTTTCCGCTTTGATCTTTGTTTTATCCGACAGGATAAGACCGTCACTGATCTTTGATACGGTCTGCCCGGTATAAACTTTTACGCCAATCTCTTTAAGGCTCTTCTCGACCACCTCGCCGAGATCCTTGTCCAGAAACGGCAGAAGCCTGTTCTCTTTTTCGATCACCGTGATATCCACATTGAATTGACTGAATATACCGGCGAATTCGCAGCCGATCACACCGCCGCCGATGATAGCCACTGAACCCGGATATCCTCCGAGCCGGATAAATTCATCCGGGGACAGGACTCTGTCCTGCCAGGTGGAGGGAGCGGCATTCCTGGAACCCGTGGCCACAATGATAAAAGGAGCCTGGAATTTTTTATCATTCACCATCACAAGGGGTTTATTCTTTTCTTTTATCAGATGGGCCTGGCCTTTGATCATCTCAATATTGTTCTTTTTGAATAAGAATTCGATGCCCTTTTCAAGTTTTGAGATGACACCATCCCTGTACCGGATGAGTTTCTCCATGTTCCAGTTGAGTTCGGCTTCTAAAAGCGAATTTTTTTTCTGGCCATGGAGGTTTTTGATTATTTTGGCTGTCTGATAAAAGGTCTTGGAAGGGACGCAGCCGTTATGGAGACAGACACCGCCGGCTTTGTGCCGTTCGATCACAAGGACTTTCTTTCCCATGCTTCCGGCAGTGACAGCCGCCCTGTAACCGCCGGAACCGGCCCCGATAATGATGAGATCGTACTCAGACATTTCGTTTATACCATAAATAATATTTATAATAGGAGATCATCCTGGTGATGTTATTCAGCTGCAGCACAATAAAACCGTCCAGGCCGTCCAGAAAGCCGAGCTTGAAAATGAAACGGCTGATGAATTTTTTAAAAGGCAGCAGGACAATATAATAGAAAGAAGAAAAAATATTCACCTTGACCTTTTTGGAAATAAAGATCTCTTTTTCCATATCCGTGTAAATGATGAAGCGTTTGAAATAGTCATTTATATTCTTATAGCTGTAATGGATCATGGGATGTTTCAGAACACCGGTCTGGGTTAAGGATACGCCTTCATGCAGAGGCACAAGGCTGAATTTCCCATACCGCTTTTGAAAGAGCCGCAACTGGAGATCAGGATAATTGCCTCCCCGTCTGATCCACCTGCCGAAATAATAATTCTTCCGCGGGATCTGATATCCTCTTTTCAAGGTCTTATCTTGCGAAAGGCAGATACTGATCTCTTTTTTCAATTCCCGGGTGATCCTTTCATCAGCATCCAGGCTCAGGATCCACGGGTTCGTTGCCTTTTTAATGCCAAAGTTCTTCTGGTCAGCATAACCCTTCCATTTCCTTTTGTAGAGCTTGACCCGTCTGCCAAAGCTGCGGCATATTTTTATGGTCTTGTCCGTGCTGAAAGAATCAATGATAATGATCTCATCGGTCCACAGGACACTTTTCACGCACTCTTTGATATTATCCTGCTCATTAAAAGTGATAATGACAGTGCTGATTTTTTGCATCGTTCTACGCACAGGAAGTGCGTTGGGTCAAATCCGCTCCCCTGCAATTCCCCGAATTGCGGGGACTTTACCCTGGGAATTCCTTAAATTCCTCAGGGCAGGAGGGCAAGGATTTGACCAAAACGTTCAATATGTACGTTATTTCTTGAAAAACCTGTGAATTTCATTTATGACCAGGTCCTGTTCCTGTTCGGTCATTTCCGGATACATGGGAAGGGACATTACCTTTTTTGAAATCTCTTCGCTCACAGGGAAATCACCCTGTTTATATCCTAAAAACTCGAATGCTTTCTGAAGGTGCAGAGGCATGGGATAGTGAATGGCTGTGGGGATCCCGTTATCATTTAAAAATTTAATGAGATCATCCCGTCTGTCAGTCAGGATCGTATACTGATTAAAGACAGCTTTGTTCTCTTTTCTAACAACAGGGGTATGGACAAGGTCCTTCAATTTTTCACTGTAACGTGAGGCCAGTTTGATACGGTTTTGGAGCCATTGATCCAGTTTTTTCAATTTTATCAGAAGAACGGCCGCCTGCATGGTGTCAAGCCTGGCGTTGATACCGATCAGAGAATGCCGGTAACGTTCTTTTGAGCCGTGTTCCCGCAAAGTCTTTATCTTTGCGGCCAGATCTTCATCATCTGTGGTCACCATTCCACCGTCCCCGTAAGCCCCGAGGTTCTTGGCCGGGAAGAAACTGAAAGCCCCTGCATGGCCCAGGCTTCCGGCTTTTTTGCCTTTGTATTCGGCGCCGATCGCCTGGCAGGCATCTTCAATAACAAAAAGATCATGTTCTTTTGCGATCTTGTTGATCTCGTCCATATCCGCTGTCTGTCCGTATAAATGGACAGGGATGATGGCTTTGGTCTTGTCCGTGACCCTGGCTTTTATTCCGGCAGCATCAATATTATAGGTACTCTGGTCTATATCGACAAAGACCGGCCTGGCACCCAGAAGGCTGATCACTTCAGCTGTTGCAATAAAGGTGAAAGGCGTGGTGATGACTTCATCTCCTTTTTTTATATCCAGGGCCATGAGCGATAATAAAAGCGCGTCTGTGCCTGAACCCACACCCACGGCAATTTTGCAGCCGCAGTATTTTGCGATTTTTTCTTCCAGCTCGGTCACTTCAGGCCCGTTAATGAACCGGGCTGATTCCATTATCTTTTTGAGTGAAGCGACTATCTCTTCTTCCAGTTCTTTATACTGACGTTTCAGGTCAGTGAATTGGATCTTGAATGACATTATTTTCTCCTTGCAAAGATATTTTGATAGTATAATATTTTTTGTGTTAAAGTCAATAGATAAATAAGCGAGATTGTACGTTAACCTGTAGGCGAGCCTTCAGGGCCGAAGGTCCTTCAGGCTCGCAATCATAGGAATGTTGATATATTATACCGTCATCCTCTCGGATGATAGGAATGATGAAATTTCTTCAACTTTTCATAGTTCAGGTGAGTGTAGATCTGTGTGGTGGAAATGCTGGAGTGGCCTAACAGCTCCTGGACAGACCTCAGGTCAGCCCCGTTGTTTATTAAATGCGTGGCAAAACTGTGCCTCAGGGTATGGGGAGAAATGTCTTTGGTGATCCCGCATTTTCTGGCATAGAACTTTATGATCTTCCATACGCTGATACGGGAGAGCTTTCCTCCTTTGGCGTTCAGGAACAGAAACGGCGAATCCATCCTGTTGTACTGCGGTCTGATGCGCATGATGTAATGATCCAGAATGTCAATGGCCTTTTGACCCAGCGGGATCAACCGTTCCTTGTCTCCCTTGCCTTTCACTTTGATGAAACGCTCTCGGGAATTAATGTCGTAGACGTGAAGGTTCGTGATCTCGGAAACCCTCAGGCCAGCGGAGTATAAAAGTTCCATGATCGTTTTGTCGCGGACCTGCAAAGGTTTTTGTGTATCAAATGTTTTTAACAGAGACTCCACTTCAGAAAGGCTCAGGTATTCCGGAAGGGAGGCATTGATCTTCGGGACCTCGAGTAAAAGGGAAGGGTTTATCTGGATGATACGGTCAATGACCAGGTACTTGAAGAACATCCTTAAAGCCGTCACTTTTCGGGCCATGGACCTGTTGGAGATATTATGCGATCTTAAATATGAAAGATACCCGCTTAAAAGAAGGCCTGATACATCATCTATATTGTCTATGTTTTTACTTTTTAAAAAAATAAAAAACTGTTCGATATCAGATTGGTAATTCAGCACCGTGTTCCTGGACAGGCCTTTCTCGATTTTCAGGTAATTAATGAACTGTTCCAGTAATTCTTTCATCTCTACTTTTAACTTCGGTATGAAAACAAACCATCTTGAAAAATACCTATCCCTACAAGGAGTCTGAATAACTTCGAATTTCGAGCTTGAACTTATTGTTGACTTCGGTCTTTATTTCAAATAATATTATGCTATGAAACTGCGTATCGCGTTCGGTCAGATCAACGCCTTTGTGGGAAATTTTCAGCATAATTTTTTAAAGATAAAAGATTGTATCCTGAAAGCAAAAGAACGATCATGCGATCTTGTTGTTTTCCCGGAACTGGCCATCACAGGGTATCCGCCTGAAGACCTTTTACATAAAGAAGGGTTTATCCGTGAGAACATGAGCTATGTGAAAAAGATCGTCTCATTATGCGATAATATTATCTGCCTGGTGGGTTTTGTCCGTAGCGAAACATCCCGAGGCATGAGGGGTAAGGAAAAAGATCAGCTGTATAATTCAGCGGCTTTGATCCATAAAAAAAGGATCATTGATATCTACAACAAGATCCATCTGCCCAATTACGGCGTCTTTGACGAAAAACGGTACTTTGCGCCCGGCCATATTATTCCTGTCTATGATCTGGGGGGAATATTTTTTGGTATAAGTATCTGTGAAGATATCTGGGCTGAGGACACGCCCCTTTTCGAGCAATCAAAAAACGGCAGCATTATAAATATCAATATTAACGCGTCTCCTTACTATAAGGAAAAAGCAAAGGACCGGCTGAAACGGATGAAAGAAATAGCCCTGAAGACCGGTACAGTAATCTGTTATTTAAATATGGTGGGCGGCCAGGATGAGGTCGTTTATGACGGCCACAGCCTTATTGTGGACAACAAAGGACAGCTGGTCCGAACCGGGAAACAGTTTGAAGAAGATCTTTTCTTCTTTGACCTTGAGGCCAAAGGAAAAAAGCTCAACCGCAAAAGCAAAGTCCACCTGGTAAAGATAAAAGGCTTTCAACCTAAAGAAAAAAAGGATTTCAAAAAATACTCTGCGCAAAAGACACCGTTTTATGAGCTTCCACAGGAGATCTATACAGCCCTGACGCTGGGAACCAGAGATTATGTTGATAAAAATAATTTTAAAAAAGTGGTAATCGGCCTGAGCGGAGGTATTGATTCCGCCTTAACCACGCTTATTGCTGTGGATGCCCTGGGAAAAAAGAATGTCACGGCTCTTTTTATGCCCTCCCGTTTCACCTCACAGGAAAGTCGCCAGGACGCTGAAACATTAGCCCGGAATCTCGGGATAAAATTGCATACCCTTCCCATCGACGATATCTGTAGCTCTTATCTGCGATCCCTGGAGCAGATATTCCGGGATCTTCCTCCTGACATAACAGAAGAGAACATCCAGGCGCGCATCCGCGGGAATATCCTCATGGCCTTTTCCAATAAATTCAAGGCTCTTGTCCTGGCCACAGGGAACAAGAGCGAGATGAGCACAGGGTATACAACGCTTTACGGGGACCTGGCCGGTGGTTTTGCCGTGATCAAAGATGTGCCTAAAACACTGGTCTATCAACTTGTCCATTACAGGAATAAGCAGAGCAAAACAGAACTGGTGCCCGCCCGCATCATTCATAAAGCTCCCACGGCAGAATTAAAAAAGGATCAGAAGGATTCGGATACGCTCCCGCCCTACCCTTTGCTGGATAAGATCCTTTTCCTTTATATTGAAAAATATCTTACCTTACCCGAGATCATGAAAAAAGGTTTCCAGCGGGATATGGTCAAAAAGGTGATCGGGATGGTTGACAGGAGTGAATATAAAAGACGTCAATCTCCGCCCGGTATAAAGATCTCGAAAGTAGCGCTTGGCAAAGACCGGCGGATGCCTATTACCAACGGATTTGCGCCCGGTTAAAACAAAATATTTTCTTATTGACACATAGATAAAAAAGAATATTATTAATATTCCGGTTTTGAAAAGGAAGATTTTAATGGACGTTTTCCAGAAATGCTTTGATTACACAACAGCCGATGACGTGAGGAAGATCGGTATGTATCCCTATTTCAGGCCTATTTCCAGCGCCCAGGATACGGAAGTTATTATTAAAGGGAAAAAATATCTCATGCTGGGGTCTAACAGCTATCTCGGACTGACCAATGATCCCCGGGTCAAAGAAGCCGCTATCAAGGCCACGGAAAAGTACGGCACGGGCTGCGCCGGCTCCCGATTCCTGAACGGCACACTGGATATTCACGAAGAACTGGAAGCGAAACTGGCTGTGTTCACCAAAAAAGAGGCGGCTCTATTATTTTCAACCGGCTTTATGGTCAATCAGGGCGTTATCTCTTATATCTGCGGAAAAGATGATGTTGTGGTCATTGACAGCCTGGACCATGCCAGCATCATTGAAGGCACCAGGCTCACCTTTGCCAGGACTTTTCGTTTCAAGCATAATGACATAGAAGACCTCGAGATCAAGCTGAAAAACGCCGGCGAGGCCGGCAAGCTGATCGTAGTTGACGGCATCTTCAGCATGGAAGGGGATATCACGAAACTTCCAGAAATAGTGGAACTGACCAAAAAATACCAGGCCAGGCTCATGGTCGATGATGCCCATGCTCTGGGAGTCATTGGAGAAAACGGCAGGGGCACCGCGAATCATTTCAAAATGGATGATGACGTGGACCTGATCATGGGAACATTCAGCAAATCCTTCGCCTCCCTGGGCGGATTTGTCTCCGGCCCGGCCAAGGTGATCGATTATCTGAAACATAATTCCCGAACCCTCATCTTTCATGCCTCCCCGACCCCGGCTGCCGTGGGAGCGGCTTTAAAATCACTTCAGATCATGCAGACCGAACCGGAAAGGATTGAAAAGCTGTGGCATAATACACATAAGATGCTCAAAGGGTTCAAGGATCTCGGCTATAATACCGGGATCGCCGAAACACCCATCATCCCTCTGGTGATCGGAGATGATATGATCTGTTTTAAAATGTGGAAAGCGCTCAGTGAAGCCGGGATATTTGTGAATCCCGTTATCCACCCGGCTGTCCCTCACGGGAGAGCGTTGATACGGACCAGTTACATGGCGACCCATACAGACGAACAGCTGGACTATGTTCTTGAGATCTTTAAAAAGCTCGGTAAAAAGCTCAAAGTTATTTGACTTTTAATTATAAGAGTTCTTTTAATCAAGTCTATTATTTAAAAATAAAAAAAAGAAAAATCCTGACATGATAAAAAAAATATTCAGGAAATTAAAAAATGGCTTGACATCATTCTTGAATTAAGTAAAATAAGTATCAGGAGCCTGAATATGAAAAATATGAATTTTGAAGGCGAAGAGATCGTTGAACAGGATACGGAATACCTACTCGAAAACGAAATAGATAACTGCAGTGTAGAATATCGTTGTGAAGATTGCGATTACCGGTGGAGTGAAATAAAAAAGCCCTATCTTTCTGACGAAGACAAGACAGGGACCCGGTTGGTTATTGATGATTCTGCAGTGGCTTGCCCCATGTGTGGCGGTCATCAAATTTCCCGAGTTTAATATGAATTATCTCACAAATATTTCTTCGGGTGAAAGGTATTTTTCAGTGGCAGAAATTAAAATTGATATTCAGAGATGTAAAGGATGTGAGTTATGTATTGGAATTTGTCCTAAAAAGGTGATAAAGCTATCGGACAAATTCAATAAAAAAGGGCTCCATTATGTAAGGCCGGAAAATATGGAAAACTGTACAGGTTGTGCCCTGTGCGCTATTGTCTGTCCTGATGTGGCCATTACAGTTAAAAAATAGATATCATGTTTTACAGGAGGATATAAATGGCTGAAGCGCCTGAAAAAAAGAAAGAAGAAAGAGGGAGTAAGGAAAAGCCCAGAAGACCCAGACCAATGGACAGGAAGCCATCAAGGTCTTATCAAAAATCTGATAAGATGTCTGATAAAACGGCTATTCCATCAAGGTTAAAGTTTAAGAAAAAGGTATGCCGGTTCTGCAGCGGGTCTTTAAAAGAAGCCGGTTATAGAGACTATGAAGCGTTAAAACGGTTCACCTCTGATCGTGGAAAGATATTGCCGCGAAGGATTACAGGCTGTTGCGCCAAACATCAGAGAAAAGTATCCAAAGCCATTAAACAGGCGAGGAACCTGGCTCTTTTACCTTATGTAGCGGAATAATTAACCCTGTTAAAATATATTTATTCAACTAAATTTTTTACCTATGGAAAAGAATGATAAAACTATAATTAGTGCCCTTTTACCCTTTATCCTTATTTTACTGTCTTTGATCTTTTATATCTCTCCCTCTTTCATGTTCCTCTTTTTCCCTCTTATCCTGCTCTTCCCTCTGGCTTTATCACCGCTTTTGATCGGGGTCTATAAATATCGCGCCAAATTCCTGGTCCCTCTGATTTCCAGCGCTGTGTTCTTTGTTATCTTTTATTTCATCCCTTTTTTTACAACAAAAGACCCCAAGACAGTCAGATTACAGGAATCATTGACCCTCCTGTTGCCTGTTCTTTATCTTATACTCTGTCTTTTTCCGGCTTTGCTCTATTATTATTCTTTAAAAAAGAATTTTACCATGCAAAAGACCTTTCATCTGTTCTTCGGCTATATCTTTCTTATTGTGATAGGCCTTGTTGTTATTTTCAAGATAAACCTTTTTTCAGACCAACTGGCTTACTGGAGCAGGCAATGGGGCAATTTTACCAAGGAGTATATTGCTGATCTCAAGAAATTGAATTTTTCTGATGATTTTATCCAGAACCAGCTGTTTATCATGAATGAAAGCCTGAAAATAGTAAAGGGCTATTTCCCTTCCCTGTTATTTATGGGCCTGACAGGTTATTTCATTCTTAATATTTTTGCCTCTACTCTTTTTATTTCACGCTTTATCACAAAGAATATGGATTTTCTCAATATTTTCCATGTGAAGATCAACGAACATATCATCTGGGTCTTTATCGCCAGCTGGGCTTTGCATTTCCTCTTTCTCAATTTGAAATTAGAAGCCCTGTCAAAGGCCGGTCTGAATCTGTCTTTTATTGTATCAATATTATATATCTTTCAGGGCCTGTCTATTTTCCTGTTCAGGCTTTTGATCTCTCATCTCTCACTCATGTTCAAGACAGTCCTTCTGTTCGTATTTTTTATCCTGGTATCTCGATTTTTACTTATCAGTTCAATTATTTTAATGGGCCTGGGGCTTTTGGATATCTGGTTCGATTTCAGAAAATTAAAATCAGCTGATGAGCCTGAAACATAGATTCATCTTGTAGCCGAGCCTTTAGGCTCGGAAAATTTGAAATATTTCCCAAATGTAAATCGCAAGGAGGAGGAACGTATGAAAGTCATTCTGATCACCGATGTTGATAAATTAGGATACAAAGGTGACATAAAAGAGGTAAAAAAAGGTTTTGCCGCCAACTATCTTATCCCGAACAAACTGGCTCTTCAGGCCAGCAAGCAAAATTTAAAGAGACTGGAGGAAGAAAAAAGACAGCAGTCCAGAAAAGAAGCCAAGGTCGTTCAACAGGCGAAAGAACTGAAAGAAAAGATCGAAAAAACAGACTGCACCATTCAGGCCAAAGTAGGGGAAGATGAGAAATTATTCGGTTCTATCACGGCCCAGCAGATCATTGATAAGGTCAAATCCCTGGGCCTTGACCTGGATAAGAAACAGCTGGAAATGCAGGAACCTTTAAAGAAACTTGGTATCTATCATATACCGATAAGACTTCACCCTGAAGTAAAAGCTGATCTTAAAGTCTGGGTGGCCAAAGAATAAAAGAGTGATATGAAATGGTAAAAGAATTTATCGCAGGCAAGGTGCCCCCTTATAACATTGAAGCTGAGCAGGCGGCCTTAGGGGCCATGCTCCTGGATGCAGAAACGGTCTCTGAAGGGATAGAACGCCTGCGCAGCGATGATTTTTACAAAGAATCACATCGCTATGTCTTTAATGCCATTGCCGAGATCTTTGACCGTTCGTTACCGGTCGATCTCGTTACCCTGACGTCTTATCTTAAAGACAAGAACCTCCTGGACGAGATAGGAGGTGTGCAGTATTTAAATGATCTCCTGGACAGCGTCCCCACCTCGGCTAACTTTTCTCACTATGCGGATATTATCATTGAAAAATCCACATTACGAAAACTCATCTCAGCAGCCAATCAGATCCTGATGACAGCGTATGAGTCGGGGAAAGCCTCGGATATCTCAGAAATACTGGATAAGGCGGAGCAGATCATATTTGAAATAACAGGCAGAAAGATCGGCAAAGAATTTGTGAAAGTCGGCGATATGATGAAAGATGTTATCAAGCTGATCGATAACCTTTACAACCGCAAGGAATACGTGACCGGTATCCCCTGTGGTCTGCATCAAATCGATGAATTGACGGCCGGGTTTCAGAATTCAGATTTTATCGTTATCGCGGCCCGTCCCACCATGGGAAAAACATCTCTGGCCTTGAATATCATCGAACATGCGGCCATTGAAAAGAATATACCGGTGGGCCTGTTCAGCCTTGAAATGTCCCGCGAACAGATCATTTACAGGATGCTCGGGTCCCAGGCCAAGGTGAACATTAAAAATCTGCGCACGGGTTATATCAGTGAAGCGGATTGGGGCCCTCTGACCAATTCAGCCGCGATCATATCCGATGCGCCGATCTTTATTGACGACACGGCCGCCCTGTCTCTTATGGAATTGAGGGCCAAGGCCAGGAGGGCGGTATCCCGCTATAATTTAAAAATGCTTCTGATCGATTACCTTCAGCTGATCAATCTGGCCGGGAAGCATGAGAACCGCCAGCAGGAGATCTCCTTTATTTCCCGTTCCCTGAAAGCCCTGGCCAGGGAGTTGACCATTCCTGTCATCGCGCTCTCTCAGCTAAGCCGGAAAGTGGAAGAAAGAAAAGATAAGAAACCCCAGCTCTCTGATCTGCGTGAATCCGGTGCTATCGAGCAGGACGCTGACGTGGTCCTTTTCATTCATCGCCCGCTCGAGGACGAAGGAGATGACAAACCGATCGTCTGCGAATTGATCGTGGCCAAACAGCGCAATGGTCCGATCGGAACCCGCGAGGTTCTGTTCCACAAGAGCTTTACCCGGTTCACCAATCTTGAAAAAGTGGATTATGTGCCCACAGAGGTAGCTTGATGTTCGAATACATTGGCAGAAAAATTCTGCAGGCCATAACGTCCCTGGGCCAGATCACCTCTTTGTTTCTGGCCACCCTGAAGTGGATGTTCAGGAAACCTTTTGATACAAAGAATATTGTGGGTCAAATGGTCCACATCGGATATAATTCGCTACCTGTTATTTTTATTACCTCGCTTTTTACCGGTATGGTCATGGCCCTTCAGACAGGATTGACCCTGGAAGCCACCCTGAAAGGCATGTCACAGTTTATCGGAAGCGTTGTTTCTGTTTCCATGACAAGGGAACTGGCTCCTGTTCTGACCGCTCTGATCATGGCGGGGCGGATCGGCTCGTCCATCGCGGCTGAGATCGGGACCATGCAGGTCACCGAACAGATCGATGCTCTGAAGACGCTGGGCACCAATCCCGTCCATTATCTGGCCGTGCCCCGGTTCCTGGCCCTTCTGTTCATGACGCCGGCTCTGGTTATGTTCGCTGATTTTATCGGCTGGCTCGGGGGCGCGATCGTCTCTGTTCTGGAGCTGGAGACCCCTTTCTTAACCTATTATTATAATTCAAAATCAGCCTTGAAAATGGGTGATATTTTAAGCGGGCTGATAAAATCCGGCTGTTTTGGAATGATCATCGCCACTGTTGGCTGTTACAAGGGTTTTGCCACTTCAGGTGGAGCCGAGGGGGTAGGAAAATCGACCATCAGTTCTGTCGTGACGTCCTCCATTTTTATCCTTGTGGCGGATTATTTCCTGACGTCCTTTTTAAATTTTACTTTACATATTTAAAGGAGAAGCGATTGTCTCAAAAGTCCGATGCCATCATTGAGCTTTCTGATGTTCATAAATCCCTGTCACAGAACAAAGTCCTTGACGGATTAGATTTAACCGTGCGCAGAGGCGAAAATCTGGTTGTGATCGGACGAAGCGGTGTGGGAAAAAGTGTCCTGTTAAAACATATTTCAGGGCTTATGAAGCCGGACAAAGGCAGGATCCATATTGAAGGGACAGAAATAACCCATCTGGATGATACCCGTTTAACCAAAATACAGATGAAGATCGGCATGGTCTTTCAGGGAGCCGCTCTTTTTGATTCTTTGAATATTGATGAAAACGTGGGATTCTTTCTCTATCGATACAGAAAGGAACTGGGGAAAGAAAAGATCAGAAAGATCGTTCAGGACAAGCTGGCCCTTGTGGGCCTGTACGATGTTCTTGACCTGAAACCGGCTGAACTCTCCGGCGGCATGAAAAAAAGAGCCGGACTGGCCCGGGCGCTGGCTATTGAACCCGAGATATTGCTTTATGATGAACCGACCACGGGCCTTGACCCTATTACGGCTGATGCGATCAATGACCTGATGATAGAAATGAAGAAAAGATTATCCGTCACCTCTATCATCGTGACACATGATATGGTCTCAGCCTACAAGGTCGCTGACCGGATCGCTATGATATACCAGGGCAAGATCATTTTCCAGGGGACACCGGATCAGGTGAAGAAGACAAAAGATCCTTTTGTCCACCAGTTCATAACGGGGAAATCAGAGGGCCCGATACCGTATTAGTACGACTCACAGGAAGTGAGTCGGATCGAATCCCTCCCCTGCAATTATATGAATTGCGGGGATTTAATCCCGGGGATTTCTTCGAAATTCCACGGGACAAGGAGGGATAGGATTCGATCAACAACAAGAAGTGCATCGAGGAGTAACGAATGAAATTATCACCGGAATTTAAATTAGGCATCATATCCATAATGGTCATCGCTATCTTTATCAGTTCCACTTTTTTTCTGGGAAAGATACGGTTTAAAGAAGAAGGGTACAAACTGCGGATAAAATTCAACTTTATAGGAGATCTGAAGATCGGCGCGCCGGTTATTTTTGCCGGCGGCATAAGGGTAGGAAAGGTGATAGATATTCAACCCGCCGGAGATCAGGTTGAAGTTGTTATTTATCTTAATGAAGAGTTCAAGATCAAGCCCGGGAACGAAATATTGATCTACACCATGGGACTTTTAGGAGAAAAATATGTTGAGATCAACGGATATGAAGGAGAAGGAGAATATTTAAAAGATGGAGATCTGGTAACAGGGGTGGACCCGATCAGCCTGGATGCGATGAGCATCAAACTGGCCAAACTGATGAAAGGTGTTTTTGGGCCCACTTTGACCGATGATGAAGTAAAACGTTCCTTTTCCCAGTTATTCAATAATGCCGGGGACCTGGCGTACAATCTTGATATGCTCGTGAAAGAGAACCGGCCTTATCTGCGGTCAACCATCATGAATATAAAAAATGCCGCTGACTCGCTGGAAAAAAATCTGGTTTCTGTGCTGGAACAGGTAAAAAAATTGACAGAGAATATCAGCGATATTTCAGAAGAGAACCAGAAGAGGATCAACGAGACCATCAAGAATCTTGAAAGCACAACAATCAGGCTTCGAAGCGCCATGAAGGACCTGGAACGTTCGTCCAATAACCTGGAAGATATTACACGGGCTGTCAAGCGCAAACAGGGGACCATTGGTAAACTGATCTATGAAGCCGAAGTCTATGATAATCTCAAAAAAACATCTGATAATCTGGCCAAATTTTCCGAACAGATCAAAAAAAATCCCAGAACGTTATTATGGAAATAACATGAGCACAAAAGTAAAAAAGATGTATGTCTGCGCTGAATGCGGATACCAGACCCCGAAATGGCTGGGGCGATGCACGTCCTGCGGCTCATGGAACACCCTCAATGAAGAGATCCTGTCAACATCTCAACCATCCCGGACAAAGAACGTAAAAGTTCCCTCAGGCGTGAAGAATTTAAAAGATATTGCCCCTGCCCAATCCAAACGGATCAGTTCGGGGATCATGGAATTCGATCGTGTTCTGGGAGGAGGAGCCGTACCCGGATCAGTGATATTGATCGGCGGGGAGCCGGGGATCGGAAAATCGACTCTGTTACTGCAGGTGAGCGAGAGGATCGCTTCTCAGGGAAAGGTTCTGTATATTTCCGGGGAAGAGTCTCCGGAACAGATCAAGCTTCGCTCTGACCGGCTGGGAATAAAAAGCGATAATATTATCATTTTACCGGAAACGGACATCAACCTTATTCTGGATTATACACATTCCCTTGAGCCGAAATGTGTGATCATTGATTCCATCCAGACGATCAACAATCCCCAATTTTATAAAATAACCGGCAGCTTTTCCCAGATAAGAGAGACCACCAGCACCCTGTTGCACATGGCGAAAAAGATGAATCTGCCGGTATTTTTGATCGGCCACGTGACCAAAGAAGGCAACATTGCCGGGCCCAAAGCTCTGGAACACATTGTGGATGTTGTGCTTTATATGGAAGGGGAACGGTATCATTCCTTCAGGCTTTTGAAAAGTCAGAAGAACCGTTTCGGCTCGACGTATGAGATCGGTGTTTTTGAGATGACACAGAACGGCCTTGAGCCGGTAAGCAATCCTTCGTCCTATTTTCTGGAGGCCCATGATAAAAAAATGCCCGGTTCCGTGATCACCACGATCATGGAGGGCACAAGACCGCTGTTGGTCGAACTCCAGGCTCTTGTGGTGCCTTCCAACCTGCCTTATCCAAGACGCGTTGTGGAAGGTACTGATTTTAACAAGCTGTTGCTTTTAACCGCCATACTGGAAAAACTGGTTGGCTTGAACCTGGCGCATCAGGAGATCTATTTAAAAATAGCCGGCGGCATGAAGATCAAAGAACCTTCCATCGACCTGGCAATTGCCGCGGCTGTGCTTTCCAGCGCGAAGAACAAAGCGGCCCCCGTCAAGTCCGTTTTGATCGGCGAAGTGGGATTAACCGGTGAGATCAGACCTGTCACCTATATCAATCAGCGTATTGATGAATCCATTAAGATGGGGTTTGAAAAGATGATCATCCCTTACGGCAATCTGAAAAAGCTGGGAAAACGATCCGCCGGGATAAAGGAGATCCAGCCCATTAAATATATTAACGAATTAAATACCGTTATTTGAAAATAAGGAGGAGAACAATGTACAAAGTCGGACAAAATGTCGTATATCCAATGCATGGGGTTGGAAAGATCAATTCGATCGAGAAAAAAAAGATCCTTGAAAAAGCAACTAAATATTATATTATCAAGATCCTTCAGGGCAATATAAAGATCATGGTGCCGGTTGATAAGGCCGATGAAATCGGATTAAGGGCTGTTATTGATAAAAGAGAAGTGAATAAAATACTCAAAATACTGGGTAATAAAGGGGGGAAACTTCACGAAGACTGGAAAACAAGATACCAGAACAATACGGACAAGATAAAAACAGGCTCTATTTATGATATTGCTCAGGTTGTTCGGGACCTGAATAACAGGAACAAGGAGAAAGAGCTTTCCCTGATGGAGCGAAAAATGTATGAAAGCGCTTTAAACCAGATCATCACGGAGATCTCCATCGCGAAAAAGATGACTTACGAAGAAGCCGAAAAAATGGTAAATAAAGTCTTGCCTTAACAATTTAAAATTGTTATATTACTCCCAAATTTTAATTAGAAAGGTGGTGCTTAAAAATGCGTGTACTGGATATTATATTCATACTTGTCATGGGCGGAATTTCTGCCATAATGGGTTATTCGACGGGCCATACGTCCATGATCATTTATTATGCCATCGGTGGTCTTGTCACAGGTGGCCTTTTTAAATTTTTAACATTCCAACTGGCCAAGCTGAACGGTCAAAGGATCTTTTTCTCTGTTATTGGTGTTTTATTTGGATTTATTTTAGGTGATCTTATTTTTAAATTGCTCTCACCCATATTGACTTTTCCCGCGGGTTCTGAACATTATTTCCGTATCCTTTTTATCCTCATATCTTCTTATTCTCTGGGAGTTATTTTATATTACAAGAGCTTTGAAATAAGATTACCTGGTTCTTCTTTTGATGCCAAGGTGCGCGTGCCGCTCAAGGATGAAGAAAAGGTTGAAAATTACAAAATACTGGATACATCGGTCATCATTGACGGCAGGATCGCTGATATCTGTGAGACCGGATTTTTAGAGGGGATCCTGATCATCCCCCGTTTTGTTCTTAATGAACTTCAGCAGATCGCTGACAGTTCCGATTCTCTCAAACGGCAGCGCGGCCGCAGAGGACTCGATATTCTGAACAAGATCAAAAAGGGGATCAAGACCCTTGTTCAGATCGTGGATGATGATTTTCCCAGTATCAGGGAAGTGGATGAAAAACTGATCGAGCTGGCTAAAAAATTTGTGGCCGGGATCATCACTAACGACTATAACCTGAATAAAGTGGCACAGATACACGGGGTCAAAGTCCTCAATATTAACGAGCTGGCCAATGCTCTGAAACCCATTGTTCTTCCCGGGGAAGAGTTGACCGTTCAGATCATACGGGAAGGAAAAGATCCCAGCCAGGGGATCGGATATCTTGAAGACGGGACCATGGTGGTTGTCGAGGAAGGCCTGCAATATATGGGTAAAAAAGTGGATGTTATCGTGACAAGTGTCCTGCAGACAACGGCAGGGAGAATGATATTCGCCAAGTAATATAACCTAACATCATGAAAGAATTTATAAAGCGATTATTTGCGCCCTGGCGAATAGACTATATCCTCTCCTCTAGAACGCGAAAATGCCTTTTCTGTTCTGTCACCAGGCAGAAGAAAGACAAAGAGAATCTGATCATCCACAGAGGGAAACATGTTTTTGTGATCATGAACAAGTATCCCTATAACAACGGGCATATTATGGTCGTCCCTTATAAACATACTCCTTGCCTGGAAGATCTGGATGATAACACTTTATTGGAAATGATGAAGTTAACCCGGCAATATTTACGCAAAATGAAAAGCGTGATGAAGGCCCATGGATTCAATATAGGGATCAATATAGGGAAAACCGCCGGGGCCGGGATCAAAGATCATATTCATCTTCATATCGTCCCCCGCTGGGAGGGAGATAATAACTTTATGCCTGTTCTGGGTAAGGACAGGATACTTTCAGAATCGTTTGAATCAGTCTATAAAAAATTAAAATGAAAAAGCTGACCCTTATTCTTTTCTTCTGCCTCTGGGGAATATTGAGCCGGGCCCAGAACCAGGCTACCCTTATTTCCTTTAAAATCCCCCTGCATTACGGGTATATCAGCCCTCAAGGTTATGGGTCATGGCAGGGATTCATATGGGGCTTTGCTCTGGCCAGTGAATTTCAGATCGAATCGTCTCCTTTCTCACTGGAGTATGAATTTTCAGTTATGAAAGAAAGATATAATCTAAATGAAGCAGACTTTAATCAAGACAGCTTTATCAGTATGATCAATATGAAAAATTGTTTTGTGGCCAAGCTCTATCCCTTTGCCTTTCGCCTTTTCTTCGGCCTGGGCATAGAATTTATCAACCAGATCAGCGGACAATTCGGAGATACAGCCATAGAAAAAGATATCGATACTGAATACCTGGGGACCGATACCTATGCTGTTTTTAAAACAGGGTACCTTTACAATATTAGTGAAAATTTCTTTCTTCCCCTTGAGTTGAAATTCATCTATGATCTGACGGTCAAGGAGAGCGCGGTCCTCAATCTGGGAGGCAGCCTGGGGGCCGGCTATAAATTTGACCTGTAGTTTCAGGACCGAATGGTTTTTTTCTCCCTGTCACGGCTTGATAGAAGGATCACGTTCTTCATCTGGTCGATGTTCTGCACGTTGAGCCAATCCTTTTCGAAATTGGTGCCCTGAACGATCTGGGCGATGGACATCAGAGCCTTGAGATGGAAATTACGTTCATCCGCAGAGCCCACCAGGACAAACACGATCCTGACAGGCCTTTTCTGGTGAGGGAATTTAATGCCCGGTTTGCTTCTGGTTAAAAGGATCACAAATTTGCCTTTCCCTTCTGTAATGATGTGGGGGATGGCCAGTCCTTCCTTCAGGACCGTGGAAGATTCATGCTCCCGTTTTAAAAAAAGCCCGTACAGGGTCGAAGGATCTGTCTTTAACCTGGAACAGAGTATTTTTGAAATATGTTTAAAATAGCTTTTATAATCCATTCTTTTTTTTATATCCAGGATATAAGCCTGTTTGATAAGCGTATCAAAACGGTCCTCACTGATATCATCTCTTTCCCAGATAATATCTCTTAATTCATTCTCCAGCCTCGTATCGATCAATTCTTTGGCTGTAATCCGCTTTACCAGATGGATGATCGCGTAGTCTCTTTTTTTTACCTTATCTTTAACATAGAAAAAATACCAGTTGCTGCCCAGGAATAAAAAGATAATGGTGAGACCAAGGGGCAACATACCCATCTCCGCGATCAGGAAGAAATAGGAGATAATAGAGAATATCTGGAGATAAGGATACAACGGGGATTTGAATCTGGGCCTGTAGCTTTTAATATTGCTTTCGCGCATGATAATGACGGCAAAATTCACAAAAATGAATAATAAAAGCATAAGCGTGGAAGCCAGTTTGACCAGATTCGTCAAATCCAAAAACATGATCAAAAGAATCATGATCAGGCTGGTTAGGAAAATACTGATATACGGAGTTTTAAAGCGGGGATGTAGTTTTGAGAAAAAGGGTGGCATTAAATTATCCTTGCTCATGGCCATGGGAGAACGGGAGGCGGTCAGTATTCCCGCATTAGCCGTGGTGACATAAGCGGCCAGACCCGCTAAAGCGGTAAGGATCAACATGACTTTTGATCCCAATGCCCTGGCTCCCAGGGCCAAGGGGATAAGAGAATCTTTTAGGGTCTGGGGGGGAACAAGACCGACTGTCACGCTTACAACAAACAGATATAAAATCATAACAATTAAAAATGATATCAGCATGGCATAAGGGATATTCTTACCGGGATTTTTTACTTCTTCTGATATACTGGCTATTTTCGTTATGCCGCCGTAAGAGATAAAGATCATCCCGGCTGTACCAAGGACTGCTTTAAGGCCAAAAGGATTGAAAGGGATAAAATGCCGGATATTGATCGCACCCGTGCCAATGATGGAATAGATCCCCAATACCAGCAAAAGCCCGACGACAAAAAAAGATTGCAATCGCCCGGTATGTTTGACACTGATAAAATTTATCATTGTAAAAATAAAACAGAAACCGATCGAGATAAATTTTATCTGCTGATAGCTGATTTCAGGTTGAAATATTTTAACAAAGGCTCCGATCCCGATAAGAGCGAAGGCGCTTTTGAGAGCGATGGAATACCAGTTGGCCAGCCCGCTCAGCGTGCCGGCAAAAGGGCCCAGGCTCCTTTCAATATAAAAATACGTGCCTCCTGATTTAGGCATAGCCGTGGCCAGTTCCGCCTGTGAGAATATACTGGGGATCATCAAGATCCCGGCTAAAAGATAGGACAGGATAATGGCAGGGCCGGCTTGAGTAAACGCCGTTCCGGGAAGAACAAAAATCCCTGAACTGATCATGGCCCCGGTAGCAATACTGAAGATATCAAAGAAATTTAGCTCTTTTTTTAACCTCATCTCTAAGCAAAAGAAAGAAAAGAACTTATACAGCCTGCTTTTTTTTATCGGTCATAAGTTTTTTCAGCTTTGATATATCTCTTTCAATGGACCTGATCTGATTAATAACTGACTGTATCTGCGGGTCTTCCAGTATCTGGCCTTTGTTTTTTTTGCTCTTTCCAAGAAGGGAATAGATCGACTTCCCCAGATTCTTCATCCTGGCTTCGCGCTTGCCTTCCAGGGTCATTAATTTGACCTGGAGCTGAGCCAGAGAGGCATATTTGCTGACCCCTGCCTGGATCTTTTTCACAGCTTTTGAGATGGTTTTCCTGACTTTCTCACTATCAATAACCTTTGATACTTTTTTACTTGAAGAGGCTTTTTTATCGCTTGAATTTTTTTGGGCCATTTTTTACTCCTTTGTGATAAAATAAACGATTCAAATGATGTGTCAATATCTATCTTTTTTTTTCAATGTATTGAAAAGCTTTCCAGACAGAATCCACAGAGATCTTATCCGGACGGGAAGAAGAGATTATTTTATAATGCCGGCTCTGAGGTTGAAAAACGACTCTGGCGGTATCATTAAAAATGGCCACGATCTTTAAGCCCAGGGAAGCGGCCAGATGCATGGGACCGGAATCATTCCCCAGAAAGATTTCACAGATACTGAAATAAGAAGCCAGATCCATAACGTCTTTCGGAGTAACTACTTTAAAATTCTTCTTTTGAAATATCTCTGTCAGATGCTGTTCCTGGGGCCCGGCAATGATCAAAAAGTCATATGTTCTGTAATACTTTTTGATCCGGTCCAAAAGATGGAACATGTTAAGAACAGGCCACTGTTTCGGACCCCGTCCACCCGGGTGGCAGGCGATCATTTTCATTTTTTTCAATTTTTTATATTTATTCCTCACGGAAGGCAGCAGATTGATACGGGGATCAGGATCATATTTCAAATTCATCTCTTGAAAGAGGATCTGATAGTACCGCACCATGGGAACGTCTTTTTTGGGACCTGAAATCTGATGGTTCAGGATAAGATCACTGTTCTTTCTTGAAAATCCCAATTTTATCCTGGCCTTTGTGAGCATGATCGTAAAGAATGTCAACAGAGACAGATTATTCGGATTCGAAGCGTCAAAGAGCAGATCCATCTTGAGTCTTCGAAGCATGATCACAAAACGGATAAGATAAAACGGATTAAAAAGACGTTTTTTTTCAAACTCAATGATCCTGACATGATCAAACGCTTTCAGGAGTTTTGAAAATTTCCCGGCGACTAACGCCGTGATGTTGATGTGGTTCTTTAAAAACGAGCGGATCACAGGAGTTAACAGGACAAGATTTCCCAGGCGTTCATCGATCCTGACCACCAGAACATTTCTGATCCCGGATGAACTTTTCTTCGTCAGAGGCGGGGAAGGGAAAATACGACGTATGATATGAAAAAGATATTTTTTGCCAATTCTTTCGATTTTTTTGAATATCTTCATTCTCTTATTGATGTTCAGACCTGAAGGGTACCTTTATCGGGCAATGATGATCACCCGGCATTTTCTTAAATAAGGGAATGTTTCTTCAGAAGAGAAGAGCTGTCTGACCACATCATCAGAAAGAACGATCTTTGTTTTATCCTTTATGGTTTTGGCCTTGGCCAGGAAGGCCTTTTCATCAACGTATTCGATCTTCGGGATCATCGATCTATCAGCGATATATTTGACAATACCGGACTGAAGCGCGTTTTCCGCGGAAACAAAAGAGGCGTCATAGACCACTGAGCCTTTTTCATCCAGCACAGCAGGAGAAAGACTCATTTCAAGATCATTCATTTCCGCAGCGTCAATGATCAGTGATGTATACTCCTGCCCGACCAAATCATCACCTGTTTCACCCTGAGGAGTAACGGCAAAGTCCTTTGATCCGAAAGACATGATATCCTGCAGACAAAAGAGCAATCCTTCCTCTCCCCATAAATGGACATACTGTTGGACGGTTATGCTGTCATCTTTATTATAAAGTACTTTTTCTTTTATATTCCGGGAAATGAAATCCTCAAGGCGTTTTCCTGCCTCTTCATGGCCGGAGTCAATAAGATCTTTCAAGAGCACATCCTCCCTGATACGGATATAATGAATCGCCAGGATCATATTTCGCAAAGCCAGGTCTCTGGCCTGCTCAAGAGCGATCAACCTGGCTTTGGCCTTGTCAGATCCCTTTGTTTGTTGTTTCACCTCATCCGGGCTCTTTGTGCCTGAAACCATGATAATGCCTTCTGACCAGTCCATCTCACCGTACTCTATTTTCTCAAAGACCTTGCCCTCCCGCAGGAATCTCTCCCTTAAATATCCTTTGAGGGATATAACCAGCACAAAACAGATCGTCAGAATCGTAAAAACTGATTTTCTCATTTTGAATCTTCCACCCATTTTTCAAAATTTTCCATGATCTTATTATTTATTTTCGGGAAAAGTAATATATCTTTTATCTTATTTTTTTCAAATAATTGAACGTTCTGGATAACCCCGTTTTTCTCCAAACGAATATCGGTTGTTATTGGTTTGACCAGAAAGAACAGATTAAGAGAATGGACCGGGTAGTCAGGTGGAAGTGATTCATTATAGAATAAGAACCTTACGACTTTGGCCTTTACATTCAGTTCTTCTCTGTATTCCCTTATCACAGCCTCTTCGGCTTTTTCAGCAAATTCAACCCTTCCCCCCGGGAAAACCCAATAACATCTGTCTTTTTTCTTATGGGTCAACAGTATAAGTTTTTTCTTGATAAAACTTATACCACTGACCCTTATTTGAAACTTTTTTATCATGACGGTTCGATGAAAAAGAGAACCTGGTCTTTTTTAACAGGCTGGCCATTCTCAACCGGGGCTTTGATGATCTTGCCGTTTATATTGGAAGAGATCTTATTCATCACCTTCATGGCTTCAACAATACACAGGGTCTGCCCTGATTTTACAGCATCTCCGTTTTTAACAAAAGGGGGAGCTCCCGGAGCCGGGGAGCGATAAAAGGTGCCAAAAAGGGGCGATACGATCTTGTGAAGCGTATCGTCTTTAGCCGGTTCCTTTTCAGGCGTCTTTTCTGATGTCTTCGTATCAGCCTGAAAGTCGATCTCGAGTTGACTGGGTTTCTCTTCTCTCTGGACCGGAATGATCCTGTAAGAATCTTTTTCCTTGTGTCGTTTGATAATGATCGACACGCCGTGCTCTTTTATCTCCATTGTTTCCAGCTTTTTTTCTTCGGCAAAGTTGATATAATTCTGGATCGCATCCGATGAGATCCCCAGTATCAAATTTGGTTTCTTTATACTTTTTGGCATATTTTTCTCCTGCGTATTTATCATTTCAAACTCTGACAGAATTCTTTGATCCTGTCCAGGCCTTTGTTTATTTGGTCCACGGAAATGGCAAAAGACAGTCTGACAAATTCATCACATCCGAACGCGGAACCCGGGACAAGGGCCACATTGGCTTTTTCCAGTAAAAGATCAGAAAAGGTCAGGGAGGAATCGATCTTTTTATTCTCGAATTTTTTTCCAAAATAATAAGAAATCTTTGGAAAGATATAAAAGGCACCCTGCGGCTTTACGGTCTGGAAGCCTTTTATGGAGGATAATTTTGTAAAAATGATCTCACGCCGTTCGGAAAAAGCCTGCAGCATTTTATCGATCTGTGATGATCTTCCTCTCAAGGCTGTTATGGACGCCATCTGACAGAATGTGGTCGGGTTGGATGTAGAGTGGCTCTGAAGCCGGGATATCGCCGAGGCGATCTCTTTAGGCGCGGCTAAAAATCCTATCCTCCATCCTGTCATGGCATAGGTTTTTGACATACCATTGACTAAAATAGTCCTGTCCTGTATATCTCTGCCTAATTGTGCGATGCTGATATGCTTTTGATCATCAAATATGATCTTTTCATAGATCTCATCTGATATAACATATAGATCTTTTTTTGAAAGGACAAGATCCTTTAACTGTTCCAGTGTCGAGGCATCATAAATGCATCCTGATGGATTTTGAGGGGAATTAATGATAATTAACCGGGTTTTAGAACTGATCTTCTTTTTCAGTCTCTTTATATCGATCTTGAATTCATTATCCTCTGTCTTGACAATAACAGGCACCCCGGATGCAAGATTGACCTGTTCCAGATAGGATACCCAGTACGGAGAGAACAGGATAACCTCATCACCCGGATTGATAAGACACTGTATAATATTATACAAGGAATGTTTGGCCCCGCAGGAGATAATGATATTCTCTTCTGCATATTCAAGATCATTCTCTGTTTTCAATTTCTCAGCAAAGGCCTTTTTCAGGTCAGGCACACCTGAAGCCGGAGTATATTTCGTTTCCCCTTTTTTAATACTCTGGCAGGCCGCCTCTTTGATATAATCAGGGGTATCAAAATCCGGTTCACCGGCTCCAAAGCTGATGACATCCATTCCCTGCTTCTTCATGACTTTGGCTTTAGCCGTAATCGCCAGCGTAGCCGATGGCTTTACATTCATGATTCTTTTGCTTAATATACCCATTTTTATCCTTGAGTTTTTGAAAACCTAATCAATTTTTACTGGAAAGTCAAATTTAATAAATCGAAATAAAGGGTCCCAGGGGGCGAGGGGTCAAGGACCCCTTAAATCCTTTCTGGCAAAATAAAATTTTCAATTTATTGATCCAAAAATGCTTATTTTTAAATATCAAGGATAGAAAATATATTCCCCCAAGCCCTTGACAATTGGCAAAAAATCATATATAATATAGTTAATATACTTGGTATTTTAGCTTGCTATTTTTTCTTTCATATAAAACTGGCCTAGGTTATTTAAGATGGGAGGGAAGAAAGGATCATAGGTATCTATGACGAGGGGTAAGGTTATTTTTAATTTCTTCATCTTTATTATTGCAAAACAGGTTCACGGTAACTGAATTTTACCTGAAAAAACAAGGAAAGAATTATGTAAAGGGAGAGAAATCGGTTTCGATAATATGAGGTAATATTTGAAAAGTCCGCAGAAGATATTTTCAAAAATATTTTTAAAATCCGATGCCGGTGTTTATATCGCAAGAAGCGGAAAATTTCAATTCGTCAATCCCCGTTTTGAAAAAATAACCGGATATAAAAAAAGCGAACTAATAGGCCGGACTCAGCAGTCACTGATCCATCCTGATGATAAAAAGATCATTGAAAAAAAGATGGCCCAGATCCAGGAAGGGAAACTGACCTCTCTTTACGAGTACAGGATCATAACCAAAAAAAAGGAGATTTTGTGGGTCTCGGAAACGGCTAATTTCATTCTGTACCGGTCAAAACCGGCCATCCTGGCCAAGATGGTGGATATAACCGATCGCAAACGAATGGAAGCGTCACTGCAATACCGGGTTCACTTTGAAACTATCATCACCACCATTTCATCTAATTTTATTAATCTTGAGCCTGAAGAGATCGATCAGAAAATAAATGAATCCCTGGAAACCATTAGCAAATTTGCCGGTATGAGCCGGACATGGATCTTTCTGTTAAATAACGAAAAGACCCATGTTCACTATACGTATGAGTGGTGCGATAAGAATATAAAATCAAATGTTGATCAATTTAGAACCGTTCCGGTAGACAAATTTCCATGGGCCAGCTTGAAACTGAAAAAGGGTCAGGTGTTTTATGTCCCTCATGTTGACCATCTCCCCCGTGAAGCCCAGTCCCTGAAAAATCTGATGAAAAAAGAGAGTGTTATTTCTCTGTTATGCATCCCTTTGCTCTGCAACCGTTCCCTGGTTGGCTTTTTCGGATTTGACTCGTTTTGTGAGAAAAAATTCAATCCGGAAGTGATCACGCTATTAAAAGTTGTCGGAGAAATATTTACCAATGCCCTGGTTCGAAAAAGAACAGATCTGGCGTTACGGGAAAGTGAGCAGAGAAACAGGGCTTTGATCGAGGCCATCCCCGATCTGATGTTCATCATTACAAAGGACGGCACGTTCAAGGAATTCAAGGCGGATAAGGAACATTATCTGCCTATCCCTCCCTGTGATATCATTGGAAAAAATTTGCGTCAGATCTCATTTTTCAAAGATTATCGTGATCTGGCGTTTGACAAAATTACCAAAGCCCTTAAGACCGGACTGGCCCAGACTTTTGAATACAAGATCTCTACGCCCATGGGCCTGGCGTTCTATGAAGCCCGTATGGCCCCGTTAAATAAAGGGGAGATCGTGGCCATCATTCGTGATATTACACAAAGGATACGGGCTGAAGAACAGCTGAAAGACAGCCTGGAAAAAATTTCAAGCACCCTGCAGAACACGATCTATGCCATGGCCAGGATCGTGGAAGAACGAGATCCCTACACGGCCGGGCACCAGCAACAGGTGGCTTATCTGGCTTCAGCGATCGCAACTCATATGGACCTGTCGCAGCATTTGATCGATGGCATTCATTTAACGGCCATGATACATGATATCGGGAAGATCTATATACCGGCAGAGATCCTGAGTAAACCCGGCCCTTTAAGTGACATTGAATTCGATCTGATCAAACATCACCCTAAACACGGCCATGATGTGATCCAGACCATAGAATTCCCATGGCCTGTGGCAGATATTCTTATCCAGCATCATGAAAGGAACGATGGCTCCGGATACCCGCAGGGTCTTGGACAAAAACAGATCAGCATGGAAGCCAAAATCCTGGCTGTGGCGGATGTGGTGGAAGCCATGAGTTCACACAGGCCTTACCGGGAAGCCCTGGGAATAAAGAAAGCCCTGCAGGAGATCAATGATAATAAAGGCAGGCTCTATGACATTCGGGTAGCCGACACCTGTCTTGACCTTTTTAATAATAATAAATTTCAATTCTAATGGGGATAGGGCGTGACATTTTGACAAAATATTCAATTTTGAGATTGGTATAATAATTTTTTATTTGTCACAATGTCACGCACCGTCCCCATATTCTAAATGATCAACATCGCATCACCGTAAGAATAGAATCTGTATTTTCTTTCCATCGCTTCCTGATACAATTTTCTCCAGACCGATCCCCCTAAAAAAGCGCTCACCATAAGTAAGAGGGATGTTTTTGGAAGATGAAAATTTGTTAATAACCCATCGATTATCTGAAACTGATAGGAAGGATAGATATAAAGGTCCACTTCGCCCTCAAAAGGTGATACCCGTCCCTGTCTGGCCATACTCTCCAGGGCCCTGGTCACGGTAGTACCGATACTGATGAGCCGGCCGGTTCTCTCATTAATGATCCTGGCGTTATCCTCTGAAAGGATAATATATTCCCTGTGCAATTTGTGATCCCGGACGTCCTCCGCGCGGATCGGGGCAAAGCTGCCCCAGGACACATGCAATGTCACATACGCTATTTTGATCCCTTTTCTTTTTATTTGGGACATGAGTCCCCTGGTAAAATGAAGTCCCGCTGTGGGAGCGGCTACCGCTCCGAACTGTCTGGCATAAATGGTCTGATAAAATTTTTTATCAATGGCCTGGCTGATATCGCGTTTAATATAAGGAGGGAGGGGGATGTCCCCTATCCGTTCAAGATCCTTATATTTAAATTCCCTTTGAAATTCCAGAAGACACAGTCCTTCGTCCTTTTTCTGAACGACACGCGCCTGCTCCTTTTTAATATGGATCAGGGTGTTTTCCTTTACCCGTTTGGCCGGCTTGATCAACGCTTCCCATACAAAAGGGGAGACTTTTTTTAAAAGAAGAATTTGAAGTTTCGCGTGGGTCTCTTTTTTTAATCCGTAGAGCCGGGCCGGGAACACTCTGGTATCATTAAAGACCAGAACATCTCCTTTTTTAAAATAAGAAACGATATCTGAAAATATTCTGTGTTCTATTTCGTGGCTGGTTTTATGATAAACAAGAAGTTTGCATTTATCACGCGCTCTGGTGGGATATTGAGCGATCAATTCGACAGGAAGTTCATAATCAAAGTCACTGGTTTTCATAAATAGAAATGATCACAGGGCCGATCCCCCGCTCACTTCCTGAACAAGGGCTTCAAATAAGGTGATAATATCGGTATTGGTCTTCCGTAATCGGGAGGCCAGGATCTTGGAGATCTCCCGGGTGATCAAAAGTCCCAGGTGAGGATATTTGTTGCCCAGCTTGATAAAATTTGACCGGTTTATGGTTAAAAGTTCAAGGTCCGTGTCAGCCATAACAGAAGCGGAACGGCGGTCATTGTCCAGAAGAGCCAGCTCTCCAAAAAACAGAACCGAGTCCTTTGTGCTTTCCAGCCGGACGACCGTATATTCTTCTTTCTCCAATGTCTTCTTTAATATATTGACCGCTCCTGATTTCAGAATAAAAAGGGTATCACCCTCATTGCCTTCTTTTATGATATATTCGCCTTTCTTGGCCTTTTTTAGATCCATAATCGAGGCAATTCTTAACAGCTCTTCAGGCTTGTTGGAAAACGGCTTGAAGATAGGCACCTCTTTCAATGTCTTGATGATCTCTTCTGTTTTTTTTGAAACTTTATCCATTTTATTCCTTTATTGTCTTGGCAAAGATCACAATAGCCTTGGAATGTTTTTTAACATGATACTCATTACCGGGATTGATAATGGGATCATTGGGCTTTATCCTTTTCACATTCTGCAGGTTATCCACCAGTTTGGATATATCCGGTGTCTTCTGAGCTTCTTTTAACGCTTCTCTTTTTCTCATATATATATTCCCGGTATTTTCCAAAAGTCCGATCAATATATAATTCCCTTTTGTTTTAAAAAAATCAGCAACGTCCTTGAATGTCTTTCCGATAAATCGATCCGGGAAAGGCATAACTTTTAACGGAGTCGGAGAGTCCACTTCCACGATCTTGTGCACCACCTGTGATATTCCTGAAGCCGCAGCAGCATTAGCCAGAAAAATACGGCTGTAGGCCCGGCTTAAAATTATTTCATCACAATACGACAGTTTGAGATACCGTTCAAATTTCGGGTCTAACAGTTCGGCGGAGGTATAGATCTCCTTGGTCAGATTTTCAATTATCATGACCGTCATGACTGTCCTGGAATCGATCTCATGGATGGTCGCTGCCGGATTGGTATGATCCGCTATGATAATAACTGTTTTAGCCTCCATAATATTGGCTCGCCTTAAAACCGCTTCATCGCTGTAATCCCCGTAAATAAATTTTATTTTAGACAGTTTCCTGTCAGCCCGTATATCTTCGATCTTTTGGGGGTCAGCAAAATTAACCAGAACGATATGAGAGGGTTTCAGTTCAGGCTTAACTGTCAGAATATCATTAATGATCTGCGGGAGCTGTGGCCTCCATCCGCATATAACCAGGTGATTCTTTAATTTGGACAGATCGATCATTCCCCGTCCTTCTTTTAACTGGCGTTCAACCAGATACGAAGCGATCTTACCGGTAACAGCGCCCATGATCGCCACACCAAAAAGAATGATCAGAATGCCCAAAAGCCGCCCGCCTACCGTTATGGGGGTTTTATCCCCGTACCCGACCGTGGAAAGGGTAACGATCGTATACCATAAGGTATCAAAGGTCGTTTTAAAACTCGCATTTTCCTTTCTTTCGATAAGATAGATCCCTACTGTGGAAATGGTAATGATCAGCAAAAACGTGATGATAATATTACCAAAACCGGTTCGTTTCAGCCCGAAAAGGAAATCACTGATACCGTCAATAATTCTTCTTATCAGTTTCATATTTTATACGATTATCGGATTTTATTTTTACATTCTTGAACAAAAAAGGGGACGGTTCTTTAGCAAAGCATTCCAGCATGCAAGAACCGTCCCCTTTTCTCTTAGAACAATAATACCGGGGAGAAGGACCAGAAATCCTGCCAGTAATAGATCATAATGGGATCATCAATTTTTGTCTTCTTCTGAATAATGTCAACAGCTTTTTTCATGCCACCCAGATGATCGACCAGCTTTAATTGAAAAGCCCGATTTCCTGTATAGATCCTTCCTCTGGCTATTTTTCTTATACTGACCGGTGAAACATCGCGGTTCTTTGCCACAACAGAGATAAAATGATCATAGGCCTCTTCCATGTTCTCTTTAATAGATTCGCGTTCTTTGTCAGAGAATTCTCTATCTGAAGTAAAAGAATCAGAATAAGGGCCTTTCTTCAAGGTTTCAGAAGTGATATCGAACTTTTCATACAGATCGCCAAGAACAGGTTTCATGGTAAAAACACCAATACTTCCTGTCACGGTAAAAGGGGTGCTGATGATCTTGTTGGCTCCGCAGGCAATATAATAGCCCCCTGACGTGGCCATACTCCCAAAAGAAGCCACAATGTATTTTCCGCTATCCTGTAACTTTAGTAATCGTTTATATATCCTATCACAGGCTGAGACAGAACCACCCGGAGTATCAATGCGCATGATAACCGCCTTAATGGTCACATCCCCTTCAATGGACTGGATCTGCTCCACAACCGTATCTGAACCCGTAGCCATATTGCCATATATCCTGTTATAGATACTCTTTCCCGACACAATGGGGCCGTAGATAGGGATGACCGCGATCTTGGGAGAATTTTTCCAGGTACTGGGTCGGTAACTGACATTTTCTATATTGATAAATCCGGCGCCGGCCACATCCCTGTTGACCATATAACCCAGAGTCTCCATGGCATCTTCCCTGTAGCCGATCTTGTCGATCCAATTTTCCTGTTTTAATACTTTGGCTGAAAGAACAGCCTGGTCCTGCATCAGGTTTTCTACACTCTCCTTCTTAAGGAACCTTGAATCAGAGACCATTTTCACAAACAGGTGATAAGAATCCCTGACATTTTCCATGAGGCTTTCTCTTTGCCAATCTTCAAGGTCATCACCAAAAGGATTTAACGCGTTTTTATCCTCTCCGGCGCTGATAATATCGAATTTTATACCGATCTTCTGTAAAAGCCCTTTGAATTTCCGCACCTTGAGAGCGATACCCATTTCTTCAAGAGAAGCAAAAGGCCCGCAAACGATCTTGTCCGCGGCTGAAGCAAGAAAATATTCTTCTGTTGAACCCCCACTCTCCAAATAGGCCACAACATATTTACCCTTTTTTCTGAACTCCAGGATCCTGTCCCTCAATTCATAGACCAGCCCTCCGATCCCCCCGAAAGACGTGGTCTCGATGGATCCGATCTCCAGAAGCATGCCTCTGATCTTGTCATCGTTGATCCCCTTTTCGATCTGACCGGCAATATTCTGAGCTCCTTTGCTGCTGTCACCCAGAAGGCTCATCTGTTCCGCATCGGTTAAAAGGCCTTCCACCTTAATATTGATCAACCCCGGTATCCTTAATTCAGAAGGATAGGTCGAGGAATCATAACCGATCTGAAGGCTCTGTGAATTGTCATCTTTTTTTTGAACATTATTGAAAGAATAATCGATCTCCGTCTGGGAAAATAAAAAATTCATACCCAGCTGATAGGTATAATGATCCAGCAGATTAAAATAGGCCGAATGGACCCTGATCCCTTTTATGGGTTCAAAAAAAAGCTGATAGACATTATGATCCCATCCAAAATTATCCTGGTTGACATTTTCAATACTGAAAAACAACCTTTCCGAAAAAAAACCAAAGCCCAGAGACAATTTTGTCTCAACCGCTTTTCTCCTATCAGGATAAATTTTCATCCTGTTCAGATTATCAAAGACCATGCCCAGTGAAAAATGATTCCAGAACCGGTTTAAAAACCCCAGGCCGATCGTATAAGGATGAGAAGAGTCAATGGTATACCAGCTGTTCTTAATACCGACATAGAACGGGAATCCGAAAAAGTTGATCTCACCGGGAAGAACATAATGATAGATCTTGTATTTTGTATTATCATTCTGAAAATTCTCAAAAGCGAATCCCCCCAGAAGGGTATCCAGGGAAAGGCTGAGAGACACATTTTCTGATCGCCTGTAGCTGAGATCGAAGAACATGTTAAAATTCTTCCTGACCCCCAGGCCGGCAGGATTGAAAAAGATACTGTTAGCCTTATCGGACAGAGAGGACGTCACATAAGGAATGTGGGGATTTAAAAAGGCGCCATGGAGAAAAACCGTCAAAAGGATCAAGAAAAGACTAGCGGCGAGAATTATTCTTAAACTGGAATATGACCATTTTGATAGCATCGATGTTCTTGTGGATCGATTCAAAAAGTCTTTTGATCTCGTCCAGATCTTTATTCTCTTTTTTATCCATATCCCTATCATGTTCGACATCCCTGAAAATTCCTCAAATTTCACGATTGTCTTTTTAATCATAAGCCCTGCCCATCAAGTTCTCCACATATAATTGAGCCGAGTAAGCGGCTGTAGCCCCGTCACCACAGGCTGTGATCACCTGCCTGAGACTTTTCTTCCGGCAATCCCCGCAGGCGAAAATTCCTTTCCGGGAGGTGGCCATATGATCATCAGTAATAATATATCCTTCCCTGTCCCTTTTTACCTGACCATTTAAAAAATCCGTATTAGGATCCCAGCCGATAAAAATAAAGACCCCGTCACACTTTATATCTGATGTTACGTTGTTTTTCACATTCTTGATCTTGACCGATCCTATTTTATCATCCCCTGTTATTTCCAGCGGAATCGATTCCCATAAAACTTCAATCTTGGGATTATCCTGTGCCCGTTCCTGCAGTATTTTGTCGGCTCTCAACCTGTTGCGGCGATGAAGGAGATAGACCCGGGAAGCGAATTTAGTCAGATACAGGGCCTCCTGTACGGCGGTATTTCCACCGCCCACTACCAGAACATCCTTCCCTTTAAAAAAAGGCGCATCACAAACAGCGCAATACGAAACACCTTTTCCTTTGAATTGATTCTCACCGGGAATTCCCAGCGGCCTGGCTCTGGCCCCTGAGGCAATAATAAGGGAGTAAGACTGAAGCGCGCGTTTATCGGTCTTTACCCGCCATATCATTTTTCTGTCCAGCGTATCTTTCCCGATGGATTGGACATTTTCTGTTGCCCGTTCAGCGGAAAATCTCTGGGCCTGTTTCTTGAATTTCTCGATCAGATCAAATCCTGTAATACCCTCTGGAAAACCGGGATAATTTTCGATCAAGTCGGTAAGAACCGCCTGTGTTGAAGGAGCAAAGCTTTCAAGGATCAAGGTCCTTAAACGTGCCCTTGAGGTATAAATCCCGGCAGTCAAACCCGCCGGGCCTCCGCCAATAATGATCACATCATATATATCATTTCCCATTCTTATGATCCTTTTGGTTTTTTTAGCCTTTATGACAGATCTTGTAAATGAAGGTCACCGTTTATATTAACCATTCACCGAGCCATGCTTTGCCAGGCCCGTGTTCTTATTTTTCCTTCTTCCAATAAACCAAATACTTGCGGAGAGGGGGAGTTGAACCCCCACAGGTTACCCCACCAGATCCTAAGTCTGGCGCGTCTGCCAGTTCCGCCACCTCCGCGTTATTTTTGTTTATTTAAAAAGTCCGCCGGGGATCTTTTTCTTTATGTCCTCTGCTTTTTTCTTCGCGTCCTCTATCTTCTTTTCAGCTTTTTTCTTCTCTTCTTCTGCTTTTTTCTTGGCTTCTTCAGCCTTTTGAACGGTCTTGTCCACTTTTTCTGAAGAAACGACCTTTTGCAGGCCTTTTACATCTACTCCTTTGCCGCCTGATTTAAATAATTTCTGGAGCTGATCAGGTTTGAATTTCTCAATATCTTTCAATATCTGCACTTTCTTGATATCATTCAGGGCTTTTAATTGTTTGATATCGATCTTGTTTAAAACCTCCGGCAATTTTTTATCTTCTGACACTTCAGCCGATTGATTCTCTTTTACCGTTACCGTTTTTTCCGGTTCTTCCTTATTGGCCATCTCAACCTGGCCTTCTGCTACAGCCACAGAACTCTTTTTTTCCTCCTGGGACGAATCAACGGCAAAGGTCGTGCCCCTGACCCCGACAACAGCCGTGGGTGTTTCCACACTAAAATCCTGATTTTTCTGCAGCTTTTTCAATTTACAGATGATCTGTCCCTCTTTTAAAAAGGTTTGAATACTATCATTGGATGCGTCTAACAGCCGGTCCATTTCCACTTCGGAACTCTGATTAATACGAAGAACACCAAAATTGCCCATCTGCATATCCAGCCGGGATCCTTTACCTGTTATAACCCTGTCTCCGGCTCTCAGGATCATCTTGATAGCCGGTTTTACTGTTTTCATCCCTTTTTTAATTTCCACATCACCTATGAAAAGTGTTACAATTCCGAATTTGACCTTATCCGCTTCCTTTGTACAGCCGGAGATCATCAAGCCTAAAATGATTAAAAATAAGAAAAGTTTTTTCATAACGATCACTCCTTAATTATCATACTTTCGATCCATGAAAAAAGATACTGGAATTATTTATAATGTCAAATGATTTATGCGACCTGCAGGAAGCAGGTCGGGTCGGATCCGCCATGGATGGCAGGGAGCCGACCATAACTGCAGGAAGCAGGTCGGGTCGGATCCGCCAT
>JAFGFC010000135.1 GCA_016931325.1 Spirochaetota bacterium | reverse complement strand
TCGTAGCCACAACGATTTTCATAATCATTAAAAATATATAATCAGACAGAAAAGTCAAATAATACGACCTACAGGAGGTAGGTCGGAGTCAAATTTTTACCATCCTTGGTAAATTTGACACTCCCCGCATCCAGCGGGTCGTCAAATCCGCCAGGAGGGCTGGGATTTAATCAACACCGCCAAGGATAACAAGAAGCTGACCAATTGTAGGGTTATTCGAAGTAATATTTATGTTGCCATAGAAAAAAAGAATTGTATATTATGTTATACCTTACTATAAGGGGATTACTATAATATGGAAAATATTTATACAGAAGAGTTTATCTTTGACATGTTCGTTAAGACAGGAGCGCTTTTAAAAGGTCATTTTAAATTATCATCCGGTCTGCACAGTGACACTTACCTTCAATGCGCCAAGGTGAGTCAATACCCGCATTATAACACACTATTAGCCTATATTATCGCTTCACAGTTCAGAGATGAAAAGAACGATGTTGTTATTGGCCCGGCTCTGGGAGGGATCGCTTTAGCTTATCAGGTCGCCAGAGAGCTGGGGATCCGTTCTATTTTTGCTGAAAGAGACAAAGATAAAAAAATGGCCTTGCGCCGCGGATTTTCTATAGAACCAAAAGAGAGGGTGCTTGTTGTGGAAGATGTTATTACAACAGGCGCTTCCATAAAAGAGATCATAAAAATAGTCCAGAAATCAGGAGGCAAACTGATCGGTGTTGCCTCTATTGTTAACCGCAGCAACGATGTCGTCCTGGCCAAAAATCAATATTCCATCCTGAATATTGAGGCTCCGATCTACAAACCGGAGAAATGCCCGCTGTGCCAGAAAAAGATCCCCATAACCTCACCCGGCAGCAAGCACATTTAAACGTTCTACGTTCGAGGTTCGACGTTCGACGTTAAAAAAATTTATAATGATACGGGATATTTATTTCCCCTGTCATTACAAACCTTCCTGCCAAAGGCGGGAAGGCGTGGCAATTTCTACTATACTATGCAAATGAATAAGATACTTCCCCAACAATTTTACGAACGCGATCCCAAGATCGTGGCGCGGGAACTCTTGGGCAAGATCCTCTGGCGGAAGACGGATAGAGGGATCATCTCCGGTATGATCGTGGAGACTGAAAGTTATGGCGGAACAGATGACCCGGCCAGCCACGCTTATAAAAAAATCACTCCCCGGAACAAAGTGATGTTCGGCCCGCCCGGTCTGGCCTATGTTTATTTCTGTTACGGCATGTATTATCTCTTCAATATCGTAACAGGGAAGAATGGAATTCCTTCGGCTGTATTGATCAGAGCTATCCAACCTATTGAAGGGATCGATCTGATGAAAAAAGTGCGGCATACTTCTCACATCAAAGACTTGGCCAATGGACCAGGAAAATTGACACGGGCTTTTTTTATTGATAGATCTTTTAATGCAAAACCTGTTTTTTCCGGCTACCTGCTGGTGAAGGATAATCCCATAAAACCGGACATTGTCCGTAAAAAAAGAATAGGCATTAAACTCGGCGCAGACAAACTCCTCCGTTTTTACATCAAGAGCAACCCTTATGTTTCTCTCCCCTGATAATCTCTTATTGACATACCAATATAATAATATAATTTTTAATTGATATTGAATTTACATGGACATTTCTGCTTCAGTACTTTCACCTGATATCGGTGCCAAATTTTCATACCAGTTAAACTCCCTGGTGCCTCATATTTTTGTTTCTTATTATTTTGCACGTCCCGAGTATGTCCTGAACAGCAGTTCTGACGATATAGCAGACTATGCTATCGATAATATCTTAAATGAGGTGATCCGATTCAGCGGCTTAAAAATGGGATTGGGTGCAGAATATTTTTTCAGCGATAATTTCAGTATTGGTGGCCAATTTGGTTTTAATTTTGCTTTCTCTGATTACAAGATCAAACAAAAGATCGATGTGTTAGGAACATCATATGATCTGGATCTACGATCAGACAATACCATCATTGAAACAGAAACAGGGATTACGCTGAATTTTTATTTCTTTACCGGCAGATAGTAATCCCTTGTAGTTGTAGTGTACCGTATACTAACATTTAACATTCGAATGGTACCTCATAATATGAGCAATGACATGCTTTTTTCATTTATTATGGTGCAAAGACTTTGTCGTCAAGGCCTGTGTTCAGATTGATGTTCTTCAACTTTATCTTGGTCGAATCCAAGCCATCCATGGCGAATTGACCCGACAAACTTCCTGTTTGTCGTGATACCATCCCCCATCTGGTAGGTGACACGGGTGTGGATGGTAACCTTTAAATCAGAGAACATAAAAATCTATCCGCTGAAACAATTCTTATTCCATTAACTATTTTGTCAATATTCTTCTTTTTAATAACCTGATAAACAAATGGTATTTTCAATCTGTTGATAAAATAATGCAATGAATCAGATACTTTTTCATCGCTTAATTTAGTTTCAACACAGAACCAGGGTCTATCATCAATACAAACAAGGAAATCTACTTCTCTTTTATCCACATTTCTCAAGAAAAATAATTCCGCCTTATAACCCTCATAATCATTTAAAAAATGAGTTAATTTAATTAAATGTGACGCTATCATATTTTCAAATCTTGCCGATTCTTCTTCCACTTCTGACCAATCAAATAAATATAGTTTGGGTTCCTTTTTAATAGAGCGTATTTTCTTTTTATGATAGGGATAGATCCTGAAATGATAATAAAATAGTTCCAGTATATCCAGCCAGCTGGAAACCGCTCGGTGACTGACTTCAAGATCCTCTCTGATGGAATTAATAGACAATAAAGATCCGATCCGGCCGGGCAAAATATCACTTAATAATTTCATATTACCTATATCTTTTATCAATTTTAAATCTCTGATATCTTCTCTAAATAATCTCTCATTTTTTTCATTATGCCATCTTCGTAAAATACGTTCATTCTGATTGAAAAGAACCTCGGGGAATCCGCCAAATTTCTCAAGTATATCAAACTCATTAAAATAATTCTTATTATCAATATCTAACTCTTTCAAAACTCTGATTTTGTTATTTTTATTTAAAATCTCTGCCATACTAAAGGGATGCATCCTGTAATAATGATATCGACCCTGTAAAGAATCTCCACCCTTTCTGTAAATATCCAACCTCGCGCTACCTGTTACAAGAAATTTAAATTTGTCTCTATATTTATCATATTCTCCTTTTATTAAATTCTTCCACTTTTTATATTTGTGTATTTCGTCATAAATGATCAGCCCTGCTGACCCGGGTATCTCTCCGTTTATTATCTTCCTTCTGTCCTGTCTATTATCCCAGTTATAATATGTATAATTCTTAAAAAAGGGGGCAATAAGCTTTAGTGCAAGAGTTGTTTTTCCTACCTGACGGGCTCCCCCAATAAAAACCATTTTTTCTTTAATATCTTCAATAATATATTTGGTTAAATATCTCTGTTTCTCCATATAAATAAAATATACACTTGGTTTTAAAAATCAATTATTTTTTACTGAAAGCAAATTTATTCGCTATTTATTTTGCTTATAAGCAAATATATTCGCTTTAGAAATAATAATTTTTGCTTGCTAAAACAAATAAAAACATTATATTCTTCCTATTATTTTAAAAATCGGATTAACATGAATAGACAGAATAAAAGAAAAAAGAATCTGTGTATATCCTTGTTTTCTTTTCAATCCTTATCCGAGCCTAAAGGCCCGGGTACTATGTTAAATATAATAGAGATTACTTCGTCGCTAGCACTCCTCGTAATGACAGGAAAATATATCAGTATTTATCTGTATTCATCCGCCCTGTGGAATTGCCAGACAATTCCCGGGGCGAAGCACCTGGAATTTCTTTGAAATTCCAAGGGGTGAAATTCCCAGGACTTTGGCCTTGGAATCGCTAAAGCGATTCCTAAGAGCGGTTTCTCTTAAATGAAAAAGCCTCAAATATTGATATTGGATTTTGGCGGACAGTATACCCAGCTCATCGCCCGCCGCGTCAGGGAAAGCGGGGTGTACTGCGAGATTTTCCCTTACAACATCCCGGTTTCAAAAATAAAAGAGTTCAATCCAAAAGGGATCATTCTATCCGGCGGCCCTTCCAGCGTCTATGAAAAGAACGCGCCAATCATAAAAAAGGGTTTTTTTGATTTAAATATTCCCGTGCTGGGGATCTGTTACGGCCTGCAGTTAATGGCCAGACTCATGGGCGGCAAGATCTATAAGGCAAAAGAAAGAGAGTATGGCTTTAGAAAATTGACCATTCTGAAAAAGAGCCGGCTTCTGTCAGGTGTTAAAAATAATTCCCAGATATGGATGAGCCATCAGGACCGGGTTATTAAAGTCCCCCCGCATATATCCATCATCGCGCGTTCAGAGAACTCGCCTGTTGCCGCTATGGAAGGCAAATACTTTTACGGAGTGCAATTTCATCCTGAAGTCACCCATACAAAAGAGGGCCGGACTGTTTTTAAAAATTTTCTCTACAGGATCGCAGGATGCCAGAAGGACTGGGACACTTCAAGGATGATCAAAAATATAATTGATGAAACAAGACATACTGTAAAGAATAAAAAAATCGTCTGCGCTGTTTCCGGCGGAGTCGACTCCACGATCATGTCATTGATCCTGTATAAAGCCATCGGTAAACATTTCAAAGGCATTTTTATCAACAACGGTTTTTTAAGAAAAGAAGAAGAGAAACAGGTCCTCCACACCCTCCAGCATACTCTTAAATTGCCCGTAAAATATGTTAATGCCACGGATATCTTTTTAAAACGACTGAAAGGGGTCATTGACCCGGAAAAGAAAAGAAAAATCATTGGTGATACATTCCTGGATGTCTTTTTTCAAAGTTTCCCCCATATTGAATTTCTGGCCCAGGGCACCCTGTATCCTGATGCGATCGAAAGCACTTCTGTTTTCGGGCCTTCGGCCAAGATCAAAACCCATCATAACCGTGTTAAAAAGATCCTCCATCTGATGAAACTGGGAAAAATCATCGAACCCTTTAAATTCCTTTTCAAGGACGAGGTCAGGTGTATAGGCGAAAAAATGAACGCCCCAGACGAAATCATCTGGCGCATGCCCTTTCCCGGACCGGGACTGGCTGTCAGAATTTTAGGTGAGGTGACGAAAAAAAGGCTGGATATCCTGAGAGAAGCAGATGCCATCGTAAATGAAGAGATCAAGAAAAACATGGACATAAAAAAGATATGGCAGGCCTTTGCCGTGCTTTTACCCATTAAATCCGTTGGCGTTATGGGTGATGCCAGAACCTATCGGTATACCGTGGCGATCAGGGTCGTTGAAAGCAAGGATGGCATGACAGCGGATTGGGTCAAACTGCCCGATCATGTTCTACAGGCCATTTCCAACCGTATTATCAATGAAGTGGAAGCGATCAATCGCGTCGTTTATGATATCAGTTCAAAACCCCCTTCCACGATCGAGTGGGAGTAATGGGGACAAGTCCCCAACAAAAATATTGACAAAGAATAATTTATTTTATATACTATAAATCGCGTTATGGACAAAATAAATATACTAACCCTGGATAATACAACAGCGCTGGTCAGCCCATGGAAAGCGGACTTGAGGCGATATTTTAATCTGGTTGAAGCGGTCGGAGGCTTTGAAGCCCTCTCCAAATTAAAACAGGCCGAGTATGCCCTTGTCATTATCAATATTTCTCTTCGTTCCTTTGACGGGAGTGATGCCGTTATAAGGATCAGACAGAAACATCCTCAACTGCCCATTGTTGTTCTGGCGGATAAAGCCGATGTTCGATTTGTTAAAAATGTGGCTGTCCATGGGATTCACGGGTATCTTTTTCTGCCGGTGAACACAACCCAGCTTTTAAGCATGGTCTCCAAGCTGACCCATTCGGATATCGCCGAGATCGCTGACACCCTGATGCAGGAAGAAAGGGAGATCCAGAAAAAGAAAGAAGAGAAAAACCAGTCTGAAGACCTGGAAGATATTCCGGCCCTCTATTACGAAGGCCAGAGCCATCTGGCCCGGGGCGAGATCCAACAAGCCATGGATATTTTTAACAAAGTGATCAATACAAAACGTTTTAAAGACACGTGGCGGAGATATATTGAAGATTCGCTCTTTCAGCTGGGGCGTTGTTATATCAAGACCAATGATCATAATAAAGCCATTGAAATTTTTAACCAATTCATTCAAAAAGCCCCCACCAGCGATTTTAACAAAGCGGCTCATTTTCTTACAGCCGAATGCTATGAGCAGTTGAATGAAACAGCCCGGGCCATTGCCATCTATAAAAAGCTGGTGAACATGCCGCCGTTTGATTCCGTATCAACAAAAGCCAGGAAAAAGCTGAAAAAATTCCAGGCGATATAACATTATTTTTTGTATCGCCTCTTTCAGGAACAGATGTCTGAAAAGATCGCAACCCTTTCTGTCATATGAGATTTTCGCTCCGGTAAATATTTTCGAACTTTTTTCTTTATCTTTCGTTTAATAAAAGGTAAGTGAATGGAACCAGAGTATCCTGATAAGGATGATATCTTAGTACAAAAGTTCAAAGATGGCGATAAACGCTCTTTGGAAAGACTGTATCAAAAATACAAGAAAAACCTTTTCAAATTAATATGGTGTTATGTTCAGAATCTGCAGGATACGGAAGATATTCTCCAGCAAATATTCGAAAAACTGATCAAGAATATCCACAAGTATAAAAAGAGACAGAATTGTCAGTTTAAAACCTATCTTTATCGCGTTACCATTAATCACTGTAAGGACTTTTTAAAACGAAGAAAATTACAGAATCTCTTTACCGCTGAAGCCCTCCGGGAAAGCGGAGAGGATGATAAACGGTTAAAGGACATCGAAGAAGCCTGTGTGATCGATACGATCAGGCGAAGTGTTAAAGCTCTGCCCGGAATATACAGGGATGTGGTCATTTTAATATTCTTTGAAAATCTAAGTTATCAGGATGTCGCCCACATCCTGAATAAGCCTTTAGGGACGATAAAGTCCAGAAGTCATTATGCCTTGCAACTTTTAAGAAAAAAATTAAAGGGGGTAAATCATGAGTAATGATCTGACCCAATTATTACAGTCAGCCTCACCGATCGAACTGACACCTTCACCCGAACTTGACCTGAAGATCAAGGATATCATTTATAACACAAAAACAACGAAATCCTTTTTCTCTGTCCGCGCCCTTCTGTTCTCTTTATCTGTATTTATTATCTTTGTCATTATCAATCATATATTCTATCCCGGGTATCTGTATAATAATGTTATGGCATCCATAATCAAAGCTCAGGAAGAAAAGAACGTTGACAAGGCCTTGAACCTCTATTCTCAGGAATTCTTTAAAAGGACCTCCAGGCGAAAAGTAAAGGATAACATTCAAAAACTATTCGCCCATTATAAAAAAATAGATTATATTCCCGAGAAAGAGAAAGTGATACTAAAGAACAACAACCTGTTGATCGAAAATAAAGTATATTATCATGCTGATCCTAAAGACAGGGAAATCAGCCCTATTACCTTTAAAGGAAAAGAAAGAATATATCTTAAAAAAGAGAGTCAAGGCTGGAAAGTGTTCGCCTGGATCTATGATATGTAACATATTTTAATAAAGAGGAGGTGAAAAAAGTGAAACGATCATCGATCATCCTTATTGCTGTTCTTTCGTTTAGCATGATTCTGTTAACCTGCGGTAAAAAAGATGCCACCATGAAAATACTGGATGCGAAAGTAACCCTGGTACTGGGTCAGGCCTTTATCCTGAGAGATGATACACCTGAAAAAGTGAAATTGGATATAGGGACCCGGCTGAAACCGTCTGATGTCATTCTAACAGGCAGGAACGGCTCAGTCAATGTGGTCATTGCTGATCGCGGTGTATTCAAGATCAAAAATAATTCCAGAGTCTCATTTCAGGACCTTCTGGTCGTTGATGACGAGAACAACGTGGCCAGGATCAAAGTGGCCGCCGGAAAAGTCGTTCTGGGTTTAAAAAAATTACAGAAAGACTCTGTCTTTGAAGTTCAGACCCCGACAGCCGTGGCCGGTGTAAGAGGAACGTCCTTTGTGGTATCAGTGCAAAAACAGGAATCCGCTGCTTTCCCTTACTTTGTCAAGGTATCAAAGAAAGAAGCGGTTATTACAAAGATTGGCGTTCTTACCGGAAGTGTGGAGATCATCAATCCGAAAAACACAAGCCAGAAGGTAATGGTCAATTCGCTCAAAGAAGCCACATTGATCAATGATGATTTTGACAAGATCAAGATCGAAAAGATTACCCGGCTGACCCTTGATGAAATCAAAGAGATCAAGGAATTGAGCGAGATCAGGGAACTCAAGCTGAAAGAAATATCCGACGAAATCACCAGTGTGGAACCGGAAGTGGAAGAGGTCATGAAATCTGAGTTAAAAACAAGATCCGATATCAAATCAAGAGAGGAAGATCTTCGCAAAACCGAACAGGAACTGGAAAATGAAAAGATCAAAGCTCAGAAAGAATCGATCCAGAAGATCAAAAAGATTAAAAAAGATTCCGGTAAATATCTTGATGATGATGCCACATCCTGGTAAAAGGGTCTTTTTTGCCTGTTGAAGACGCTGAATTCACAGAATCCTGTCTGTGCATTCAATGTCTTCAATAGGTGGGATCTGCTTTTGCCGCAACAACGATGATTATTATTACTTGGTTATAACGAACTAGACGATTCTACTATAACACGTAGTTCAATATACAGGAGGTATGTTGAGTTGAATCCTCCAAAGATGGATAGGATTCGACTGGTGTGCTTTTATAAGCCTCGAACTGCTCTCCAGGTATACTTTGAACTCGTTAATTTTCCTTGCCTTTCACAATGATTTTCACTATTATCTTACCTGATGTTGGAAGATATCAAAGGACAAAAAAAAGCGAAAGCAATACTGCAAAACCTTATCCTCAGAAACCGGTTCCCTCATTCTCTTTTATTCTACGGTCCGTCCGGCTGCGGAAAATTCTTAACCGCTAAAAGCATTGTCAAATACTTTAATTGCCAGGCCCAGGATCCTGAAATGAAAGGGAAAGACAATTGTTCAAACTGCCACAGGATAGACGAAGAGATCTTTCCTGATCTTTTTGTTGTCCGCAAAGAAAAAAAAGAGATAAAAATTGAACAGATCAGGGACATGATACGACAGATCAATTTAAAGCCCTTTGAAAGCCAGTACAAGTTCTTCATTATAGACGGAGCTGATGCCATGAATTTGTCTTCCGAAAACAGTTTTTTAAAAACACTGGAAGAACCGCTACCCAATAATTTTATTATCCTCATTGCCCACAATCTGAATTCCCTGCTGGACACCATCATCTCCCGCTGCATGAAAATACAATTTAACAACCTCAAGGTTGATACGATCGCCGACCTGTTAAACGAAAAAGAAAAGATTGATAAAAAAAAGAGCAAACAGATCGCCTTCCTTTCCAACGGCAGTCTCGAAAAGGCTTATGAACTCCTTGAGGAAAACAATGTTGAAAAGATCTTTGAAAAATTTGAGTTCTTCCTTTCTTCTGTAGGCCCTTCCCGGCTGGATATTCCCGCTTTTGAAAAGGAATTGACAGAGGTCTCTAAATGGGCTGTGACCATGATAGAAAATATTCTTGAATTATTCCTTCTCTATTTTATCGACTGGATCTATGATCAAAAGTACGCCATCAGCAAAAGTGAAATATTTAAAAATTACTTGAATATCAATCTCGAATATATTAAATTCAAGTCTTATAACCTGCTGATTTCAAAGATCATTGAAGCCAGATTTCAGGTGATCAGCACCAATGTCAATATAAAGTTATTATTGGAAAGTTTGCTGTTAACGATAAGGGATATACTAAATGAAAGTCGTTAGTGTTAAAATAGATCAATTTGTCGGGTGCTATTACTGTGACCCTTCCAATGTCGAAATCCGTCTTGGCAATGTTTATATTATCCAGACACAGTTCGGTCTCGATTCCGGAAAGGTATGTAAAATGCCTTTTGAGATTAAATCAGCTAAAAACACCGGTAAAATCGTACGGATAGCCAATCAGGATGACTTTAAAAAAATGGAAAAACTGGACAAAAAAAATGCCAAGGCTTTAAAAACGGCCCAGGACAAGCTGGTCAGGCATAAACTGCCCATGAAAATCTTTTCCGCTAAATACATGTTTGATGAAAACAGACTTATCTTTTATTTTACTTCTGAAAATAGAATTGATTTTCGGTCCTATGTTCGTGATCTCGCGGCTGTGTTTAAAAAGCGGATCGAGCTCAGGCAGGTCCCCTATAGAGAAGAGACCCAGATGCTGGGCGGGCTCGGTATATGCGGTAAAGAGTTCTGTTGCGTTCACTTCCTGCCTTCCTTCAATAACGTTTCCATAAAAATGGCCAAGGAACAGAATCTTTCACTCAATACCGTAAAAATCTCAGGGGTGTGTGACAAGCTCCTGTGCTGTCTGGCCTACGAGTATGATACCTATACAAAACTTCGCAGAGATTTTCCAAAAGAAGGGACCAAAGTGAAATTTAACGTTAACGATGTTCACAGGGAAAAGTACATCGGATATAATCTGCCGTCATCCGGCGATGTGGCAGGAAAGGTAAAAAACGTGAATGTTCTTCGTCGAACTGTATATGTTGAAATAGAAGGAGAGCATGTCCTTGAAATAAAACTGGATAAAATAAAAAAATCCGGGGTCTTCAATGTCATTAAATAAAAGGGACTTCTTTTATATCACAACTCCCATTTATTATATAAATGACGAACCTCATGTCGGTCATTATTATACCACCACCACGGCTGATATCCTGGCGCGTTATCATCGGTTGATCGGAGATGATGTTTTTTTTGTAACCGGGACTGATGAGAACAGCCAGAAGGTCCTTCAGGCCGCTGAAAAAGCATCCATGGACCCTGTCCAATTCACGGATATCATGGCAAAGAAATGGGAAAAAACCTGGAAGAAACTGAATATCAGTTTTGATTTTTTTATCAGGACGACTTCAAAAGAACATATTCAATCAGTTGAAAAACTTTTAAAACAATGTCATGAAAAAGGCGACATCTACAAAAAAGAATATGAGGGGTTATATTGTATCGGATGTGAAAAATTCTTAACTGATTCAGATCTGGTAGATGGCATCTGCCCGGATCATAAGACAAAACCTCAACTTTTAAAAGAAGAAAATTATTTTTTTCGCCTTTCAAAATATCAGGACCAGTTGATGGAACTGATGCGATCAGGCGATTTTGCCCTGCCGGAAGCCAGGCGCAACGAGATGATCGAATTTATTAAAAATCAGTTGCAGGATATCAGTATTTCAAGGGCTACCGTGAAATGGGGCATTCCCCTGTCTATTGACCCCACTCATGTTGTCTATGTCTGGTTTGACGCCCTCATTAATTATATTTCTGCTCTGGGGTATCATGAAGATAATAAGAAAATGTCTCAATTCTGGCCGGTAGCCATCCATCTTGTGGGAAAGGACATATATCGGTTCCATACCATCATGTGGCCTGCCATGCTTTTATCAGCCGGGGTAAAACCGCCCAAACAGGTCTTCGGCCATGGATTCTTCACTATTAACGGCGAAAAGATCAGCAAATCTCTTGGTAATGTTATCGATCCTGTGTCCCTTTCCGAAAAGTACGGGATAGACACTATACGATATTTTATCATGAGAGAGATCCCGTTTGGTAAGGACAGTGATTTCTCTATTCCCCGGTTGGAACAACGGTATAAAGGAGATCTGGCAGATGATCTGGGCAATTTGATCAATCGCAGTACGAATATGTTGAATAAATTCTCTCAAGGCATGATCCCGGAGCCGGATAAAGAGTGGCATAAGAATGATAAAAAAAGTACAAAGGTCCAGAAAGATGGCGAAAATCTTCTTAACTTTTTGGATAAAGGGTATGCCCGTTTCGAGTTCAGTCAGATCCTGGAAGCCCTGTGGAACTATATTAAAAGCATAAATAAATACATTGATGATACCAAACCCTGGGTGTTAAAAAAAGAAAACAGAGGAAAAGAATTAGAGACTGTGCTTTATAATATCATGCAGAGTATCAGTCTTATCTGCCTCTTCCTTTATCCGATCATGCCGATCATAGCGCAAAAAATATACGATCAAATAAATCAAGGTGAAATTCATAAAGAAAAATACCTGGAAAAAACAAAATGGTTCAGTTTACCGACAAAAACCTCTGTGAAGAAAGGAGAGATCCTTTTTCCGCCACTTGATTAGCCTATAGTATTTAGTTTATACATGGTAATGAACAGTCTTTAGACTGTTCATCTTTTGCACGGTCTGAAGACCGTGCACTACCTTTTGTATAACAATGATATATACATGGTAGTGAACGGCTGGGCCAAAGGCCCGTTAGACCGTTCTAAGTAGCCGAGCCTTTAGGCTTGGTGCTTTGATAATGTTTCTTTTAATTCTTTAAACAATAAACCATGATATCCAAAGATATTAAAGAAAAAGCCAAAGATATAAAAATAGCTAAATTCAGAGGAGGCGATTTTGTTGAAAGGCAGCAAGGCCAATCTTATTTTGAAAACCTTTTTCAAGCCTGGCCCAATCAGATCACCTTTTATTACGGCCCCAAATCCAGCGGTAAAACAACTCTGCTGGAAAAGATCAGAGAATCATTTCTAAAAAGTAAAAAAAAGAACGATCTGTCTTTCTTCTGGTATGAGCTCAGGGAGCAATCCTTTACATCCTATAAAAAAATACTTCCTATCCTTTTCCCCCTTCAGTCCGGCAAAGATAAGAAAATGAAACGCGATATTCATCTGTTTCAAATTTCAAGACCCGAAAGGGATAAATTACAGTCCGGCGAGATATTGCCCTATCAGATCATGAACGATAGAATTGACAGGGAATGTAAAAAGAATAAAAAAGTGATCATTGTTATTGATGAGCTTCAATCTCTGAAAGGGATTTATCTTGACGACAATAATCTTTTTAATGAACTTTTGAACTATTTTGTCAGATTAACAAAGGTCGAGCACAAAGCATCCGTTATCCTGGTCACATCGGACGCCCATTTTATAGAAGACCTTTTTAAAAACTCCAGGCTGGAGGGATGCAGTGACTATTTTTTTCTGGATTTTTTAAACGAAGCAGAAGTTTATTCATGGCTTTCAAGATTAAAGTTTAAAGATAATGAGATAGAACTGATCTGGGAAAAGGTGGGGGGTTACAGCTGGCTTTTGATGCAGATCATACTGAGAAAAAAGCAGAACGGGGATTGGAAAAAAGTCATTAAAGATTCCATTCTGCAGGCCCGGTCAAAGATCGTGTCGGCTGTTAATCAAATAGAAGAGGAAAGCCTGAAAAGCAAAATAATGGTTTTTTTAAAAAAGATCTTCAAAGAAAAGGGTGAAATGAACCTTGCTTTTGGTTCGTTTGACAGAAAAGTATTAGATTACCTCGTCGATAATGAGATCATTTTTTATGATCCGGTCAATGTGATGATCAAACTTCAGTTTAAACATTATCTCACGGCTTTAGAACAAACCCTTGACGGCTACAAAGAAAAACCAGAAGAAGAAGACTGGTTCCCGGACTAATTTAGTTCTTGGTTCTTAGTTCATAATTTTTAGTTTACAAGAACAAAAAAGAATAAAGATTTTTTTAAGAACTTGGAACATGAACGAAGAACTACGGACTATGAACTAAATCAGGTGACATTCTTATACTGCACCAGGTATTCCTGGGATTTTGATTCGGCGAGTATCTTATAAGCCCGGTGAAGATTATACAGCGTATCCTTATCATCCGGAGATTTGGCAAGGGCTTCCTGGAATTCTTTGATCGCCTGGTCATACTGCCCCTGCCTGGCTAAAAGCACTCCGATGTTATTATGGGTTTGATAATTATAAGGATTAATCTTTAAGGCTTTCTGGTAAGCATCCATGGCTTCTGACACTTTTTTCAATTCCATCAGCGCATTGCCATAAGCGATGAAAAGATCTTCTTCAATAAATCCGAGCTTTTGCGCATCTGAAAGATATTTGACCGCTGCCGGATATCGCTTTAACTTGAAATAAGAATAGCCAAGCCGGTAGAAAATTTCCGGTTTATTGCGTGTGGCTCCCCTGGCCAGAAGATTCTCATAATGTTTGGCGGCCTGCTCAAAATCTTTGCTGTCAAACAGTGTGGTGGCCAGACCATACAGGGCCTGCAGGTTTTCCGCTTCCCTTTCCAGGGTCATGGTGTAATACTTTTTGGCTTCATCGTAATTCTTTAATCGTCTTCCTGATATGTCAGCGATCTGAAGCCATAAATTTTTTAGAACATTATGATCTTCTTCTATTTCCACAAAGCTTTTCAAAGATTCAACAGAATGCTCATAATCCTTCTGGGTTAAATACAGGTCGATCAGTTTCCTGTAAATATCTTTTTTCTTTTCTTTGTCCTGGATGGATTCAATAGCCTGGTTATACAGTTTTATAGCCGGTTCTATATTTTTGAGATTGGTAAAAGCATTGGCCAAAGCGACCATTTCAAAAGGCAACAGTGTATTATTTGAATACTTGATATGTAAAAGGTCCAGAATTTCATTAAATTTTCCCAGCCCGGCAAAAGATAAAGATAGTTTCTCATCCACATCTTTTAACTGACAGCCCATCTCTTTTGCCTTTTTGAACATGGCGATCGCTTTGTTAAACGATTCACATTCATGATAGATCTCTCCCAGAAAATAATATGGAAGATAGTTGGTATTGTCCATAGTAATGGATTTTTTAAGGATACGCTCACCTTCAGAAACATAACCTTTTTTTGACATAAGGTATCCCCTGTACGCATAAGCCGTACTGTTCTTGTTATCCAGAAGGATCACTTTCTTATACATTTCCAGGGAATCAGAGTATCTCTCATATTCAAGAAATATCTCTCCCAGTAATAGATATATTTTTAAATTCGACGGGGCTTTCTTCCTGGCCTGAAGCAAAAGGCTCTTGGCCTCCTCTAATTGATTTTTATTAATCTGAGCAACAGCCTTTTGTATCAAAAAGCTGGCGCTGTGGGGAAAACGAGAAAGGGCTTGCTCAATATTCTGTTCCATCAGGTTATAATTTTCTGTGCCATAATACCAGATCGACTTGGAACGGTAATACTCTTCGGAAAAACTGATGTGGTCCTGTATCCGCTCCATCTCTTCCAGCTTGTCCAGGATATCCCTTCCTACGGTCAGGGCATCATCATTTATCTCGGGTTTGATCTTGAAATCGATTTCCTCGGGAAAATACCGTTCAACAAATTTAATGAATTTTGTTTCATATTCTTCTTTCACTTTAAGGATAAATTGCCTTGGGGTAATGGGTTCTGTGGAAACACTGACCTGGCTTTCCTCTTCAGGTCCCACTTCTATGTCCTCTGAAACGACCTCCATCATCTGTTCGATGGGAGAGGTTGATTCGATCTCGATAGGAGTTTCAAAAGTCTCTTTACTGCTTTCTACAGGTATCTCTTCTTCCGTTGTTTTCACCCCGGCTGTGGTTTCAACCTCTGTCGTTTCAATCCCTGGTATGTCTTCCTCTATTTTGTCTACTTTAATTTCTTCCAACGGTTGTTTGGCGTCTTGAATTTTTTCTTCCGCGACCAGAACCTCTTCTGGCGGTTTTTCTACGGTAACTTTGTGGGCTACCCCTTCCTGTTTAAGATCTGTTACCTCTTCGGACTTTTTTTCTTTGGGTTTCTTTTTAGTAACTGCCAGAATAATGATCAAAAGAACTATTAGTATTCCCAGCCCGGCTGCACCCAGAAGGAGAACAGATATTTTGTAATCTCCGATAACGATCCAGGGTAATTTCTGCACAATCGCTTCCGCTTTACCTAATGCAATTTTTCCAAGCTCAGAGATCTTTTGCAGGTATTTTTCCATTATCTTAATATTTAATATCGGAAAAAGAAGGTGCCAAGTTAATATTTATTTAATAAAAAGGGTTATAAGGTTATTAAACAAATTGATATATTGTAGGGGCTTGATTCAGCGCGTAGCCTACCCGTAAGGGTATCAAGCCCATTATCATAGTCTACAGGACGGGTTTGATAAATCAAACCCCTACATTTAAATCTGAAATATAAAAATTGTAGAATTCCTTCCCTGGACGAATGAAGATATTTTAAAGGGAAATAAATAAGGATTTTAAATAAATATATCCTTTTAACCCTATTCTATTTAATAAAAACCGGGTTAAAAAAATATATTCTTACAGATAGAAGGATTTGGCAGGCAGGGCCTTTCCAGACCCTGCCTGCTTTTATGCTCTATCTATAATCATTATAAGCCTCAATTTAGATCCAATAAAAAGGCTGTGCTGAACGAATCCATTCCTACTTGATGACTACGTTGAATCTTAATGTTGTCCAGCGTGTACCACCACCACCCCACGGTCCGGCATTAGACCACTGCACGACTCGAGCCGCATAGTTTGAACTCTTGGTCCATGTCCCGACATTGGGAGAAGTACCACCGGAAGCTTCTTCTAAGAATGCTCCCTGAACAACATAGTTGGTGTTGTAGAAATCTTTTACGAGAACAGTATTCGCCTGACCACCAAGGTTGGTTACATAAATGATGTTTGTGATCGTCGCACCGGGTATAGCGCCAACAATACCTGCCGCCTGGGCTTTAATCCCACGGATCGTTTTAGCAATTCTTATGTCCGGCCCGGATATGGTAATGCGCCAGGTATACTTGTCATTTCCAGCGTCAGCATCATAAGTCCATGCCACACTGTTAGCAACACCTACATAAGTGCCTAATCGGCCTCCATAGGTATTGCCATTGTCCCCAACATAGCTGGCGGTATTTTGATGAATATTAGTGGGAATAGCGACCATAGACCATTCTTCCCAGCTGGTGTCAGGAGCCAGACCTGAGGTTGTTACTCTTAATACAACTCTCTTATTAGCATTTCTTTGAAGGCGTAACAGACCGCAGTATTGGTTACTTGTACCACTGGCCATTATGCTGCTATTGGTAAGGACAGCCCATGACCAGGGACCGGCATTATTAGCCGAGCGAAGAGAATTGGTCACCCAGATAGCAAAAGCAAAAGTGTCATTACCCAGGTTAGTCAATGTGGTATCATTGGACTGAATGGAGCCGGCACCAGCGCTGGCAATATCATCCCAGCTGATCCAGGCACCACCGCCAATCTTCAATACGTTTGTTTTCGTATTATCTGCCTGCAGGGAAAAGTTAGCGCCGGTAATGATAGCATAGTTGGATAATGTTGTATTAAATGGCGCTGCACCGGTATACCACTGTGCGGATGAAACAACGGGGAAAAGAAACAGACCTATAATGAGTGTTCCTATTACGATTTTTAATCGATCATCTCTGCTCACTTTTTTTTCACCTCCTCTTTATTAAATTTTAATCTTAAAATAAGACATTGGAAACTTGTAACGAAAGTCCTCAGGCTTTCTATATAAAAGCCCAAAGGCTTCCATCACAATTTACGCTCACCCCTTCTGTTCCATGCGATATGTCTTGTTGACCATATAATATTATATCGCAATTCTTACTAAAAATCAATATTTTTCTTCTTTCTCTTCCTATTTTTATTATCGACAATTAAAAGAAAGAAAAACAGTTATGATTTTTTATAAAATAGATATTATTTGTTTAAAAGTCAAGATTTTTTATATTAGGAAAAATAAAATTACTCTATTATTTTAACAATGTACTGTGGTTCGCCATAATCCGGAGTTTTCATCACCTTGATCTCGGCCAGTTGAAGAAAAGGCGAAGGGGTAAAAGGCAGCCCGGAGTCAACTTTGGTTCCTTTGGGAATTTTCACCAGTACATATCTGGCCTTTCTGTTCTTCATGTCTATTGATACTTCCTTTAATAATAATCCTATCATGCCTTGTGAAGCTGTACTTTTAGCAAATTTTTTCATACTGATCTTCTTTTTAAAGGGTTTCATCTTTTTCAGGTCATTACCAAGATAAAGATCGAATTGAGACGGAAAATCAACCGCTCTGAATATAACCCTGACAGTTTTCAGAGAATAAACATCACCCAGATCGATAGATGCACCTTGCTCCTGGCTGTAAACGTTCCCTGATAATGCTATGCCTTCCACTTCGAGGTTCCCGTCTGTTATTCTGCCTAAATTAGCCAGATCGGGTGTCCTTAATTGATTTTCTCTAAACAAGAAACTGCCATAAACCTTTTGCTTAAAGGCGATATTATGTTCAGAGGAAATAAAACCTTTTTCTTCTTCTGTTTGATTTCCATTCTTATCTGTCAAGACGATCTTGCTTACAAAATCCGTTTGGGGGATTATCTTTTCTATTATTAATCTCTGTTTTTTACTTAACTTTTCGCTTTTAAAAACACTTTTTAAAGGAGTCCCTTTTTGGCTTATGAAAAGCTCCATCCGGCAGGGCACATTTGCCTCCCAGAAAATATTTAAAGTAAAGGGAGTAATGTTATAAAATTCAAAATTATAAAACCGGGGAAGCGGGATGCCTTTTGTTTTAAAATTATAAACCTGTCCCATCTTAATACGGCCATTGACGTCCACGGCCACGGGTTGTACATAAAACCGGGTGCCCTTTAGCAAATTCCCGATCGTGATCTTGTGATCATTATAAATATCCAGTTCAAATCCCGAATCCTTTAACGCATGGGGTGATTCCCCTATGCGGACATAGGCCGTTGTAGGAAGAGATGTATCAAATTGAAAAGTGGCAGAATATTCTTTAATATTAATGACCTTGAAATTCTGGATATCAACCTTTTCTTCAGGATGACCTTTGAATATCTCGATCTCGCTGATTCTTAAAAGATCTTTCTTGGAATCCCGGATACTAACCTTGACAAAAAAACCGGCTGTATTCTCAATATCACCTTTTGATACGACCAGACCGCTCTCTTCCTCATTTCCAACCCGAAAATTAAATTTCTTGTCCCAGTTGAATAAATTCTTACCTATCTCTATGCTGTATTGATCAGGATGATAATCTTTTAACCAGTATACTTTTATTGATCGAATATAACTGGCATGGCCTAAAACAACAATAAAGAATTGTTCATCCTTATTTTTAACTTTTTTAATAGAAAATTCAGCGTAGTTTGAAGGAGAGATCACGCCGTCGGTTAAATTGGGCATGTCTGAGAAATTGCCGATAACCTGCTTCTTCAGGGCTATATTTTCAATTATCTTATTGCTAGCCCCAAATATGAAAATATTGACAAGAAAGAGTAAACTAAGGATAGTAACGCGTCTCACTGTAAAACCCCTGTAGACACTCTTTTGTCTACATTAATAAAAATAACTCAACTTTCTTAAATGTCAATCATTATATTATATGAAAAATTGACGGAAACAGGTAAAATCAGGTTAATTATACAACTGCACATTATCGATACAAAATTCACCTTTGACGTTCTGGGTAACAATATTGTTCTGAACAGAAAATCCGATACCGCTCACATTGGTCAATTCCTGAAGATCGTTACTGACATAGTCCTGCTCGTAGTATTCTGTTACCTCCATCTGATCAAAGGCGATCTGATAATCCTTCCACTCAGGGGAGACTGTGAACATTTTATACCATATCTCCTTTTTTTCTTCCTTGTAATAATTCTCTTTTTCATATAATTTGATCTTTAAAATAAACCGCGGTGTGCCCCTGGCTGAGAATTTGATACCCTTGTATTGACTGAGGTCCATTTTTCTTCTAAGAACCATGTTAACCTGATGGGGAGAAACCTTCTCTTTCGAGTACTGGATAGCATAGATCAAATTCGCAAATTTATTATGGTTGTCTCCGATAATATCCAGCCACCCTTGTGATTCTCCTTTGCATTCCAATTCCCAGAAAAGATCGCTCTCAAAATCATCGATCATCGGAATTTCATAATTATAACAATCGGAGATATTCACATATCCTTTCCTCGCCCCCTGCTTTGTTGTCTGACAGGATAGTAACAGGCTGACGGTGAATATAATATATAAAAGTTTCATGGCAGTATAATTATCGGCAAGGATTAAAAAGTACAAAAGACCCGCGTTAAGTATTATTCTTTATATAATACCGGATCTGCCTTGAAAATTCCCTGGTATCAATGGGTTTGGAAATATAACCATCAAATCCCATTTTTATAAAACTATCCTTATCTCCTTTCATCGCATAGGCGGTAAAGGCAATGATCGGAACATTCTTGAGGCGTTTATCAGATCTGATCTTGACAAGGGCATCGATACCTGAAATTTTATATAATTTTATATCCATAAGGATAATATCAGGCAGATATTTCAGCTTTTCTGTGATTGAAAAGGCATCGGCAAGGATCATTAATTCAAAATTCTCATCTCCCAGCACATATTTTACCAGTTTTTGTATAGACACATCATCATCGATTAGAACAACCCTGTATTTTTTCATTCTTTTTCCCACAATGGAATATTAAAAATGAATTTTGAACCCTTGCCGAGTCCGGCGCTGGAAACTGTGATTGAACCGTTCATGGCTTCCAGATATCGCCTTACCAGGGCCAATCCCAATCCGGTGCCGGCATATTTCTTCGTATAAGGATTCTCGATCTGAATAAAATCTTCAAAGATCAAAGACTGGTCCTCTTTCTTTATCCCTATGCCTGTATCTATAATCATAACAGATACTTCGTTGTCTCCCCGTCTTACCTGTGTTGTAATTTGCCCCTTTTCCGGAGTAAATTTAACGGCGTTGGAATAGAGGTTATAAAGGATCTGCTTCAGCTTGCTTTCATCGGCTTTGACATATATTGTTTCTTTGGGCAATTTATCGATGAGATGAAGGTTCTTTTGTTCAGCCATTCGCGAAATGATCGATCTGGCCACATCAATAATGTTGTTTAAATCGACTTTCTCGATCGAAAATTCCATTTTCTCCGCTTCGATCTTTGACAGGTCAAGAATATCATTGATCAGATTCAACAAATGCCTGGCGCTGTTATACAGGTCATTAATGAATTCTTTCTGAGTCTCATTGATACGGCCTACTTTTTCATCCATCAAAAGTTCAGAAAATCCTATGATAGCGGTTAAAGGAGTGCGCAGTTCGTGGGACATGTTGGCCAGAAAGGACGACTTGGCTCTTGCCATTTTTTTGGTTTCAGCGTAAAGCCTGACAAGTTCCAGATTCTGTTTCTCCACGCTTTCCCGTAATTTTTTATGCTCGGTTATATCCGAAGCAAAATAGAGATACCCCTGATGTTTCCCGTTATCATCAATAAGTTTGAGTACGGTAAGGTCAGCCGTGAAGACTTCCCTGCTTTTTTTCTGCATCTCGATCTCCCTTCTTATAATGTTCAGCTTTTGAAGGGATTTCAGGATCTGATTATATTTTTCTATTGATAGAGGAGGGAAAAGGGCCTTTATATTCAGTTTACCCCTGGCTTTTTCAGCCGTATATTCAAAAAGTATCTCGGCCCCGCGATTAAGCCTGTCAATCCTGTTATTCGGATCTGTGACGATGATACTGTATACTCTGAGGTTACCAAAGATAGTGTCGAATAAGTTTGTGGCTTTTTCTTTTTTTTTAGCCATATCATCAATGACACATAAGGGGTTGTTGCCTAAACCGTAAATAATTAATAAATGTAGGGGGTCGATTCAGAGCAAAGCCTTCCCGTAAGGGGATCGAACCCATTAACAATAATATAATGATGCGAATATCCCTTAGGGCAACAATCCTTTAATATACGATACGATTTTTAATCCATGCCTTTGATCTTTTTTATACTTTTAATCAAAGCCGGCACAACTTCGAAAAGATCCCCCACGATGCCGTATGTAGCCACATTGAAAATCGGGGCTTCAGGGTCTTTATTAATGGCAATAATGATATCTGATGTCTGCATTCCTGCCAGATGCTGGATAGCCCCTGATATACCCACAGCAATATACAATTTCGGCGCCACGGTCTTTCCTGTCTGCCCGACCTGATGGAAATGTTCGATCCATCCGGCATCAACAGTGGCGCGTGAGGCGCCTACTGCTCCGCCTAAAAGAGAGGCCAGCTCATTGATCAATTTGAAATTTTCCGGCTGATGCAGACCGCGGCCACCTGAAACAATGATCTCGGCTTCTTCCAGATTTACCGTTATCGTGCCTGATTTAATGATCTCTTTTATCTTGGTTCTGATCTCCGACTCTTTGATCCCGGGCTTCAGTTTAATGATCTCTCCTTTTCTTTTCTCATCCCTCTTCCCTTTTTTCATGACCTTCGGTCGAACGGTAGACATCTGGGGACGATAATTAGGACACTCGATGGTGGCCATAATATTTCCTCCGAAAGCCGGGCGTGTCTGCAGGAGGATCTTTCTTTCCATATCCATATCCAATTCCGTACAATCAGCGGTCAATCCTGTATAGATCCTGGCGGCCACTCTGGATGCCAGAGCGCGGCCAATACTGGTAGCCCCCATAAGAACGATCTCCGGTTTATGATCATTGATCGCATCAGTCAGAACTTTGGAATAGGAATCGTTCCTGTATTCTTTCACAACAGGATCATCGTAAAGGAGCACCTTATCTGAACCATAATAGATCGCTTCCTCTGCCAGATCTCCCACTTTTTCTCCCAGTATAACAGTGGTGACCTTTGTTTTCAATTGATTGGCTAATTCTCTTGCCTTTGATACAAGCTCGATCGCCACACTGGCCAGTTTCTTGTCCCTTACTTCTCCAAAGACCATGATGCCTTTGTATTGGGAAAGGTCTGTATGAGGTCCTTTTTCTTCTTTTGTAATGGTAATGGCCTGGAAAGGACAGGCTGTAACACAGGCTCCGCAGTAGGTACAACCTTCACCGATAATGGCCAGCCTATTGTCGATCGTAATCACATTGAATGGACAATGTTTGATACAGATAGAACATCCTGTACATTTTGTTTTATTAACAATGATCTCCAAATATTTCCTCCTATTCATTCAATTGCAAATTTCAAACTACAGATTGCATATTTTTTCTATTATGATAAATTATTCTATGAAAAATATATTAGTAGTTTTTCGTTTTACGTTTATCGTTCAATAATATAAATAAACGTTAAACATAAATCAATACACGATAAACTACCCTATATTTCACTTTCAAATAATATTTTAATAAAAAATCTGAAATTTGTAATTTTTAATGTTTATACTAACTTTATCTCCTGAAGCCTTTCTAACAAAGAGTTCACCTGTTCTTCGACCGTTCCCTTGAACACTTCTCCTTTGCCACGCGGAGAAGGGGTAAAAGTCCGTATCACCTTTGTGGGGGAACCGTCAAGTCCTATCTTGTTCAGGTCTGTATCAATATCTTCCACCTTCCAGACCGGGATCTCTCTTTTTTTTGCCATCAGTTTGCCTTTAAGACTGGGAAAACGCGGCTCATTGATCTCTTTGACAAGGGTAAAAAGAGCTGGAAGTTTTAATTCCACCACTTCATATCCGTCTTCCATAACACGCTCTACTCTGGCCTGCTCGCCTTCAACCTCTATTTTTTTCACATAAGCAACCTGAGGAATATCCAACTGCTCAGCCACACCCGGACCGACCTGAGCCGTATCACCGTCTATCGCCTGTTTGCCAAATAAAAGAATGTCATACTTTCCTATCTTTCTGATAGCCTGAGCCAGAGTATACGAAGTAGCCCAGGTGTCGGCCCCGGCAAATTTCCTGTCGCTGATGAGTATCACATCATCAACTCCCATGGCCAAAGCATCCCTCAGGGCCTGTTCAGCCTGAGGAGGACCCATGGTAATAACCGTTACTTTGCCTCCATGTTTCTCTCTCAGACGCAAGCCTTCCTCAATGGCATTTTCATCAAAAGGATTGATGATAGTGGGAACTCCTTCCCTGACCAGTGTATTCGTGACCGGGTCGATCCTGACTTCGGTGGTATCAGGCACCTGTTTGATACTTACGATAATATCCATGTCTATCTCCTTTTCATGAAGTACCAAGTTCATAGTACTATGTACTAAGTTATAGATTTTCTTTGAACTTAGTACCTAGTACTTTAAAGATGTCTCATCGCGTCTTCAGCCGCCTGCTTTTCTGCTTCTTTTTTATTAAACCCTGTGCCTTTGCCGAATATTCTATTGCCTACCTTTACCGCGATCTGAAATTGTTTGCGATGATCAGGTCCCTCTTCTTTTATGATAAAATATTCCGGATTTAATTTGAAAAGCTTTTGAGCAATCTCCTGAAAACGGCTTTTCCAGTCTTTGATATCCTCTATATTCTTTTTAAATTCTTTGATAAAGGGTTCGAAATATTTCAGAATGAATCGTTTTGATCTGACGATACCGGCATCCATGAAAACCGCTCCGATCAGGCCTTCCAGAGAATCTGCCAAAACTGATGATTTATTCCTGCCTCCCGATTTTTCTTCACCCCTGCCAAGTAATATGTATTTATTAAGCGCCATCTTTTTGGCAACTTTGAACAGAAAAGGTTCACTGATAATAAATGACTTTAAATGGGCCAGAAAGCTTTCAGAGGAATCCCGGTATTTCCTGTACAGATATTCTGTTATCACAAAAGAAAGAACAGCATCCCCTAAAAGCTCCAATTTTTCATTATGATCTTCATTATGATAGATTTCATGGGCATACGAAGAATGGGTAAGAGACAGGTTTAAAAGTTCTGTCTTTTTGAATTTAACTTTTAGTTTACTCTGCAATTCTTTTAATTGTTTCTTTCTTTTATCATCCATAAGGAAATTATACTATCCTTAACGTGATAGATTTTTATTCGAATTTTTTTATCGCAATAGTACAGTTATGCCCGCCAAATCCAAAGGAATTAGAGAGGGCAATTTTCACATCGGCCTTTCTTAACTCATTGGGTACAACATCCAGATCGATCTCGGGATCCTGATTTTCAATATTGATCGTAGGAAATACCACTCCTTTTCTCATACCTAAAATAGTGGCGATCAGTTCAACGCCACCGGCCGCTCCTAAGAGATGCCCTATCATGGATTTTGTCGAACTCACCATAACTCTTTTATAATGCTCACCAAAGGCTTTTTTAATCGCATTGGATTCAGCGATATCGCCATCAGGAGTGGATGTGCCATGCGCATTGATATAATCAACATCAGCCGGCTGAATCGAAGCGTCTTTAAGACATCTCTGTATACATAAAGCCGCCGCATCGCCATCACCACACGGCGCCACCATATTATAAGCATCATCCGACATCCCCACCCCGATCATTTCAGCGTAAATTGTAGCGCCTCTCTTTTTAGCATGCTCTAATTCTTCCAATACCACGACGCCCGCTCCTTCACCCATCACAAATCCGTCTCTATCCCTGTCAAAAGGACGTGACGCTTTTTCAGGAGCATCATTTCGAAAAGAAATGGCCTTCATGATGGCAAAACCCTGAATACCCATATTGGTCACAGCCGCCTCGGCTCCTCCTGCCACCACGACATCGGCACGACCGTGTTTAATAAAATCAAAGGCTGTGGCAAGAGCATGATTGGAGGTAGCGCACGCAGAGGAAACAGCATAATTGGGTCCTTTAAAACCATGCTGAATAGCCACAACGCCGGAGATCATATTGGTGATCAGCATGGGGATAAAATAGGGACTGACCTTGGTTGTTTGAAGAAAAATGCTATGCTGTTCTTCGAATAGTTTCAGCCCGCCAATACCGGAACCGATGATGACCCCGATCCTTTCTTTATCGATGTTACTTTCCATTAATTTAGAATCTTTGATAGCCAGGATTGATGCTACGATCCCGAATTGAAGGAATCGGTCTCCTCTTTTTATATACAATTTATCCATATATTCTTCTGGATTGAAATCCTGAACCATAGCCGCGATACGGGAGGAAAATTTCGAGGCATCGAGGTGGGTAATGAGTTTTACAGCCGATTTACATCTCATCAGACCTTCCAGATATTTTTCCTTCCCCATCCCTAAAGGGGTTACAGGGCCCATACCGGTTATCACTATTCTTCTCTTTTCCATGTCCGATCATTCCTCCAAACATTAATAAAAATTATTTATTTAAGATTTCTTAAGGTATTGAGTTTCCAGTACAATAAAATGACAGACTATAGACCAGATACCATATGAATACAGACAAATATATCTATAATTTCATGTCCCGAAAATATTAATGGTCAAAGGTCTATAGTCTGCTTGATGATTCTTTTTTATCAACAGACAAATTAACTAAGATCCTGATTTTTCATCAATATACTTGAGCACATCGCCTACCGTTCTCATCTTTTCTGCATCTTCATCAGGAATACTGATACCATATTCTTTTTCAAAAGCCATAACGAGCTCCACTACAGCCAGGGAATCGGCACCCAGGTCATCAACAAAAGACGCTTCAGCCGTTACCTGAGAGGGATCAACTCCTAATTCATCTACAATGATCTTTTTTACTTTTTCTAAATCAGCCATTAGATTACCTCCTAATTATTTTTTCTTTCTTGCGGCTTCTCTTATTAAAGATTGCGCAACAACATTTCTCTGAATCTGGTTAGTTCCTTCATAGATCTGAGTTATTTTAGCATCACGCATATATTTCTCAAGAGGATACTCTCTCATGTATCCGTACCCGCCCAATAATTGTACCGCATCAACAGTTACTTTCATGGCAACATCTGAAGCATAGTACTTGCACATGGCAGAATATTTACCAATATCTTTTTCTCCACTATCGACCAGTCTTGCAACAAAGTAAGTCAGCTGTCTGGCAGCCTCGATCTCGGTAGCCATATCAGCGATCATATGCTGAATGGCCTGGAAAGAGATGATCTTTTGTCCGAACTGCTCCCTTTCTCTGATATAATCAATGGCTTCATCCAGCGCTCCCTGTGCGATCCCCACAGCCTGCGCCGCGATCCCCGGTCTGGATGTATCAAAGGTCTTCATGGCTGCGATAAATCCCATTCCTTCCCTGCCTATTAAATTCTCCCTGGGGATCTTGCAGTCATCAAAAAGCAGTTCTCTGGTTGCTGAAGAGCGTATACCCATTTTTTTCTCTTTCTTTCCAAAGGAAAAGCCCGGCATGTCTTTTTCTACAATAAAAGCTGAGGCGCCGCGAGCCCCTTTGGCTCTGTCCGTAATAGCAATAATTGTATAGATCTCGGCTTCTCCGCCGTTGGTGATCCATTGTTTGGTCCCGTTAAGCACATAATGATCACCTTCCAGTTTAGCCGTCGTCTGAATACCGGCTGCATCGCTTCCGGCATTGGCTTCGGTCAATCCAAAAGCAGCCAGTTTTTTACCAGAAGCAATATCAGGCAAATATTTCTTTTTCTGCTCTTCAGAGCCATGCAAAAGAATGGGGAAAGTCCCCAGAGCAGATGCGGCGTAACTTACGGCAATACCACCGCAGACCTTGGAAAGCTCTTCCACGGCGATACAGAGGTCCGTAACTCCTCCTCCCAGCCCGCCATACTCTTCGGGTATATACAATCCAAAAAGATCAGCCTGGGCCAGGGCTTTCATGATATCCCAGGGGAAGGTCTCTTCCTCATCATACTTGGCCCGTACAGGCTTGATCTTTTCTTCGGCGATCTGCCTGGCTAATTCCTTGATCTCTTTTTGAATGTCCGTTAATGTACACTCCATCTATTTCCTCCATAAATTTCGCATTATATTAAATTTTCCGAGCCTAAAGGCTCGGCTACAATCACATCACCATGCCGCCGTCAATAACAAGTACCTGCCCGGTTATATATTTTGACAGATCAGACACAAAGAACAGTACAGCGTCAGCCACTTCATCCGGATCACCGTACCGTTTAAGCGGAATAAGCTTCATATATTCCTCTCTGATATTTTCAGGGAGTTTTCTTGTCATCTCGGTATCAATAAAACCCGGAGCGATGGCATTACAATTAATATTCCTGGCAGCGAATTCTTTAGCGGTTGTTTTAGTCAAAGCGATAACACCGCCCTTGCTGGCAGAATAATTGGCCTGCCCGGGATTTCCTATAAGTCCTATAATAGAAGCAACATTGACAATACGCCCGCTTTTCTGTTTCATCATAAAAGTGGATACGGCTTTGGTAAAATTAAAAACACCTTTTAAATTGATATTTAAAACAAAATCCCAATCCTGAGGAGTCATCCTCATGAGCAGAGTATCTCTTGTCACACCCGCATTATTGATGAGATGATCTATTTTTCCAAATGCATTGATTGATTCCTTTACACAGTTCTCTACTGAATTGAAATCTGAAACATCCACAGAAATAGCTCTGGCTTTAACACCCAGCCGGGAGATCTCTTCGGCTGTCTTTTTGGCTTCGTCTTCCATTAGATCGGCCACGATAACATCTGATCCGGACTGAGCCAGTTTGACGGCAATGGATTTTCCAATCCCTCTGGCGGCTCCTGTTACAAGTGACACTTTCCCTTTCAGCTCGATTTTCATATTACATAAACCTCCCAAAATTTTATATATTTAATAATAATTCACGTTAAATGTCAAGAAATTTTTTCCCTGTGGAACCAGTGCATTTTACTGATATGATATTCTTTTAATTTATTACTGATCATTTTATTTAATTGATAATTAAGCATCTGGGAGGCTACTTTTATACCGTTCATGATCTCCTTGTCATTACTGCTTCCATGGGTAACAATACAAGTTCCATCAATGCCGATCAAAGGCGCTCCTCCATATTCGGAATAGTCCACTTTTTTTCTTATTTTATTAAAGGATTTCATCATGAATATAGCTCCCAGTTTAGATAGAGCGCTTTTATTGATCTCTGACTTTAATATGTTCAGCAGTGCCTTGCCGACTCCCTCAAGCGCTTTTAATACTATATTTCCCGTAAATCCGTCACAAACAGCCACATCCACTTCATCACTGAAGATATCCCTTCCTTCAATATAGCCTATAAAATTCACCGGGAGTTTTTTAAGGATCTTGTAGGTTCTCTGAGTAATATCTGTACCCTTGGATAGTTCTGTCCCGTTACTTAATAATCCGATCCGGGGACTATCTATCCCCAGCACTGTGCTGGCATAGGCTTCTCCCATAGCGGCAAACTGTACCAGGTGAATGGGTTTACATTCCGGATTGGCGCCCACGTCAAGGATCACGGTAAATTTATCTGATACTTTGGGCATAACACCAAGAATAGCAGGTCTCGATACGCCCTTTAATCTCCCCAGATTTAAAAAAGCAGCGGCAAAGGTGGCTCCTGTATTACCGGGTGAAACAAAGGCATCAGCCAGGCCATCTTTAACAAGCCTGGCTGCCACAAATACAGAAGCATTGGGTTTCTGTTTTATGGCTATGGTCGGGATTTCGTTCATTGTGATCACTTCAGAAGAATGAACAAAGGTAATTTTGTCTTTTCTGTAATTATAGGTCTTGAGCGCTTGTTCAATGATATTCTTCTCTCCGACAAGAATGGCTGTTATATCCAGTTTATTCGCCGCCTCCACGGCTCCTTTAATAAGGATCTCAGGAGACCGTTCGCCACTCATGATATCCACTGCAATCTTCATGGCTTATTTCTGCTTTTGTTTTTTGGTTTCGGTTTTTTTCTCTTTCTTAAAAATAACCTTCTTCCCTTTATAGAAACCACATTCAGGGCAGGCCCTGTGGGGCATCTTCTTTGCCCCGCATTGAGGACATTCAGAAAGGTTGGCTGATGTGATCCTGAGGTAGTTCGCTCGTCTTGAACGGCCTTTGGCCTTTGATATCCTATACTTTGGCAGTGCCATCTTAATATCTCCTTTTTATTAGTTTATAGTTCTTAGTTCATAGTTCTTGGTTTCAGAAAACCATGAACTATATTATTAAAATGCTTTGTCCGGGAAAAAGAAATTAACTTCGAACCTGGCGGATTCAATAGAATCAGAAGCATGCACGGCATTCTTCGGCATCTCGGTTCCAAAATCAGCACGGATGGTGCCAGGTTCGGCTTTTTTCGGATCTGTAGCGCCGATAAAATCTCTAATTCTTTGAATAACAGATTTTCCTTCTATCACCATGGGTACACACGGTCCTGATATCATAAACTCGACAAGCATTTTAAAAAAATCTTTGCCTCGATGACAATAATAGAAACTCTGCGCTTCGTCTTTCGATAACTGTATCATTTTAATCGCTATTATATTAAATCCTTTTTTTTCAAATCGTGATATAATATCCCCGGTATTCTTTTTCAAAACAGAACCCGGTTTAATAATAACTAACGTTCTTTCCATTAAAATATACCTTTCAATTTTTGGATCCTATCGCCTGCAATTGAGTAATACAAACCACTCCTATGATATCATCAACAACGCATCCTCGGGACAGATCGTTTACCGGTCTGGCGAGTCCCTGTAAAATAGGACCAAAGGCCTGGGCTTTACCCAGATACTGGACCAGTTTATAGGCAATATTCCCCGCATCGAGATCCGGAAATATCAGAACATTAGCCTGGCCGGCGACCTTGCTATCCGGGGCTTTTTTCCGGCCCACCCGTTCTTCCAAAGCCGCATCACCTTGCAGCTCTCCATCCATGATAATATCCTTTCTTTTCTGTCTGGCCAGTTTCAAGGCGTTAATCATCTTGTCAGCCCTGGGGTGTCTGGCGCTTCCTTTTGTGGAGAATGAAAGGAAGGCCACTTTTGGTTTACTCCCTATCAAACTCTCCATCGAATCAGCTGTACAGATAGCGATGTCAGCCAGCTGAGATTCGCTTGGATCGATCACAACACCGGCATCAGCAAAAAACAAAAGTCCTTTTTCTCCATAAGGAGAGTCAGGGACGATCATAATAAAAAAACTGGAGACTGTATCTATCCCCTTGCGGGTGCCAATAACACGAATGGCCGAACGAACAACATCTCCAGTCGTGTTCATGGCTCCGGCCACCATACCGTCTGCCATTCCTTTTTTAACCAGCATGGCTCCGAAATAGAGTTCATTTTTCATGGCTTCACGGGCCTGTTCTTCTGTTATACCCTTGATTTTTCTTATGTCACTATATGTTTTGACAAAATCATCAAAGTACTCGCTTTTGTCCAGAGGTATGATCTGGACTCCGTCTATATTGGCCTTTGCATCCTTCGCTTTTTTCTTTATAAATTCTTTATCACCCGTAAAAAGCACTTTTTTAACCAGACCTTCTTTTAAAAGCTTTTCGGCCGCATGATACATTCTCTCTTCCTGATACTCCGGAAGCACAATGTTCAAGGGGCCATGCTTTTTAACTTTCTCTTTGACCTGTTCGATAAAATCCATTACAAATTTTCCTATTTGTACTTTTCTTTTAATTTTTTAATCACATTATCCGGCGCAAAATCTGAAACATCGCCGCCGAATTTGACCACTTCCTTGATGAGAGTTGAACTGATAAAAAGATACTTTTCATTGGTCATTAAAAAGACAGTTTCAATACCGGGATTGATCTTCTGATTCATTGAAGCATAGGCAAATTCATAATCAAAATCAGTAACAACTCTCAACCCCCGAATGATCACCTTGATTTTTTTCTTCTTCAGATAATCCACCAGCAAGCCTTCGAAAGAATCCACTGTAACGTTATCCAGTTTTTCAGATTCAACAATCTCTTTTAACAGATCAGTCCTTTCTTCAATGGAGAAAAGCGGTTTCTTGTGCAAGTTCCTGGCAACGCTTACTAACAGTTTGTCAAAGATCCGGGCTGCTCTTTTAATAATATCAATATGACCATATGTTACAGGATCAAATGTTCCGGGATAAACTGCAATTTTTTTATTATTCATAAAAATTGTCCC
>JAFGFC010000003.1 GCA_016931325.1 Spirochaetota bacterium | reverse complement strand
GTTTACAATGAAAAAAAATATATCGAAGAGATCATCAAAAAGGTTCACAGGCAAAAGGTAAAAGCACCTAAAGAGATCATTCTCGTGAATGACGGATCAAATGACGGGACTGACAAAGTCCTTGCGCGATTAAAAAAGAAATATCCCTTCCATCTTTTTTCTAATACCCAAAACAGGGGCAAAGGATATTCTTTGCGAAAAGGATTTTCCAAAGCGACAGGAGACATTATCATTATTCAGGATGCCGATCTTGAATATGACCCAGGAGAATATAACCGGCTTTTGAATCCTATCCTTATGAACAAGGCTGATGTCGTCTATGGATCAAGATTCATCACGACAGAATACAGGAGAGTCCTGTACTTCTGGCACTTTCTGGTCAATAAATTCCTTACCCTTTTGTCAAATATGTTCACCAATCTCAACCTTTCAGATATTGAAACCTGTTATAAGGTATTTCGAAAGGACATTCTGCAGAATCTGTCCCTTAAAGAAGACCGCTTCGGGTTTGAAGTGGAATTCACAGCCAAGATCGCCCGGATCCCGGATATACGGATCTATGAAGTCGGGATCTCTTATTACGGGAGGAGCTATAAAGAAGGGAAAAAGATAGGCGCGAAGGATGCCCTGAGAGCTGTCTGGGCTATTTTTCGATATAACCTTTTTAAATAGTCTATGATCTTTTCCTTCTGTGCCTGGCTGTTACATATAAACCCAGATCCATGGGAAGACAGGAAGGGAATTTTTCCAGTCGCTCAATTGTAAAATGTTCTTGTAATCCCGAAAGTATATCCCCGGGGCTGGAAGGATGATGTTCATCCGGATCAAAGCGCATCAGACGGAAAGCGGTCTCTAAAAAAATATTTTTTGTGGGGAAAGAACTGACCAGTATCCCGCCTGGTTTCAAGATCTTTTTTATATTCAAGAACGCTCTGTTCAAATACTCTGGTTTCAAATGTTCGAAAACCGAGATGCTCAAGACCGTATCAAATAAATTTCTTTTAAAACCAGGGTTTAAAATGCTCCTCTTGGATAAATGGATGTTCCTTTTATCCATGTTCATTCTTTTTAAAAACTGTCTGACTTCTTTTATCTTATTATGAAGATCAATGCCATAATACTCCTCAAGATGGGAATACAGGGTCGGGATGATGATACCGCTGCCATACCCGATCTCCAGAACACGGCCCAGTTTATCAGGAAGCATGTTTAAAACATCCTGTGTCTTCTTCTGATAAAGTTTCCCGATCAAAGGACGGTAATAGAACTCGATGGCATCTTCCGGATTGGTTCTTGTGATAAAAGACCTGGGAGGTAATATTAACTTTGGCATATCTTTATCCTGATAAAGGCTGAAATAAGTATAAATAATTTCAGGATAATGTCAATAATTATTAGATACATTCGGATTAAGAAATCCATTTATAGTTCATCGTTCATCTTTTTTGGTTTATTTTTTAAACGAAAAACTATGAACTAAGAACAATGAACTATTTTATATTCATCCGTAGTTTCTGAAGCTACTATTAATCTTGACTTTTAAACTCAATTGATTATTTATATAAGGTTGTCGATTTATGTCAAAATATGAAAATAATGACATTTCTTTTTGAAATATTTAATCAAATCGACAACCTTATAATAAAATCTCAGTATGAAAAGAAAAAAAACGAAACATATCGACCAAGATAGTTCCGTAAGGCATAGGCAAAGCCATTCCGTAAGAGACAGGCTTCCTGTTGTTCTTTTTTTGCTCTGTTTTTCACTCTATTTTCTTACATCAAGCGGGATCCCTATTTCAGGGGATGAGATCAATCAGTACTATACCGGAGTTGCTATCTTTGAGAATGGTAATATCTATATACCAAAAAACATAGCCCAGCTCTATACGTATGACGGTAAAGGATATACTATTAAAGCTCTGCCCGGTAATTCAATTCTGTTCATTCCCTTTCATATCCTTGATAAAATATTTCCCATACGGCTGAATTACAGAGCGATCTATTACTGGTCCGGCTTTAAAAATGTTGTCTTTGGAAGCCTTGTGGTCCTTTTTGTCTTTCTTTTATGTATGCGATTTTATGATGGTGACAAAAAGTTATCCTTCTGGCTGGCTATCTATGCGGGGCTTTGCACCTATTTCTGGTATTACACCAAAACATGGCGTTATCAGCTCACCATTACCTTTTTTTATCTTTTATCTTTTTATCTGATCTATCAATATAAGACAAGCGGAAAGAAAAAGAATCTTTTCTGGGCAGGTGTTCTGGTCGGATTCTCCATCATTACCATGCATCTTTCAGCCATATTCGGTGGCCTTTTGGCCCTTTATTACGGTTACATTGAATTCAAGGTCAAGGGGAAAAAGATAACAAATGTTATTAAAGACATCGTTATCTATTTTGGTATCCCTGTGGCTTTCAGCCTGATCATCATCGGGTACTGGAATTTCTTACGCTGGGGAAATGCCCTTTATATTGAACCGCCCATGTCCTATTTTAACCGGCCTGAAGAACCATGGAAGATACCGGATCCCATGCCTAACATCATGTTAATGCCCGGCCATATATATTACTATTTTCTGTCTCCTACCAAGAGCATGGTGGTCCTTGTGCCGCCTTTTCTGTTAACGCTTTTAGGTATAAAACGTTTCTGGAAGAAAATGCCTCCGGAGATGCTTTTCTTTTCTCTTTTTATCCTGTCCACCATGATCTTTTACGCTTCCTTCCGCGATTACGTCTGGGGAGATGTCGGCTCAGCCGGGTTCAGATATTTTGTCAGCCTTATCCCTTTTATGGTCATCCCGTCAGGATTTTTTATCCAGAGATTCAAAGAAAGCGACCTGTATAATAAATATAAAAAGATATGGCGCTGGGGATTTATTGGTTATACGGCTATTTTGATCATCCTGAATTTCACGCTGGCTTCCATGAACTACAGGGAATATCGGATGTGCCAGGCCATTGTGCAAAAATATCCGGATTATGATCCCATGCATTACTGGGATATCAGGACATCGGAATATTTTATCTTTTATAACCGATTTTTATCCGTGCTTGAAAGAAAGACAGGGATCGCTCTGCCCCGGTTCCCCTTGGTGAAGGATGATGTGTTCAATGAATGCCCCAGCTATGATTTCAGTTTCTGGTGGGCCCGGCCTTATTATAACACCTTTATGTCGTTTTTATTCTGGGTCAGTTTGATCCTGATGCTCTATTCCGTTCGTTATTTGTACAAATTCTTTAAAAAATTCAAATCTGCCTGAACAGGTCCAGTACCTTTTCATGGATCAGGCCGTTCGTGGCCAGGATCTCTTTTCTTTCTATATAATCCTCTTTCCCGTCAAAGTCAGTCACCTTTCCACCGGCCTCATTAACCAGAAGGGCTCCGGCTTTTACATCCCAGGAGGCCAGATTCAGTTCCCAGAACCCGTCAAAACGTCCGCAGGCCACACTGCAAAGATCATAACAGGCAGACCCGGTCCTTCTGATATCATGAATAAGGGGCAAGATCCTGTTTAAATTTTTAAGATTATTATTGTCCAGATTCGACCTCAGACAGGCAAAACCGGTAGCCAGTAATGAATTGATAATATTATTCCGGGAAGAAACACAGATCTTTTGATCGTTTTTAAAGGCTCCTTTTCCCCTGGTGGCATGAAATATTTCTTTCAAGATCGGGAAGTGAATAGCGCCTTCCTGCAGAGTATCTCTCACTTCATACGCTATGGAAATACCGAAAAAGGGTATCTTGCGGATAAAGTTCGTGGTGCCGTCGATGGGGTCAATATACCATTTATCCCGGCCTGTCTTTTCCAAAATTTTACTTTCCTCGGCGATGATCGTATCAGAAGGAAATCTTTTTTCGATCTCTTTTTTAATAAATTCCTCAATAGCTCTATCCGCTGTCGTAACAAGATCTTTTGGATTACCCGATTTGATCTCATAGTCTGATATTTTTCCATACAGATCAGATAACTTCTTTCCGGCTCTCTTGATCAGGTCTAATATAAAATCCTTAACACTATTCTTCATAAAAAGATATCAGAGATTGGTCCACTTTTTATCTATTCCGGCTACCGCTTCATAACCCTTCGCCATATAGATCAAATCCAGAATAACACATCTCACCATGGCCTCGCATACAGGATATATCCGCGGGCAAATGGACGGGTCCCTTCTGGTTATGGGTTTGAGTGTAACGTTCTTCTCCTTTAACATATCCACGGTTTCCTGAGGAACAGAGATAGTGGGGGTCGGTTTGACCGCTACCCTGATCCTGATCTCTTCCCCTGTTGAGATGCCACCCAGTATACCGCCGGCATGGTTTGTCCTGAAACGGACACGCCCGCTCTTTTTATCGATATACGCAGGATCATTAGATTCAGACCCCTTCATCCGGGCCATTTCAAACCCCGAACCGATCTCCATCCCTTTGACCGCTCCAATACCCATAATCGCATATCCCAGTCGAGCTGAGATCTTGTCAAAGACAGGCTCTCCCAATCCGGCCGGAACACCTTTAACAATCACCTCTATGACCCCTCCCGCGGTATCACCTTCTTCTTTTACTGCCAGAATATCTTTTATCATCTCATCGGCTTTTTTCAGATCAGGGCAGTTCAACTCATTTTTCCTGTAATTCTTTCTGGCCATCTCATAGGAAACGAACCCGGCCCTGATGCCATGAGATTCGATGACATATCCAATCACGTCAATTCCCATTTTATTCAAAATGGCTTTCGCTACGGCGCCCCCGGCCACCCTCGAGGCTGTCTCCCGACCCGAGGCCCTTCCCGCGCCAGTCCAGTCAGCATACTGCCCGTACTTTTTAAAAAAACCGTATTCCGCATGACCGGGCCTTATGATATCCTTATACTCTTCATACTGCTTGATATGAATATCCTGGATATCCACATTGGGAATCACAAGACCGACCGGGGCCCCTGTTGTAAGATCATGTTCCATGACCCCGGAAAAAATATAGACTCTGTCTGTCTCTTTGCGCGGAGAATCCAGCTTGGACTGGCCCGGTTTTCTTTTGTCCAGTTCGCGCTGTATCATATCGGGTGTCAATTTGATGCCGGGAGGCACCCCGTCGACAATGGTCAACAGCCCTCCAAAAAGCTCTTTCGGTATCTTTAAATGTTTGCGGAACCCTCCCCCATAGGATTCGCCGCTGGTGGTTATTCTGAATATTCTCCCAAATGTATTCCCTACCATTTTATCCTCCAAATTTTAAAAAAGATAAGATATATACAAAATAGTTTATCGTTCATCGTTTGTCGTTTTTAGAACAAACCAAAAACCATGAACGTTGAACGGATTTTACCTGTCCCTGATCATTCATGGTTTACTAATCTAATAAAGTAATGTCGCCGTGGCAAGCTTTTATTAGATCAAAAAAATCAGGGAATGTAATGTTAACCGCCTCAGCGGTATCGATGATGGTCTCTCCCCGGGCCATCAAACCCGCCACGGTCAAAGCCATCACCACCCTGTGATCTGAATGTCCTGAGACAGAATGGCCTTTAAGAAGGCTTTTTTTAATGACAAGACCATCTTCCTTTTCTTCTATATCAGCACCTAATTTGGCCAGTTCGGTGCTCATGACCCGGATCCTGTCAGTCTCTTTGATCCGGGCCTGTGATACATTATACAGTTCTGTCTGGCCATCAGCAAAGCAGGCGACAACAGCCATAATGGGCAAAGCATCCGGAGTACTGTTCATATCGATCCTGGCTCCTTTTAATTTCCCTCCTTTTAT
>JAFGFC010000018.1 GCA_016931325.1 Spirochaetota bacterium | reverse complement strand
TGATGCGTTACCGCAACCGCGCCGCCTTTATGCGCCGCCGTCGCCGCGACGGCCTTCTTTCTGTCCCTGGGCTCTTTCGGCTCTTTTTCTGATCGGTCTGACCGGGTGGTATCTGAGGTTTGGGTAGTATCTTTCTCCGCCATGATGATGTAACCCTCTTTGGAAAATCTTTGTTTCATTAAAACTTATTGATTTGAATCATAAAAGTCAACGAAAATTTCTGTTGACACATAACGGAAAATATTCTATTTTAACCTTATTATTTTCTCTGGAGGAAAAACATGATCATGCCGGATTTTGAAAAGCAGGGCGGGCTGGTACCCGTTATAACTCAGGAACATGATACCGGTCAGGTCCTGATGCTGGCTTATATGAACTCGGAAGCCTTTCATAAGACACTCCAAACAGGCAAAGTCCACTACTTTTCAAGAAGTCGGCAGAAACTCTGGTTAAAAGGAGAAAGTTCAGGTCATTTTCAAATATTAAAAGAGATGTATATTGATTGTGATGATGACACGATACTGGTCAGGATCGAACAGGTTGGAGGTTCAGCCTGCCATACCGGCCATAAAAGTTGTTTTTATCGCAAATATGATAAAGACAAAAAAGATTTTGAGGAAGTAAAATAGGAGAGGATAATGAAAAAGTTAAAATTAGGGCTGCCCAAAGGCAGCTTGCAGAAAGCCACAATAAGTCTATTTGAAAAAGCCGGTTATACGATCCATGTCAGTGATCGCTCTTATTTTCCTTATATTGATGATGATGAGATCGAATGTATGCTTATCCGGGCTCAGGAAATGGCCCGGTATGTAGAAAAAGGCATTCTGGATGCCGGATTTACAGGGCTTGATTGGATCGTGGAAACAGAATCCAAGGTAAAACTGGTCACTGAACTGTTATATGCCAAACAGGGCATGAGGCCGGTAAAATGGGTCCTGGCAGCACCACAGAATTCCAAGATCAAATCTGTCAAGGACCTCGAGGGAAAAGTGATCGCTACAGAAGTGGTCAATATCACAAAAAAGTATCTTCAGAAAAATAAGGTTAATGCCACGGTGGAATTTTCCTGGGGCGCGACAGAAGCCAAACCACCCAAACTGGCTGATGCCATCGTCGAGGTCACTGAAACAGGAAGCTCCTTGAAGGCCAACAATCTTGCGATCCTTGATACCGTTATGGTCTCTTCTACCCAGTTCATTGCCAACAGAGAAACCTATAAAAATGATAACTGGAAAAAGGACAAGATCAACAGGATCGCTTTAATGCTCAGATCCGTGCTTGAAGCAGAAGGCAAAGTCGGTTTAATGCTGAATGTGGAGAAAAAAAATCTGGAAAAGATCTTAAAGGTCCTGCCGGCCCTGGAATCTCCCACGATCTCTAATTTGAGCGAGTCGAACTGGGTGGCCATCAATACCATTATTAGCGAAAAACAGGTAAGAGTTCTGATACCTCAACTCGTTGACAACGGCGCCACCGGGATCGTAGAGTATCCCTTGAACAAGATCGTATCCTGAAGAAAACCAGCCTCAGAAAACTGTTGCTTTTTTAAAAGGAATTTATATCTTTTACCAGGATGATCATCAGGCAAAGGTTATGAGTATCTCAAAAAAAGAAGTGAAATACGTTTCTGACCTTTCCAGGATAAAACTGGAAGAAAAGGAACTTGAGAAATTTACCTCTCAACTTGATAAGATTCTGGAATATATTGAACAATTGAAAGAGGTCGATACTGAACAAGTCCAGGTGACCTCCCATTCTGTTGAACTGCAGAATGTTGTCAGGGAAGATAAAAAGACCAAGGCATCCCTGACAAATGACGAGGCCACCGGAATGGCTCCTGATAAAGAAAAGGAATTTTTCAGGGTCCCCAGAATTATTGAATGATACCTTTTCTTTCCTTTCATGATTAATCAAAACCCCCGGTGAAATAAATGAAAAAAATATCAGTTGTGATTATTATGGTTGTTTTCTTTTTATCCTTTTTAAGGGCTGGCGAAGATATTCTCAATCTTACCAGGATTGAAAACCAGTCCAAGGATTTTGCCAGAGAACAGATGGAAGGTGTTCTTGAACTTTTCGCCAGTATATTAAATACAGGATTATTTGCTCCTCTCTGCGGGGATCCTTTTTCCCTGGGTATTCAGGGCAACTTTGCTCCTGTTAAAAAGAAAGGCGTCCTTTCGGACGCCAGTCTGTCCCTTCTCAGTATACCCTTTGTCTATGCGGGCATGAAATTTTCCGTCGCTGGTCCTATCAGATTAATGGCCAGAGGTTTTGTTTTACCCTTGAAGGGTAAGAGCATACAGGCCTTTGGCCTGGGAGCCGGTTGGGAAAATGAATTCGCGCCTTCTTTTATAACGACAGTTCTTCTAAGTTATCACCAGGTGCAGCATTTTCCTTATCTATCCATAAACTCACTGGGCGGGAACATTATGGCCTCTCTGCATAATTCTTATATGATTGTTCCCTTCCTTTCTCTTGGTTATAATTATACAGTTCTTGACACAGATATTCAGATCTCTGCCGGAGAAAAATTTTTCATGGAAGGAAGTAAATTCCAGATGAGCCTGGGGTTGAAGTTAGTATTTCTGGTTCTGGAAGCAGGGCTCGTCCCAACAAACACCATATCTATGTCAGCCGGTTTTTCATTTTAGATCTTTTTAAGAACCGAGTCTACAAATCTTTTTATCGTTTCAAAGATCTCCCTGTATGCCGCCAATCCCATGCCAACAGGATCAACAATATCTTCTCTTTTACCAGTGGCAAATTCAGATAATAAAAAAACCTTATCTTTATATTCCGGATAGTCGATATTGATCTTGTTTTTATGGGTCGTATCCATGCACAACACAAGATCAAAAGAATGTAAGAGATCATGGTCTATTATTTTGGGGGAATGGTTGTTCACTTTTATCCCATCTTCCTGAAGCAAAAGAAGGCTGTTATCGGCTATACCGGAAACATAATAATGAGTGCCGGCTGAGTCAATCCTTATATCCAGGCCCATTTCTTCTGCCCTGTGCCGGGCATAATATTCAGCCATAGGACTTCGTCCGGAATTCGCTGTGCAGATAAAAAGTATACTTTTAACAGGTTTCATCTATTCAGTCAGTTTGATAAAACTGATCAGAAAATATTTCAGGTCAGAGGATTGAAAGGAAGATCCGGCCTTCAAAGCGGCTTCCTTCATGTATCCTTCCGGAGTCATAGGTACTCCGGATACATCGTCCGGTAAAAGAATAGCTGAATTCGAAGGGCTTTTCACCAACAATCCATCCTGGGTTGGATTAAGGGCTTTTAGATTTTTCAGTTCTGTTATATCCTTTACAATATAGAGAACAACACGAAGATCATCCCATTCTTCTTTTTTAAGCGAATCAAAACGAGGGTCATAGAATGCAGAATTGATCGCCACTTTCTGTATCGTATCCAAAATCCCGGCCTGGGACTGAGCTTCGGAAATATACCCTCTTATCTTTTCTTTTACCATTAATTTGATAATGACACCCGCTTTTTCATTATATATGTCCCTGTCCTTATAATAGGTGGGTATATCTTCCTGGGCTAATTTTGCCCAGATGGCATCCTTGGCTGCTTTTAAAAGCAGTTTTTTGTCCTCGATCTTTATCTCTCCTATCATAATAACACCTCTCTTTGTTATTGTTCATAGTTCATCATTTATAATTTATCATTTAAACTTTTAAAAACAACATTATTATCTAAACTAAGGACCAGGAACCGCCCTATGGGCAGTCCCAGGGGACGCCCATAGGGCAGAACGAAAAATTAAATTAATATATAATAGCGGACATATATCCTACCACACGGCTTTTATCTCCGGATACCTGACCGGAGTTGGTAACATTTAATATTTTTATATTATCTTTCTTTAACTTTTTCGCTGCGAGCAAAAGGACCATAATGGGTCCGGCGCCGCAGGCTTCCCCTTTTCCATTCTCCAGAAGAGAGTACAGTGTATCCGGATCCATTTTTTCAATGGCTTTTATAATATTACCATCAAGCCTTTGAGCCACTTCATCTGAATGATAATGAGAGAGATCAGAACTTGCTACAAGAAGATACTGTTTCTCTTTTTTCTGCAACAGATCGACTATAGATGAGGCCAGAAGGCGAGCATAGTCCAGAGTCTGATTGCCTATGATCAGAGGAACCAGTTTGAAATCATTTTTCAGTACCTGCTGAAGAAAGGGGATCTGAACCTCAATAGAATGTTCCTGAAGATGGGCGGCCTGTGAAAATTCCACCCTGGCTTTATGATCCAGTAAATATTGGGTCGCTTCTGTATCAATAGGTACTTCGCCCAATGATGTCTTATACATACCCGCTTTCCATACCGAAGATCCATCCAGATAAGCATAATGTGAGGGACCCAGAACGATAACGGTATCAAATTGCCGGTCTTTGACCCATTTAAAACCAAAAGCCGCGCACCCCCCGGAATAAACATATCCTGCATGCGGTGAAATCAGTCCAAAGATATCAATATTATCTTTCACTTCCGTGCGGGCTTCTCTTAAAAGTGTACCAATCATCTTGGATAAATTATCCTTCCCTGCCGGGTAGAACAAGCCGCTGACGACAGGATTTCTGGTCAACCCTGACATGATCAACACCTCACATTAGTTTATCGTCCATAGTTCATGGTTTATAGTTTAGGAACTAGAAATTAAATATGTTTTTTGGCTTTTTCCCAATAAAAGTCCATCTCTTCGAGATTGGAATCAGTGATACTTTTTCCTTTTTTCTCTAACGCTCTTTCAATGAAATTGAACCGTTTAATAAATTTCTTTATTGTCTTGTTCAATGACTCTTCCGGATTGATGTGATAGAACCTGGCAATATTGACCAGAGAAAAGAAGATATCTCCCATTTCATCTTCCACTTTTCTCTTTTTATCGGTTTCAACGGCCTGCAAGAACTCTTCTATTTCTTCTTTTAATTTATTCACCGGCCCTTCCTTATTACCCCAGTCAAATCCGAAACGACTGGCTTTGTTCTGTATCTTTTTAGCTTTTAAAAGAGACGGGAGAACGGAAGGGACATCACCCAGAGAATATTTTTCTTTTTTATCTTCCTTTTCAGTTTTTTTTATCCTTTCCCAGTTTTCAAGAACCTGCTTTGTGCCTTTCACCTTTATATCGCCAAAGATATGAGGGTGCCGTCTTATAAGCTTTTCTTTGGCCCCTCTGATCACATCCAGGATATTAAATCTTTTTTTCTCTTCCGCTAATCGGGAGAGAAAAATAATCTGTATTAAAAGATCCCCCAGCTCTTCTTTCAACAGGCTGTAATTTTTCAAATTGATGGCATCAATGATCTCGTAGCTCTCCTCAACAAGCGGTTCGATAATGGATTTAAAATTCTGTTTCTTATCCCAGGGGCAGCCGTTCTTTCCGCGCAGTCTTTTTATGGTATTGACCAGGTTCTCAAATTCATTTATCATAGGATAAAAATAATATTTAAGAGTATGTTTTCAAGTAAAATATCAACACGTTCGAGGTTCGACGTTCGACGTTAAAAAATCTATATAAGCCGGATGCCGGATACTAAAATTGAAACGATAACACCGGCGATCAACACTCCCAGTATAATTGAGGGGAAAGCGTATTTGGGTTTAATATTGAAAAGGATAGCGGCCACTGATCCAGTCCAGGCCCCGGTAACAGGGAGAGGGACAGCCACAAAGAGAGCCAGTCCTATAGCCCCGTATTTCATGACCTTTTCGCTTCTTTTATAGGTCCTGGCATAGAGCCAGTCAAAGAATTCTTTGATCAGTTTTATCCTGGATAAAATTTTTCTTATAGGCTCGAGAAAATAGATAAGCGGCAGAACAGGGATCAGATTGCCCAGTACAGCCAGAAGATAGGCCTTTAGAACAGAAAATTTAAAATGCAGAATAGCCAGAGGGATCGCTCCACGCAATTCTGATATGGGAAGCATACTGGTGATAATAACGATCATCTCGTGTGAGAGATGGAACTTTTTTAATAATGTTATAATTGATTCGATCATGGCGTGTTTATTATAATCAATTATTCTTACAATTTCCATATTTTTTTAACCTCGGACAAGAATAAAAAGTAACCACCCTTAGGAATCACCAAAGTGATTCCTAAGGGTTATTTTCTCGAGACTTCCTGCACGTGATCAAATCCAATCCCTCCTGGGGATTTGATCCGACTCACTTCCTGTACGTGATCAAATCCAATCCCTCCTGG
>JAFGFC010000017.1 GCA_016931325.1 Spirochaetota bacterium | reverse complement strand
AGCGCATCCGTTCTTATAGAATAAATGTGCGATCCGTGTCTTGCCGGAACCGATGTTTCCTGTTATGCCTATAACTTTCAATGCGCTTCACTCCAATTCTTACCGAAATGGATGTCAACAGCAAGAGGAACTTTTAATTTGACAGCCTTTTCCATTTTGTCCTTTACAAGATGGAACACTTTATCTTTTTCAGCCGGCACCACTTCAAAGACCAGCTCATCATGGACCTGAAGGATCATCCTGGATTTTAAATTCTCTTTGACGAATGTATCATGGATATCGATCATGGCCAGTTTGATCAGATCGGCCGCGCTGCCCTGTATGGGAGTATTGATAGCGGTTCTTGAAATAAAATTCTTCTGTTGCTTGGTCAGATTTTTCATATCAGGGAGATATCGTCTTCTGTTAAAAAGATTCTCTACAAAACCTTTCTTTTCTATCTCTTTTTTTGTCCTTTCAATATACTCTTTTATCCCCTTGTATCGGGTAAAGTACCTGTTAATAAAATCATCAGCCTCCTGCACGCTGATATCCAGACCCTGAGATAGCCCATAAGCGCTCATGCCATACGCCACCCCGTAATTAATGACCTTGGCCATACGCCTGAGATCAGGCGTAACGTCTTGGGGAGGAACACCATAGATCTCCATGACGGTCCTGTTATGGATATCCTCTCCTTTGTTAAAGGCATCGATCAAAACCTTATCCTCGGCAATGTGCGCTAATATCCTCAGTTCGATCTGAGAATAATCCGCGCTGAGAAGCCAATTGTTCTTTTCCGGGACAAAGGCTTCCCTTATTTTCTTGCCAAACTCGTCCCGGATGGGAATATTCTGCAAGTTAGGATCGCTGGAGGCCAATCGCCCCGTTGCCGTTGTTGTCTGGCTGAAAGAAGTATGGATACGTCCTGTCTTCTGATTGATCATCCGGGGCAGAACATCAATGTAGGTTGTTTTTAACTTGTTCATTGAGCGGTATTCGAGTAAAAGTTGGGCAATGGGATGATGTTTTTTCAATTGTTCTAACACATCGACATCAGTGGATTTTCCCGTTTTCCCTTTGCGAAAAGAAGGAAGTTTTAATTTATCAAAAAGGACATTGGCCAGTTGCTTTGTTGAATTGATATTGAATGTCTCACCGGCCTGGCTGTAAATTTCCTCTGTCAACTTCTGTATCCGTTCCGTGGCAAATTTATCCAGCTGGCGCATCTGGCCAGGGTCGATCCTGACACCTGCCATTTCCATATCACAAAGAACATTTAATAAAGGGATATCGATCTTATAGTAAAGGTCTTTTAATCCCAGATCATCCAACTTTTTTTCCAAGAGTTCATAAAGCCTGAAGGTTATATCAGAATCTTCGCATGAATAATCTGAAGCCTCCTTTATCGGCACTTCCGCAAAACTTTTTTTCCTGTAATCCTTACCCAATAGTTCCTTGTAGGTGATCATCTTGTACCCTAAGAACTGGAGAGCCATCTCATCCAGATTATGCCTGGTCTTGGTGGGATTTAAAAGGTACGAAGCCAGCATGGTATCAAAAAAAAGGTTTTGAATCAACAATCCTTCTCTTTTTAAGACAATATAATCGTATTTCAGATTCTGTCCAATGATCCGGCTTTTTTGGAGAACCGGTTGTAATTTCTCTATTACGTATTCTTTGGCAAGCTGCTTTCTTACCATTAACCCTGTATGCCCTATCGGAATATAATAGGCTTTTTTAGCCTGAAAGGAGGCCGAGATCCCCACCAGTGAAGCCTTCATGGGGTCCACTTCATCTGTTTCTGTATCTATGACAAATTGCGGATTCTCTTTCAGCTGCTTTATCAATTTTTCCAGATCCGCTTTCGTATCAATGATAGTATAATCCTTTTCTGTTGTTTCTGTTGTTATGCCTTCGAACCAATCCAGCTCCTTGAGAAGAGTCTTGATCTCGAGATCATCAAATATCTTTAATATCTCCTCTTTTCTGGGCTGATCCAGTTCCATATCCTTTTTTTCGATGGTAAAAGGCATATCAGAAACCAGCTTTATCAGGTCCCTGGAGAGGAAGGCTTTTTTCTTGTCTTTTTGAAGTTTCTCCCTTAACGAAACAGGTTCTATCCTGTCAATATTCTTATAGATATTTTCAAGATTATGATACTGGTTGATCAGTTTAACAGCCCCCACCGGGCCGATCCCTGATACACCCGGGATATTATCAGAGGTATCCCCTGTAAGAGAAAGAAAATCGACCATATCGGCCGGAGCTACCTGAAATTTTTCCTGGACCTTCTCATCATCCATGATCAGAAATTCCTCTTTCGCCCTGGTCGTCTCCATCTGCATCATCTTGATCCTGTCATTGACCAGTTGCAGCAGATCTTTGTCCTTGGATACAATATAGACCGACAACCCCTTTTTGGCATAGTCTTTAGCGATCTTGGCAATAACATCATCAGATTCATAACCATCCACTTCCACCTGCCTGACACCTAAAAGATCGATAATTTTTTTTAAAACAGGGATCTGCGTGATCAAATCATCCGGCATCTCTTTCCGGTTCTCTTTATAGGGTTTGAACATGTCATGACGGAAATTCTTCTTTCCTGTATCAAAAGAGATCAAAAGATATTTAGGTGAAAAGGATTTGATCAATCGGAAAAGCATCCGCAGGAAGCCATATATCGCTGATGTATTCATCCCCTTGCTGTTGATCAGAGGACTTTTTATCAGGGCATAATAAGCCCTGTATATCATAGAATGGCCATCAATTATATATAATGCATTTTCTTCCATCTTGAAAACAATATACAATTTATCATTAATTTAACATTTGTCAAATATTATTAATTTAGTTCCTGGTTCTTGGTTACCTTTTTGAGCACGATTCCCCTGATACATTCTTAATCAAACGAAAAATGATGAACGAAAAGTTGTTGACATTTAAATTTTAATCCATTATATATATAGTCCCATTAAATTAATTTTAGGAGGAAAACAATGAGTATTAAAGTAGCTATTAATGGATTTGGAAGAATTGGAAGGAATGTCTTCCGAGCCGGCTACAAGGATCTGGATATCGTTGCTGTCAATGATATAACTGATGCAGCCACTCTGGCTCATCTTTTAAAATATGATTCCATCTATGGAAGATTCCAGGGTAAAGTAAAAGCGGAAGGCAATTCCCTGGTCGTTGATGGAAAAAAGGTCAAGGTCTGTTCTGAAAAGGATCCGGCCAACCTTCCCTGGAAAGAACTCGGGATACAAGTTGTGGTGGAATCAACCGGAATATTCCGGAGTCATGATAAGGCTGAAGCCCATTTAAAGGCCGGAGCTAAAAAAGTTATTATTTCTGCTCCGGCAAAAGGCGAAGGTGTTCAGACCTTTGTCATGGGTGTAAATCATGAAAGCTATGATCCGAATAAACACCATATCCTTTCCAATGCTTCCTGTACGACCAACTGTCTGGCGCCTGTAGCCAAAGTGTTGCATGAAAATTTCAAGATCAAGTACGGGCTGATGACTACCATTCATGCTTATACCGCTGACCAGAGGCTTCAGGACGCTCCGCATTCCGACCTGAGACGGGCGCGCGCGGCCGCCATTAACCTTGTCCCCACTTCAACCGGTGCTGCTAAAGCCGTCGGGCTGGTCATTCCTGAATTAAAAGGAAAAATGGACGGCCGGGCTTTGCGTGTTCCTACGATTGATTGTTCTCTTGTTGACCTTTTCGTGATCGTGGAAAAATCAACTTCAGCAGAAGAAGTCAATGAGGCATTGAAAAAAGCAGCCGGAAAAGAGCTGAAAGGTTTTCTGGATGTTTCAGAAGAACCCCTTGTTTCTGTTGATTTTATCGGTAATCCCTTTTCCTCTATTGTTGATGCTGAATCAACCAAGGTCATGCAGGGTAATATGGTCGAAGTCCTCTCCTGGTATGACAATGAATGGGGTTACTCGATGAGAACGGTTGATCTCATTAAATATATCATGTCCAGGAAATAAATAAGGGAGGATCATAATGGGCGTTCAGATCGATAAAAAGACCGTTAAAGATATTGATATAAAGGGTAAACGTGTCATCATGCGGGCTGATTTTAATGTCCCGCTTGATGAGAAAGGTCATATCACTGATGATACCAGGATCGTTAAGGCTATGCCTACAATAGAGTATATTCTTGAACAGGGGTCCAGCCTGATCCTTATGTCACATCT
>JAFGFC010000134.1 GCA_016931325.1 Spirochaetota bacterium | reverse complement strand
ATTTGCTCTATGTTGATTCTGGCTCTCATCATACCCATTGTCCTCATAATCAGCTTTCTGATCTATGGGTTATTCTTCAGAGAAAGTATTCCGGAACGGATAAACAAAGCTTTGACCCTTATGGAAATGGATAATCTGGACCTGGCCCTTAATATTTTAAATGATCTGGCGCATAAACATAAGGATATTGCTGAAGTTCACTGGTATCTTGCCGATATTTTCTACAAGAAAAAAATGCTGGAACAGGCGGAGCAGGAATGTCAGAAAGTGCTGGCACTGAAGAAATTCACTTCTGATATCAATGAGGCCGTTACCCGTAAACAGCTGGCCAGAATATACTGGGAAGAAAAAAAGCTTGACGAAGCATATAAAGAGCTTATTTTAGTTTCGCAGATTCAACCCGAAGATACACCGGTTTATATGGATCTGGGCAAAATATCATTGGAAAAAGAGATGCCAAGAGATGCAATTATGTATTTCGAAAAATATATTGACAAAAATCCTGAAAGCGGATTAGCCCATCATTTCCTGGGCAGATCATACTTTAGCTTGAATTTGTATGATGAGGCTGAAGAAAAATTTTCAAAATCTCTTGAGATCGACACCAGCATCAACAGTTCTCATTATTATCTCGGCATTTTATACACCAGAAAAAAAATGTATGATAAGGCCCTGTCAGAGTTTGAATTTCCTCAGGCTGATACTCAGATGAGGTTTCAAATCAATTATCAAAAGGGAAATATCTTCTTCTCCAAAGAAATGTATGAAAATGCTGTCACATTTTATAAAAAAGCCCTGTCCTTTCCCGGCATGGACATTGAGGCAGAACAGGAGATCAAGTACCGTCTGGGCATTTCCCTGGCCAAAGTAGGGAAAATAGACGAAGCCATTAAACACTGGGAAGAATTATTCAGGAGAAATCCCCAGTACAGGGACGTGAGAGAGAAATTACATTTATACAAAGAGCTGAAGGAAAGTGATCTTTATCATAAATTTGTACATGCCACCAATGAAGAATTCATAAAAATAGGAATAGCCCTGGCGGAAGCCATGGGTTTTAATGTTGTCGAACACAGTTTAAGAAAGGACGGGGTTTTAGATCTTATCGCCTTTAATAAACAGAAAAAAAGCGGAGAAAATTATCTTCTTGAGATCATTCGTTTTGAATCAGAGATCGGCGAGCTGGCTTTACGTGAGATGAATTCAAAAATGCAGGACCTACAGGTCTATCGGGGAATATGTATGTCCAGCTCTTCCTTTACCCCTGCGGCTATCGAGTATACCAAGAACAGGACCATTGAACTTTTTGACAAGGATCATCTGGAAAAGATCCTGTTAAAAATAAAGCCATTTTTGGGATAGTTTATTTCTATTATCCTGATTTAAAATTCTTTTGGTAAAGGAGAATGATATGAACAAATCTGAATTAAGGGAAATCAAAAAATCACTTTTAGAAAGGAGAACTGAAATACTCAGCAATCTACTTGATGAGCATGAAACCTATGTGGAACATTTAAGGACTGATACAGGGGATCTGGCAGATGAAGCGTATGATGTGATCGAAAGGGAACTGGCTTATGACCTGAGCGTAACTGAAAAAGCCGAATTGGAGGAGATCAATGAAGCCCTATCAAAAATAGATGACGGCAGTTATGGAATATGCGAATTGTGTAAAATTAAAATTCCCCTTCAACGACTCAAGGTCAAGCCCTATGCAAAATACTGTATAAAATGCCAGGAAAAACAGGAGAGAAAGAAAATCTTCAACTCTGAAGAAGCAGAAGAAGAGACAGCCGAACATTCTTAATAAAGAATGGAACCGAATTTTATAAAAAAGATTTCTTATTTATTGTACTGCTACCTGGAAGGATCGGCGTCAGAAAAGGATAGACAATATTTCCATCTCTACACCAGGATTAAAAAATGTGCCCTCTGTTCCTCTCTGGTCCAGAGCAGGAATACTGTCGTAACAGGGCAGGGACCTGTTCCCTGCGAGGTGATGGTGATCGGGGAAGGTCCGGGATATCATGAAGACAGGCAGGGTATACCGTTTGTCGGTCCGGCCGGTCATCTCCTGTCCAAAATGCTGGCCTCGATAAACCTTGATCGAAAAAATGTGTATATCACGAATATTATCAAATGCCGTCCTCCTCAGAACAGAGATCCTCAGGATGATGAAATAAAAAATTGCCTCCCTTTTCTGGAAGAGCAGATCGATCTGATCAGTCCTAAAATAATCCTCACATTGGGAAAATTCGCCATCCAGACCCTTATTCATTCCCGGCAGGGTATCACCCACCTGAGAGGAAAAGAATACACCTATCATACTGTTCCTGTTATTCCCACATTTCACCCGGCGGCTCTTTTAAGGAACGACTCCCTTAAAAAAGAGACCTGGCAGGATCTGCAGATGTTTGGAAAAAAATATCAGGCTCTTTCAACCGGATACACATTCATAAAAAAGAGGACAAAATAATGTATGCCAGAGTGGCTTTCCCTATACCCGTGAATCAAACGTACTATTATGCTGTGCCCGATGACATGAAAAATCTTATCCGGAAAGGATTCAGGGTAAGGGTCAATTTTAATAACCGGCTGGCTACAGGATTCGTCCTTGATGTGGTAGATCGAATTAATGAAAAGATCCATGAAAAAATAAAACCCATTCTTTCTCTTCTTGATGACTCGCCTGTTTTTACATCGTCTCAATATGATCTGGCCAGATGGATCTGTGAATACTACATCTGCTCGATCGGGGAAGCCTTGAAAGTCATGATCCCAACAGCCGTGAAAGAAAGGTCTTCTGATAAACCCTCTTTTGACAAACGTTCAACGATCATCAATCTGACATCCGAACAGAAGGATGTTCTTCAGGGCTTGAAAAAACTGCCTCCCCGTTCTTGTGCCCTGATCTGGGGGATAACAGGAAGCGGGAAGACAGAAGTGTATTTTAAACTGATCGAATCTTTTATTAAAAAAAAAAGCAGATCATCTACCTTGTCCCTGAGATCTCTTTAACCGAACAGATCATCAATAAATTCTTCCAGACCTTTGGTCCGGAACGTATCGCGATCATTCACAGCCAGATAAAGAAAGAAGAAAAACTTTACTATTGGAAAAAAATACGGGATAAGAAGATCGATATCATTGTAGGAGCCCGTAGCGCTGTTTTCGCTCCGGTGAGGGACCTGGGCCTTATTATCGTGGATGAAGAAAGTGACCCCAGCTACAAATCTAATTCCACACCCCGATACAACGCGCGACAGGTGGCTTTCATCAGGGCTCAGAAGGAGAAAGCCCTTATGCTGATGGGAACCGCTACCCCCTCCATCGAAACATTTTATTTTGCCAAAAAAGGCAATTTCCATCTCTTTGAATTAAAATCAAGATATAATAAAAAACCTCTGCCAGAGTTTAATGTGATTGACCTCAGCATGGATGAGGGCTTTTCTAAAAAAGTCCCTATAAGCGAGACACTGATCAGGCAGATAAACCAGGCTCTGTCACAAAAACAACAGGTTATTCTTTTTTTGAACCGAAGGGGATTTTCTCATTTCGTTTTCTGCAGGAACTGCGGTTTTTTCTATACCTGTCCCCATTGTAATGTGTCCCTGCGATATCATAAAGGCGACAAACTTATATGCCACTGGTGCGGTTATACAAGAAAGGCGGGAAAAACCTGCGAGCAGTGCGGACAGGATTATCTGGTCCATGGGGGAGCCGGTACTCAAAAGATCGAAAGTGTGATCGCCAGGGTTTTTCCAAAGTATCATATATCACGTTTAGATACAGATGCGGTAAGAAAAAAAGGCAAACTCAAAGAGATCATCTCGCAATTTGAGTCCGGGGATATACATCTTTTAACAGGCACGCAGATGCTGTCCAAAGGCCATAATTTTCCGGATGTTACTCTGGTGGGGATCCTTTTCATCGATGAACTATTAAACTTTCCGGACTTTCGAAACACTGAAAATGCTTTTCAATTGATCGTTCAGGTAGCCGGCCGGGCAGGACGAGACAAATGGCCGGGCCAGGTATACATTCAGACCTTTCTCCCTGACCATTATGCCATTAAATATGCCGTCAACTATGATTTTCTATCCTTTTATAAAACAGAACTGGGCTTGAGAAAGGATCTTAACTTCCCCCCTTTCTGCCGTTTGATAAAACTCACGCTCGAAGGGAAACATGAAGAAACCGTTCAAAACAGGGCAGGCGAAATCTATCAAAAACTAAAAAGCTTTGATACAGATGCTCAGCTTTTAGGGCCTATACCGTCGCCCCTTTACAGGGTGAAAGGGAAATACCGCTTTCAGATCCTGATCAAGACCACGTCTCCTGCCTCGATCAAAGAAAGAATAAGACATCTGAACTTTATGGACAGAGATGTCCATCTGATCATTGATGTCGATCCCTATAGCCTCCTTTAAAAAATTTTAACGATCCCCGGCCATGATCTTTAAAACGCGGGCACAGAGATAAAATGATCCGCAAACCCAGACATATTTTTGGTCAGATCCCAGACAGCGATGAAAGGCCTTTTGAATATCGTATTCCTTTATGACATGTTGAAAATACAACACAGCCCGGGAATGAACTTTGGACATTGCCATTTCCCGGGGATGCTGGATGCTGGTGAGGATAATAGAATCCGTCAGTTGTCCCAGGATCTTCAAACAGCCATCAAGATCCTTATCCTGAAGCATTAAAAAAAGCAGATTCCCCGGTGTATATTGAAAGCCCCGGATGCTCCTTACCAGCTCGGCCATGGATTTGCTGTTATGAGCGCCGTCAATGATAAAAGTCTTATTTTTGAACTTTACTATCTGAAATCTGGCAGGAAGGTCCACACGATCCAATGTTCTTAAACAGGAGAATTGAAGTCGGGTTTGGAAAACATGTTTCAGGAGGACACCGGCAGCGAACAGAGCCAGTCCCAGGCTTTTAAAAGCACCTGTAGAAACAGGCAAAGTGACATTGAATTTATGCTTCCCCTGCTGGTACAAACCCCGGATCACTCTGCTCTTTTGATCGATCATGACCCGCGTTTTGAAATCTTCGCCCTCTATAAAAAGAGTTGAATTCATACGCTGGCATTTTTTTCTTACGATATTAAGTATCTCTGCCTTATTTTCCGCCACCAGGGTATAAGAATTTTCTTTGATTACTTCGGCCTTCTCTTTTGTTATTTTCTGCAGGGTATTACCCAGGAAAGGAGCATGATCCATACAGATGGAGGTAAGGATATTGAGAACGGGGGAGCTCACATTGGTGGCATCGAGCCGGCCGCCCAGGCCGACTTCCAGGATCGACAGATCCACTTTTTTTTCTAAAAAATAGAAAAAGGCGGTCAGGGTCAATAATTCAAAATAGGAAGGAATATATTTATCCCTTTTCTTTCTATGATAAACCTGTATCTGCTCTGAAATTTTTTTTTCATAATAATCCAGCCGTTCTTTCTTGATCCTGGTGCCATCCACCTTTATTCTTTCCTGTATAGAAACAACATGGGGTGATGTGAAAAGTCCGACTTTTATATGATGAGATTGCAAGACCTCGCTCAAATAGCTGGCCACTGACCCCTTGGCCGTAGAGCCGGCAACGATCACAGTGGTCAATTTTTTTTGAGGATCTCCCAGAAATTTTAAGAATTCATTATATTGAAAAAATCTTGATTCAAAATCTTTTTTATTAAGACTTCGAATCTTCTCAAAATCGATAATGGACATTATATTTTTAATCGTTTAATAACTTTTTAGTGAAGAAATATCTACGGTCCTGATTCGATGATCTTTTTTAATTTCTCAATTGTCTTGGGATGATAACCTTTGATCTTGTAAATGATTTCCATCTTCTTATTTATCAAAAAAATAGAAGGAAGGGCTTTGACACTGTAACGCTTCATGGTCATCTGATAAAGGTCATGAAGCACAGTAAGGGTTATCTCATTATCCTTTAAATATTCTTCTATCTTGGTCTTGCTTTTATCAACAAAGATCAGATAGATATCGACTTTTTGGTTCAGCTCTTTTTCTAAATTTATCAGCTCTTTGATCTCTTTCTTGCAGGGTTTGCAATACGTGGCGCCAAAACTGAGGATAGTATACTCTTTTTTTATCACTTTTTTCAGGTTAACCATCTTGTTGTCCATATTATAGAGCATAACATTAAAAGCCTTTTCAGCCGGTACAGAAAGAGGTAAAAATAGTAAACCCGACATTAATAAAAGGATAAATATCCTCTTTTTTAATTTTTTCATAATACCATTCTACTGTTTTTAATTTTAATGTCAAATAAAATTAAAGCAGGGTAAAACCAACCGTTTTAAAATCTCTGGGTCTGACCTCCACTTCCCTCTCCCTGGCAGGATCTTTTTTCTGATAGTATCTGATCAACACTTTTTTCTTATTCCTGGATTTACTGTAACGGGCTGTCAGTGAGGCCACTTTGAGGATCTCATCGTTATCGGGTTCTGACGTCTCCAGAACCGTGACAGGACCCGGAGCCTCCTTTAAATCCATAATATAGAACAGATCATCTGCCAGATCAAAGATAATAGAATTTTCATCTTCCCATCTCCCGATGATAACCCTGTTGTTCTTTCCTGTAAGGAAATGTCGACCATATTTAAGCATTTCCAATTCCTTATTTTTTAAAAGACCTCTTCGTAAATTCTCACGCAATCTATCAGCGAATCGCGGTACCGTTAAAAGGCATCCTCCGGCCGGAGCGGGATAGGTTTTGATACCCAATTTCCCGGCCAGTTCGATCTGTCTTGTCCGGCTCTTTCCCGTGATCCCTTCCAATTTATCTCTTTTGACAATCCCTTTTAATTCCATTTCGGTTGGATCCAGACGTTTGGCTGAAAGGGGACGTAACAACTTGCCTTTGATGCCGCTTTCTGTCTCAATAGTCTTTAAAGCCTGATAATTCTGGGACTTTGGCCTTTCTCCGACCACCTCGCCTGTAATAATAAAATCCGCTCTCAATTTCTTTAAAAGAGCGACTGTTTCCCTGACCATTAAAAGATGGCAGTCAATGCAGGGATTCAGATTTTTTCCAAATCCATATTTCGGTTTTTCCAGTGTTTTTATTATTTTATCCGTGATATCAATTGTGATGACCTTTACATGTAAGGCTCTGGCGGCTTCTCTGGCTTTTCTGTCATTGAAAAAAGGGGATACAAATGTCACGGCCTGTACGTCAATACCCTGATCCTGGATCAATCGAATGGCAAGAATACTGTCAAGGCCTCCGCTGAGAAGGGCTAACGCTTTATAACGGCCTTGCTTTTTCATAAAGGAAACTGGAAAATATTTTTGGTATTTCGTTAAAGATAGAAGGTGTGCTTGCCTCGGGTGTTTTTTTCAACACATACTGAATATTAATGCGGGCTGAAGGATTTTCGTTGGAATAACCCAATTTCTTTGCGCTTTCTATGGCTTTCCAGAAATAGACCAAAGCCTGTTTTTCATCCCCCTGATACAGATAGGCCACTCCCAGATTGTTATAAATGGCTGATAATGTCTCCATGTCCTTTACCATCTCTTTATTTTCCAGATTGATCTTGGGATATTCACCGTAGATCTCTTTATAAACATCAATAGAGCTGAGATACTCACTCACCGCCAGATCATACTTTTGTAAATAAAGATAAGTATTTCCCACAGCGTAATGGATAACTGGATTTTCTTTTAATGTTTGCTCCAGGGCCCCGGTAAACCATTTATTGGACTGGAAGTAATCATTTTCATTATAAAAGATCCAGCCCAGATTATAATGGAGATCAATTTTTTCCTTTGCCAGGTCCTGATCTTTGGACGCTTCCAGATAATCATCCTTGGCCCTGCCATAATTGTCCAGAGAATAGTAGTTGATATTTCCAAGGTTATAATAGGCCTGGAAAAACAAAGGATCCACCTGAATACATTTCTCAAAAGCCTCTATGGCCAGGTTTTCGTTTCCCATTTCCGAATAGATCTCCCCCAGGAGATTATAATATCGCGGGATTTCTTCATTAATATTGATGGCTTTTTCAAGATTGATGATCCCCTTCCTGTAATCCTTTCTTTGTTTATAAAGCCGCGCATACTCATAATAAGCATCACTGTAATTAATATCGTTTTTAAGGATCCTCTGGATGGTATCCTCCGATTTTAAAAACAACTCTTCCTTTTTGGCTGTGCTCTCTGTGGGATAATCCTGATAGAAAGCGGCCAGCTCCGTTAAACGGCTTTTATCCATATCTTCCTTCTTCTTTCCCAACTTTAGTACCTGATAATGCTCACGCTCCACATTGTCCAGATCCTTGTCCCATATATAAATGGAAAGTAGTCCGTAATGAGCCTTGAGGTTTTCCGGGCTCTTTTCAATAATCCTTTTATAGATCTTGAGGGCTTCTGTTTTGTTGTCCATTTTATAATAATAGGTCCGGGCTATCTCATCCAGAGCCATTACATTATTTCTGTCCATTTTCAGCACGGTCTGGAATTGCTTGATCGCTTCCGGGTATTTGCCTTCTTCACGGTACAGGCGACCCAAACCGAAATAGCCATTTTTATATTCCGGATTTTCCTTGATGAGCGACTGAAATTTTTCTTCCGAACGGATATATTTCTTTACTTTTTGATAAGCCACCCCGTATCGGGTATAGGCTTCATAATAATCCTGTTTTAGATCTAATGCCTCGTTAAAAAGACCTTCCGCTTTTTTAAAATTTTCCGGATCATCTTTCTGGATATATTCCACGCCTCGACTGATCAATGATCTCGCTCGCTGTGATTTCATCATGGACCGGAAAACAGACACATAAAGGAGAACAGCCAGAGCGATGACAAAAAGAGCAAGCCGGACAATAGGCACAAAATCGTGTTTTATAATATCAAAGATAGTGGGTTTTATCCTTTTTCTTTTAAGCAACCCCGGCTCTTTTAACGGTATGATCCGAACCCCGATCTTTACCAGATAGTTCTTTATCTGGCTTTCTGTTGCCTCCTGTAAAAGCAGATGCATAAGAAAGTCGATATCATCCTTTTTCAGCCTGTCCTTTAGAATAATATCTTTGATGGTTTTCTTTAACGGAGGGGATAAAGAAGAGATCCTTTTATGTATTTTCAAGGCCTCTTTTTCACTGATCCCTTCTTTTTCCTTTTCTTCAGGAACAGGCGGTGACACTTCTTCGGAAGGTTCAGAGACCTCTTTCTGTAAAGCCGGGAACTCTTCAGGAGGCGATTCAGGGGGAGGCATGACTTCCTGAGCAGGAGCGGGGGGGGTGGGGGACGGCGCCATTTCTTCCAGTCCGGATAATAATTCATCTGTCATGGAAGATTTTTCCTCACTTTCGGGAATGGGTGGTTGAGCTTGAACCACTTCCTCAGGCTGAGGCGGCGGTTCGGTTGTTAACGCTTCTGCTTCCTGAGTTGTCACTGGAGCCACTTCCTGTGGCGTTGGTGGTTCTTCTTCCGGTGGAGGGATCTGGTCCTTAACGGCAGGAGGAACGGGGACAGGAGGTTCTTTTTTCTTTTCTTTTGGAGGCGATGGCGCAGGAGGTGTGACCGGAATAGCTGGCTCTTTTCCGGACAGCTGTGAAAAATCTGTATCAAGACCGTGGAGTATTTTTTCTATTTCCTCTATATTTTCACTGCTTTCTTCCTCTTTCGGTACTTTTTCATCCTCTCCCATTTACTACCTCTCTTTTGTTCTAAAGATAATTTATCATAATATTTTAAAATGTCAAGTAGGTCAATTTTTTTAAACTTTTATGTAAAAAGCATTTCGATTTGATATATGAGTAAAAATTTGAAGATACGGGAAATTATTGTAGACTTTTGAAAATAAATCTGTTAAACTAGAACAAAAATTTTTTAGGAGAGACAATGACAAAATATGTCTTTGTCACAGGCGGTGTGCTTTCCTCTTTGGGGAAAGGTATTGCGACCGCCTCTATTGGAAGGATACTCAAAAACAGGGGGATCAAGGTCACTTTTCTCAAGATCGACCCTTATATTAATGTTGACCCCGGCACATTAAGTCCCTATCAACATGGAGAAGTCTATGTGACTGAAGATGGAGCCGAAACGGATCTGGATCTCGGTCATTATGAACGATTTGTGGGGATTAAACTTACCCGAATAAATAATTTTACTACCGGGCAAATTTACTATTCCGTGATACAGCGGGAAAGGATGGGGGATTACAGGGGAAAAACAGTACAGGTCGTCCCTCATGTTATTGAAGAGATTATTTTGCGGATCAAGGGAACCAACAGGAATAATCGTTATCAGGCTGTTCTGGTGGAACTGGGCGGTACCATTGGTGATATTGAAAGTCAACCCTTCACGGAAGCCATAAGGCAGATGAAATTGAAACTGAAGAAAAATGTTCTCCATATCCATCTGGTCCTGGTCCCTTATATAAAAACAGCCGGGGAGCTGAAAACCAAACCCGCTCAGCATTCCGTTAAGACCTTGAATGAACTCGGACTTCAGCCTGATATATTATTATGCCGGACAGAAAAGCCTTTACCTGACAGTATCAGAGAAAAACTTTCCCTTTTTTGTAATGTCGAGAAAGAAGCTGTGATCCAGGCTGTTGATGTTGATAATATTTATAAAATTCCTACTAATTTTAAAAAAGTGGGATTGGATAAAGTGCTTTTAGATAAAATACAGATCAAAGCCAGTAAAAACGATCAACAGTGGGATAAAATGGTAGAAAAGATCAATAAGATTCATAACAGGATCACCATCGGGTTGGTGGGAAAATATGTCGAGTTACATGATGCGTATAAAAGCGTTATTGAGGCGTTGACTCACGGCGGTATAGAGAATAATGTGCTCGTGCAGATAAAATGGATCCAGTCGGAATTTATCCATGATAAAACCGATTTAAAGGATATTTGTGGACTTTTAGTGCCGGGTGGATTCGGGGAACGGGGGATAGAAGGCAAGATCCAGGTTATAAAAGTGGCCAGAGAGCACGGGATACCTTTTTTAGGCCTGTGCCTGGGGATGCAATGTGCCATTATAGAATACGCCAGGCATGTCCTGCATAAACATGACGCCCACTCTACAGAATTTAAAACAGACTGCCATGACCCTGTTATCGATATCATTGAGACTAAAAAAAATATCAAACAGATCGGAGGAACATTAAGAAAAGGCGGTTATCTCTGTCATCTTAAAAGGGATTCAAAAGCCTACCGTATCTATAAACAGGATGAGATCACAGAACGCCACCGACACAGGTATGAATTCAATAATCAATACAGAAAGATATTTTCCGATTCAGGAATGGTTTTCAGTGGTCTTTATAAAGAAAAAGATCTGGTTGAGATCATTGAACTGCCCCGGCACCCCTTCTTTATAGGGGTACAGTTTCACCCCGAGTTTCAATCCCGACCTGACAGGGCTCATCCTCTTTTCAGTGCGTTTATTAAAGCATCCCTTGATTTTAAAAAAAGCGAGGAAGAATAAAATGAAACTGGATGAACGAATTATATCTCAGGCTATTATTGAAAAATATTACAATAAATTAAAAAGTGCCATTGATACAGACGTGATCCTGGTAGGAGCCGGTCCTTCCAATCTGGTCGCTTCCTATTATCTTTCTCAAGCCAAGTTGAAAGCGGTTATATTTGAAAGCAAACTCGCTCCGGGTGGTGGAGTATGGGGCGGAGGTATGATGTTCAATGAGGTTGTTGTTCAAAAATCCTGTTTGCCCATTCTAGATGAAATAGGGGTAGCCTATTCCCATTATCAGGATGAATATTACACAACTGACAGTGTCCATCTGGCTTCCATGCTGATCGCCAAGACCACTCTTCTGGGCACGACGATATTTAATCTTGTCAAAGTGGTTGATGTCATGTTCCGTGAAAAGAAAGGGAAAAAGCTCGTCTGCGGGGCGGTTATTCAGTATTCCCCCATAGAGCATCTCGGCCTGCATGTAGACCCGCTGGCCGTTCATTCAAAAGCACTGGTAGATGGAACAGGGCATCCTGCCGAGATCTGCGGCCTTGTCACAAAAAAACTGGGAATAAAGATCGCTTCTCCGACGGGGTCTGTTCCCGGTGAGCAATCGATGTATGCTGATCTGGGAGAAGAGACGGTTGTAAAAAATACAACCGAGGTCTTTCAAGGATTATGGGTGGTGGGAATGGCAGCTAACAATGTCATGGCCACACCCAGGATGGGTCCCGTGTTTGGAGGAATGATTCAGGGAGGTAAGTTTTTAGCTGATCAATTGATCAAAAAATTGAAATGAGGTCTGATCACTTGATCAACCTGAAAAGACCGGAATATTCCAATGCTTTTTGCCTCACATCTTTAAAATAGCTCTTTTTCTCTTTCTGATAGATGATCATTCGTGAGACATTAAAAATAGCCCGACCTTTATTTAAAAAAGCATAACGGATACTTTTATTGATATCCCCTTTTTGAGCCCCAATGCCGGGAATAAGAAACAGTTCATTGAATCCTTTCTCTCGTAATTGTTTTATCTTTGCCGGAAAGGTCGCTCCCACAACGTAACCTGTATTCTTAAACCGGTCAGTCGACCTACATTTCTTCATCACCTGTAAATAAAGAGGGTTCTTGTTCCCGAACATTTGAAAATCCTTTGAGCCGGGATTGGAGGTAGCGGCCACCACAAAGACGAACCTGTCCTTGAATTCTCTGAAAATATCAATGGTGTCGATCCCCATATAGGGGATAACGGTCAAAGCATCAGCCTTCAAGTAATCAAACCCAAATTGAGTATAAAGCCGGGCACTGGATCCTATATCCGAACGCTTGAAATCCAGGATCACAGGGATATCTTTTGTATGATCGATGGTTCTTTTTAAAGCCTCGATGCCCTGCACTCCATAGGCCTCATAAAACGCTGAATTGATCTTATAGCAACAGACAAGATCATTTGTAACATCAATGATCCGCCTGTTAAAACGAACGATTGATCCGGCGATACCGTGACTTTTAAACATCAACTTGTTATAATCTGTATCCAGACCGACACACAGATAAGATCTGTTCTTCTGAACAGCCCTGTTTAATTTTTCTATGAATTGATTCATGGCAGGCTTCCTATAATCTGATTGATAGAGGACAACTTTTTCTCTCTCATAAAGGTTGTGATACCTTTTATGATCTGCAAGGCGATATCCGGCTGGATAAAATTGAATGTTCCTATCTGAACGGCTTTGGCTCCGGCAATGAAAAATTGCAGAGCCGTATCGACACTGTGTATACCGCCTGAAGCGATAACAGGGATATCAATATTCTTACAGACCTGGATAACATTAGAAAGGGCCAATGGGAATATAGCCGGACCGGAAAGCCCTCCCTGAATGTATATTTTTTGTGATTTTGTATCGATCAGAGAAGCCTTAAAGGTATTACTCACGGTAATCGCATCCACCCCTTCATCCCTGGCCAGTTTGGCAAAGGTTAAAATATCACCTGCAGAGGGAGAAAGTTTCACGATCAATGGCATTTCTGTGGCTTTTCTTACGGCTTTGATCAGTTCTTTGAACTGGATCAGATCCTGAGAAAATTCTATGCCTCCTTTTTCCACATTGGGGCAGGAGACATTGACTTCCAGAGCATGGATACCGGCCAGGCCGCCCAGGACTTTGGCCAGGGCCACATACTCATTTTTTGTCTCACCGGCTATATTGATAATGATCCCGGTTTTCAGGGAGGAAAGGAATTTTAACTTTTCATTGATAAAGGCATCCAGCCCCACATTTTCAAGACCGATCCTGTTGATCATGCCCGCCGGTGTTTCAGCGATACGAAGCCCTTCATTCCCTTTCCTGGGTTTCAGGGTAACAGCTTTGGTCACGATCGCTCCCAGTTTATTGATATCAATGATCCGGCTGAATTCTTCACCGTAGCCAAACGTTCCCGATGCTGCAAAAATTGGATTTTTAAACTCACTGGATCCTATTTTTATCTTCATGTCCATACTATTTCTTCGCCACTGAAAACAGGGCCATCCTTACAAACCAGTTTATTATTTAAACGCCCTTTTTCTTTTACTTTCACTGTACAGCCCTGGCAAACACCCATACCGCAGCCCATGATCCTTTCAAGTAAAAATTGTGTGGCTATATTTTTCTTCACAGCGATCTTGTAAACAGAATGCATCATGGCTTCAGGTCCACAGGAAAGGATCAAATCGTATTTTGTGCGTTTCAAAAAAGTCTGCAAAAGATCGGTGGCTGTCCCTGTAAAAAATTCCGGAGTTTTTTCCATCACAGCGATATGAACTCGATTTTGCTGTATCCTGCTTTCCTTTAACAGATCCAGCAAAGCCAAAGCATCGCTTTTTTCATTTAATCCTATGAGAAGAGGAATAGAGTTGAATATTTTCTGCAGGTAAAAAAGACCGGCCATTCCGATCCCACCGGCCACGCTTAAGGTTTTTCCGATTTTAAAAGGATGAAATCCGTTTCCCAGAGGCCCAATATAATCTATCATATCTCCCTTTTTTAAAGAGCTGAGCATGCCTGTCCCTCTGCCCTGGATCTTGTAAAGAACAGACATAATCCCTTTTTCATAGTTAAAAATAGAGAAAGGCCGTCTTAATAGGGGATCATGATTATCCCTTATCCTTAGATCGACAAACTGCCCGGGACTTATCACGACAGGGTTTACTGAAGTGATAAACTTTAACAAATAAAAATTATGGCCTATTTTTCTATTCTCTTTTAATCTTGCTTTTTCAAAAAATATCTTTCTTTCCACTGTGTTTAAGCCCTGTCAAATTTTATAAAAGGCGTCTGTCCTTCATTACGATTTTTCCATTTACAACAGTCAGGGTGGGAAATCCTTTTAATTTTTTTCCGATAAAAGGCGAATTCATTCCCTTTGAAACGATCATCTTTTTGGTGTAAACCAGCTGCAATTCAGGATCGATAACCGTTATATCGGCCACTTCTCCCTCCCTCAACCCATTCTTCCTTATTTTCATTATCCTGCAGGGGTTTTTCGTCACTTTTTCCAGAGCCTGGCTTATACCCAGGGCTTTTTTTTCTACCAGGTTCATAAAGATGAGGGGGATGGCTGTTTCCAGCCCAATAATCCCAAAGGGAGCATGGTTGAACTCCTGGTCTTTCTCAAAAACTGTATGGGGGGCATGGTCTGTGGCAATAACATCAATAGTGTTATCCTTCAGGCCTTTCAGCAAAGCTTTTCTGTCCTCCTCGCTGCGTAAAGGGGGATTGATCTTGTAATTTGTGTCATAATTGATGATCTCTTTATCTGTTAAAGAGATATGATGCGGCGTCACCTCGGCCGTTACGTTGACACCTTCTTTTTTAGCCACTCTTATCTGATTAACTGATTCTTTTGTTGTTACATGCTGAAGGTGGATCTTGCCTCCCGTATACTTTGCCAGAAGCAGATCCCGACCCACAATAATACTTTCCGAAATGGTGGGGATCCCCTTTAGACCTCTGACTGTTGAATAATATCCCTCATTGACCATACCCTGAGATGAAAGGTCGAGATCCTCGCAATGATCCATTATTGGAACATCAAACATCAGGGCATATTCCAAGGCCCGCCTCATGATCTCGGCGTTCATCACCGGATGCCCGTCATCCGAAAAACCAACCACACCCACACGATAGAGGTCCCCAAATTCTGTCAGCTCCTCTCCCAGACTTTGCTTTGTTATGGCCGCCACAGGAAAGACTTTTACCACGCCTTCGTTCTCGGCTATATAATGGACCAGCTTTACGGTAGCCTGATTATCGATCACAGGGTCGGTATTGGCCATGCATATCACTGAAGTGAAACCACCCAGAGCGGCACTTTTTGTACCTGTTGATATCTTTTCCTTGCTTTCAAATCCAGGCTCTCTGAGATGAGTATGCATATCCACGAGTCCCGGACAGACTATTTTGCCGGAAGCATTATATTCCTGATCTGCTTTTGTATTGATATTTTTCCCTATTTTTTTGATCAGATTATTTTCAACAAGGACATCCAGCTTTTCATCAAGTTTTTCAAAGGGATCAACCACACGACCATTCTTAATCATTAATTTCATTTAAATCACCTTCGCCGGCAATGAGGTAAAGAACCGCCATTCTGACAGCCACCCCATTAGTCACCTGCTGACAGATAACAGCCTGAGGAGAATCAGCGATATAATCAGAGATCTCTATTCCACGGTTCATCGGACCGGGATGCATAACCAGAACATCCGTCCTGCGCAGTGTTGTCTCGTCTATACCGAATAACCGGTTATATTCCCTTATCGTGGGGAAAAGCATCTGCTGTTGTCTTTCTCTCTGGATCCTCAAAATATTGATCACATCAATTCCTTCCAGTCCTTTTTCAAGATTATGATAGACTTTAACACCCATTTTTTCTATATCTTTGGGAATTAATGTGGCCGGGCCAATCACGCGAACATTGGCTCCCAGTTTTTTCAAACCCCAGATATTCGAACGGGCCACACGGCTGAACGTGATATCTCCGATCAACGCCACATTGATTCCTTTGACCCTGCCCAATTTTTCCCTTATGGTAAAAATATCAAGCAGGGCCTGTGTCGGATGAGCATGAGGCCCGTCGCCGGCATTGATAAAAGAAGCGTTAAGCCGGCTGGCCAAAAGATGGCATGCTCCGGGGCAGGAGTGTCTCATCACCATAATATCCGCCTTCATGGCCTGAAGTGTTCTGATCGTATCCAGAAGACTTTCCCCCTTTTTTACACTGCTCTCAGATACGGTAATATTGACCACATCAGCGCTGAGCCGCTTCTCAGCGATCTCAAATGAAGTCCTTGTCCTGGTTGAAGGTTCATAAAAGATATTGACAATGGTCTTACCTCGAAGAAAAGAGACTTTCTTTACTGATTTGGTAAAAAGGTCTTTGAAAGGCACGGCTGTATCGAGGATTAATTCGATCTCTTCTTTTGTTAAAGATTCAATATCGAGAAGATGTTTACTTCTGAGACGCCGGGTACTCATAAAGTCCGCTACAAATTAATTATTTAAAGCAGAAAGTCAATAAAAATCTTGAACACCGGAGATCACAGAACATTAATTTTTGGTTCTCGCTTTAAACTCTGTGTTCAAGGTCGCAACCCCCCGAAGGCTTCCTTCGAATAGATCTTGACCAGATCATTAGGAGCGTCCGGAAGATAATCCTGTGGATCAACAGGTTGACCCATGAAGCGTATTTCGAAATGAAGATGATACCCTGTAGCCCTTCCGGTCTTACCCACAAATCCGATCACCTGACCTTTTTGAATGGTATCACCTAGTTTTGCCAGGGGCTTTGACAGATGGGCATAGCGTGTTTGAAAATCATTAATATGGTCAATAATAATAATATATCCGTATTTTTTCTTCTTTCCTGAAAAGGTCACCTGACCATTATCAGAAGCCACGATCTTTGTGCCAAGGGGAGCGGCTATATCGATCCCCTTATGAAGCCGTTTCCACCTCAGGCCGAATTTAGAGGTTATACGCCCCCATAAAGGCCAGATGAATTTCCCCGCTTTGAACTGTATTTGAAGTTTTTCCGTATATTTTTCCAGATAGGTTTCACTCACCGGAATAAAAAGAAAACCATGCAGGCGTAATTTCGCCTTTCGGCTTATCTGGTTCACTTTGGCCAGATGTGTTATCGTGACTCCCGCTCGTTTCGAGATTCGATACAGACTGTCGCCCCTTCTTATCCTGTACCAGTATCCAAAGTGATCGTTATGCTTTTGAAAGATATTCCCCGCTTTATTTTTATACAGGATCTGCTGGATGAGATAATCCCTTTTTTTTACATTGACCAGTTTAAAATTTCCTTTTAATTCAACAAGGGTATGACAGACATTGACCCGTGAAATATTCTTGATCGAGCATGAGGCGGTTATAGCGCAACATGAGAGGCATAAAATGATCTTACGTACCATTGTTCTTATTATCGGCCAATTTTGACTTTTATTGCAAAGGAAAAGACCTAATTAACATAATCCAAAGTAAACTATCAAGATATTTTTTAGATACTTGACATTTTTTTATGTAAAAATTACATTATAGTGCGATCCGGATAATGATACGCGGTCGTTACATCTTTAGGAGGATAGATTATGGATAAAGCAATTAAAGAGTTGAATCTCAAAGTGATCAGAGCCAGCAAATTTGTTGACGATATTAAATCGGAAATAAAAAAATCCATTGTGGGTCAGGATTATATGATCGACAGACTTCTTGTCGGTCTTTTGAGCGGAGGACATATCCTGCTTGAAGGCGTCCCCGGACTGGCCAAAACGCTGGCCGTTAAAACACTGGCCGGAACAATAAGAACGAACTTTCAAAGGATACAATTCACTCCTGACCTTTTACCGGCTGATCTGATCGGAACACTTGTATTTAACCAGAGGACCGGTCAATTCGTTACAAAAAAAGGACCCATTTTTACAAATCTTATTCTGGCTGATGAAATAAACAGAGCTCCGGCTAAGGTACAATCGGCCCTTCTGGAGGCCATGCAGGAAAGACAGGTCACCATCGGGGAAACCACCTTTTTGTTAAGTGAACCATTTTTAGTATTAGCCACGCAAAATCCCATTGAACAGGAAGGGACCTACCCGCTGCCTGAGGCTCAGGTGGATCGTTTTATGCTTAAATTAAAAATAACCTATCCTGATAAAAAAGAAGAGAATGAGATCATCCACCGCTATACCGTAGGGAACAAGATCGAGGTGAAGGGGATCGTAAAACCTGAGGAGATCCTGAAAGCCCGGCAGATCATTGATTCCATTTATATTGATGAAAAGATAGTGGGTTACATCCTTGACCTTGTATTTGCCACACGCCAGCCTCAAAACTACAAGCTGAAAGATCTGAAAGACCTGATCCAGTGGGGAGCCTCCCCCCGGGCTTCCCTCTATCTGACAACAGCCGCCAAAGCCAACGCGTTTTTAAAACACAGGGGATATGTTACCCCTGAAGATGTACGAATTATCGGACCGGATGTTCTCAGGCACAGGGTCCTTCTGTCCTATGAGGCGGAAGCAGAGAATATCTCATCCGATGATATCGTGAAAAAAATCTTTGATACGATCGAAGTGCCTTAAAATGATCCCGCAGGAAATATTTCAAAAAGTTAAAAAAATAGAGATCATAACCCGAAAGCTGGTCCGGGACCTTTTTGCCGGGGAATATCATTCCATCTTTAAAGGGCGGGGAATGGAATTTTCCGAAGTAAGGGAATATAGCATCGGGGATGATATCCGTATGATAGACTGGAATGTTACGGCGAGAATGGGATCTCCCTATATTAAAAAATTTTCTGAAGAGCGTGAATTGACCGTTATGCTTCTGATCGATATGTCAGCCTCTTCCCGGTTCGGAACCAGGAATCAATTAAAATCAGAGATCACCGCTGAAATCAGCGCTCTGCTGGCTTTTTCTGCCATCAAGAATAATGATAAAGTCGGTATGATCATATTTACCGATCAGATCGAAAAATATATCCCTCCCAAGAAAGGTCGTTCCCATATCTTAAGGCTGATAAGAGAAATCCTCTATTTCAAGCCCTGCCATACCAAAACTGATATTAACGTGACATTGGAATATCTGAACAGGGTGACAAAAAGAAAATCTATCGTATTTCTCATTTCGGATCTTCATTCCCCTGATTTTACCAGGTCTATCTCAATAACAAATAAAAAACACGATCTTATCGTTATCACATTGGTCGATCCACGGGAAAAAATTCTGCCGTCCTGTGGCTTTGTCGTTCTGGAAGACTCGGAAACAGGAGAAGACCTTTATATCGATTCATCCCATCCCTTGCTTCAAAACACATTCCAGGGAATGAATGAAAATTATTCAAACCAGAGGTCAAAATTTTTTCAATCCATAAGATGTGATGAGGTCATTATTACCACAGAACAGTCCTATGTCAATCCATTGATCTCTTTTTTCAGAATGAGGGAAAAGCGATACCGATGAAACCGGATGGTAAGAAGCGAGCCTTCAGGCCCATGATGTTGAAAATTTTATATATGACAATTTTTTTAATCAAGATCACAGGTTTATGATGAACATTTTGAAGCGTTTTCTTTTTTTTCTATTTTTTCTGTCTGCCATAGAACTTGGAGCCGGCCCCCTGTCAGTAAAAACAGAAGTGGATAAATCCGTGGCTCATATCGGCGATCTGATAAGATACAGGATCCTCATCACGTATGAAAAAGATATAAAGGTCGATCTTCCTCCTTCAGGTGTAAAATTAGGTTCTTTTGAAATAATAGATTATAACGTGTCTGATGAGGATCAGGAAGGCGTCTTTGCAAAAAAACTCGAGTATATCCTATCGGCCTTTAATCTGGGAGAATTCGAGATCCCCCCACTGGATATTACTTATCTGAACAGGAAAGGGCAAAAGGGATGGGTCCAATCCGAGCCTATCATCATTAAAATAATACCCGTTCCCTCCCGGGCTGATGACAAAGATGACATCCGGGACATAGCCGGGACTGAAGATATGCCTGCTCGTGAATGGCTTTATGCTCTTTTTTCACTGTTTATCCTTGGAATATCCTCCTGGCTTATCTACTGTCTGCTGGAAAAAATATCAAAAAGAAAAGAAAGAACAGAACAACCGCTCATTCCATCGATAGAAGAAGATATCCAGGCCCTGGAAAGGATCAATGATCTTTTAAAGAAAAATTATCTCTCGCAGGGAAAAATAAAACAGTTTTACTTCGAGCTGAACGAGATCCTGCGGTACTATCTGCACAGGAGATATTCCATTCCTACAATGGAAAGGACCTCATACGAGATCCTGGAGGAAATCAAAAGCCAGCTCTATTCCAAAGAAGTATTCAAGAACCTCTGTTATTTTTTTGATGAATCGGATATGGTTAAATTTGCCAAATATATCCCTGCAAAAGCACAGATCAATCAAATCGTCCCTTTGGCTCGAAATATCATTAACAGGACCAAACGATCGGGGAGCACAAGCAAAGCATGAGATTCTATAGTGGCTTTTATCTTTTTATCTTTTTGCCTGTTCTTGGATTTCTTATCTGGTTAATATTTTTTCACAAATCGTATAAATATTTTTCTGCCATTAAATACCCTTCTCTGGAAAAAATAAAAGAATTGAAGACCCCTTCCCGTTTTCCCTACCGAAAATACATTTTAATCCTGAAATTAGCGGCTCTTTTCTTCATGATCCTGGCCCTGGCCAGACCTCAGGCTGGTCAGCGGTCACTTGAGACGGAAATGAGAGGGATCGACATTATGCTGGCCCTTGATATTTCCGGAAGTATGATGGCTGAGGACTTCAAGCCCAATAACCGGTTGACCGTTGCAAAAAAAGTACTCTCTGATTTTGTCAAAGGCAGAAAAACAGATCGCATGGGGCTGGTTATCTTTGCCGGGGAAAGTTTTACTCAGAGTCCTCTCACTTTTGATTACAATATTATTCTTGATTATTTAAAGCAGATCCGCTTCGGTATGATCGATGATGGTACGGCTATCGGAATGGCCCTGGCCAACTGTGTCAATCGATTAAAGCCTTCCCGGGCGAAAAGTAAAGTTATTATTCTTTTAACAGATGGCGAGAACAACAGCGGGCTCATTGATCCCGTAACCGCCGCACAGGCGGCTTCAGCTATGAATATCAAGATCTATACGGTGGGAGTGGGTAAACTCGGCGGAGCCCCTATCCCCTTCTTTCATCCCCGGTTCGGTAAACAGTATTTTCGAAATGAAGATGGGTCCTTTGTTCTGACAAAACTGGATGAAAAGACATTGAAGGAGATCGCTTTTATCACCAGTGGAAAATATTTCCGGGCTACTGACGCCGGATCACTAAAGAGGATATATCAAAAAATAGATTCTCTGGAAAAGACAAAAATAAAGGCAAGACAATTTTTCCAGTATAATGAACTGTTTGGTTTTCTTTTATGGATTGCCTTGTTTTTCATTTTATGTTATATTGTTCTGGAAAATATTATTTTTATCAAGGTGCCGTAACGATATGGAATTTTTACATGAAAACATCATCTATTTCATGCTCATTATCCTGGCCGCTCTGATCTTTGTGTTCTCCTTTGCCAGAAAATTAAAAATGAGATTATTGTCCAAATTCGCTTCCCTGGCTCTTTTAAAAAAATTTTCCCCTAATATCAGTTTCAAGCGATATACTCACAAGGCCCTCCTTTTAACCCTTTCTCTGTTCTTTCTCTTTATGGCCCTGGCCCGTCCTCAATTTGGTACGAAATTACAAAAAATGTCCCGGAAGGGATTGAACCTTTTTGTTATTCTGGATGTCTCCAAGAGCATGCTGGCCAATGATATGGTGCCCAACCGTCTGGAAAAAGCCAAACACGAGATAGAAGAGTTCATTGATATACTGAAAGGTGATAAAATCGGTATCATTATCTTTGCCGGGACATCCTTTCTGCAATGCCCCCTCACCATAGATTATGCGGCGGCTAAAATGTATATGGATATTGTCGGTCCTGACTCTATCCCTGTTCCCGGAACTGATATTGGAAAAGCGATCCAGTTAGCCACCAGGTCTTATCCTGAAGTGGAACGAAAATATAAGGTGATGATCCTTTTGACCGATGGGGAAGACCATGAGGGTGAGGCTCTGCAGGCGGCTGAAGAAGCTGAAAAAGAAGGGGTCGTTATTTTTACGATCGGCATAGGAACTACCTCAGGTGATCTGATCCCTTTGAAAAATGAGGGTGTTATCATGGGGTATAAAAAAGATAAAAAAGGAAATCCGGTTCTATCACGATTGGATGAGATGACCCTGGAAAAGATCGCTCAAAAAACAGGGGGTAAATATTACCGGGCCACCGAAGGAGAGATTGAACTAAATAAAATTTATGACGATATACTCAAAATGGAACGAAAAAAGATCTATGGAAGACAATTCACCCAAAAAGAAGATAGATTCCAGTATTTTCTTTTGCCCGCTGTACTCTTCCTTATCTGGGAGATATTTTTACGGGAGAGAAAAAATGAAGGGTAAAATCATTCTGTTCTTAATGACCTTCCTGTTTATCAAATCAGTCATGGCCAATCCGGCTTTTAATAATAATAAGGCTAACCGTTTATATAAAAAAGAAGAATACAGCAAGGCATTAAAGACCTATACGGCGGCTCTGCTGGAAAACCCGCATTCCCCCATTCTTCATTACAATATGGGAAATGTATATTATAAAAAAAGGCTTTATGATAAAAGTTTGGAAGAGTATCAAAAGGTAAATGCACAGGATAAAAAAATAATGGAAAAGACATTCTATAATATGGGTAATGCCTACTTCCGGCTCCATGATTATCCTAAAGCCATTGACCATTACAAACAGGTTCTAAAACTGAATCCTGACAATGAAGATGCAAAATATAATATTCAGATCGCTTTGAAAAGAATGCAGCAGATGATGCAACCTTCCTCCTCATCCCGGCACGAAAAAAAAGAACAGGATCAAGATCAGAAACCCAAAACACCTCAGGGGCAACAGAAAAAAGGAGAAGACCAGGGGCCCGAGCAATCAGATAACAAAAAGATGTCAAAAGAAGAAGCTCAGCGGCTTTTAGAAGCCCTTAAAGACGAAGAAAAGAAAACCCAGAAAAAGGTAAAAAAAGTTAAAATCAAGGGGGTTGTCATTGAAAAGGATTGGTAGTATACTTTTTCTATTACTTTTCTATATCCTGTCCGTTCACCTTTCGGCCCAGGACATCTCGATCGAAGCGTCTGTAAGTGAAACAGAAGCCGCGATTGGAGAACGCATTAACTATTCTATCACGGTATCAGGTAAAGCCGGAAATTTACCCAAACCTCAATTGCCTTCTTTTGCTGATTTCCAGATTTATAATGCCGGGACTTCATCCTCCTTCCAATTCATTAATGGGGTCATTTCCTCGTCTGTCATATACAATTATGCTGTTATCCCTCAAAAGGAGGGCAGCTTTACCATTGGATCCGCCAAGATAGAATATCAGGGAAAGGTCTATCAATCACAACCCATCACCATTAAAGTGGTCAAGGAAAGGGGGAAAAAACCAGGTAAAACACCCACTATTGAAGAACAGGTCTTCCGTCAGAGAGAGCAATCCGAAGTTTTTGTCAAAGCGCTGATAAATAAAAGTACAGCCTATATCAATGAGCCGGTCAATTTCCAGTACAAGCTCTATATCAATAATGCCACTCTCAGTCATAATTATGGGAAAGAAAGTCCCCCCTTTACAGGGTTCTGGGTGGAGGATATCCCGCCGCCCCAGAAGATCAAATCCTCCATCGAGACACTTAACAGTAAAAAGTACAGGACCCTGGTTCTCGAGAGAAAAATCCTCTTCCCCACCTCCTCGGGAGTCCATAGAATAGGAAAAACAAAATTTCAATTCATTATCGACGATCTATTCTCTCTTTTCTCTAAAAGAGTCATCAGGGAAGCGAACGACCTTTCAATCCGTGTCCTTCCCCTTCCCGATAAAGGCAAGCCTGAAGATTTTAAAGGGTGTGTCGGACATTTCGCGATATCCACCAAACTGTCCACCACAAAGATCAAACAGAATCAACCTTTTGTCCTCAAGGTCGTTATCTCCGGGACAGGCAATATTAAGACCATAAATGAGCCCCTGCCCCCGACATGGGAGAAGGTCAAACTTTATGATTCTTCTTCCTCCATCAATATCAATCGAACGCCTGCCGGCCTGACAGGCAGTAAAGCCTTTGAGTATATCCTGATCCCCGATACAGCCGGGGAGATAAGGATCAATCCGTTCCGTTTCTCTTATTTTAATTATATGAAAAAAAAGTATATGACTTTAAAAACATCTCTGATTAAACTTTATGCCCAACCCGGGCCGGCCAGTATAGCGATCACCAGGTCAGGTTCAACACCCGTTGAGATGGTAGGGAAGGACATCCGTTTTATCAAAGAGGTCTCCCGTATAAAAAATGAGGGGGCTTATATCCACAGGAAAAAGGGCTTTTTTCTCCTTGTTCTTTTCCCTTTCTTTGCCCTTGGGTTTATCTATTATTATTCCCGTTACAAATTAAAGATGGAAACAGATATAAAATTTGCACGGGCTTCCCGTGCGTTTAAACTGGCACGAAAAAGAATAATGGATATTGAAAAGAAGTTACGGTCACACCATTTGATAGATATCGCTTATGATTTTGAAAAGCTTTTAACCGGTTATATCGGGGACAAACTGAATATACCCTCCGCCAGCCTGGTCATTGATGAGATTAAAAAATCACTGGAAAAAGAGAACGTTCCCCTTGCCCTGGTAACATCTATCACAGATTTATACCATAAGGCGAATATGATCCGTTATGCCCCGGCTAAAGCAGGAAAAACAGAATATGAAACTCTTTTAAATGAAATAAAGGGACTTTTCAATGATATGGAATCATCGAGTTTGAAAGAAAGATCTCTGAGAGAAACGATTATCGAATGGTTCAATAAAATAAAACCGATCATATTTTTTATCATGCTGTTATGGTTTTCTCCTTTGCTCTCCGAACCAAGTCCGGTCAACGAACTATTTCAACAAGGCAATAAAAACTATAAAACAGGCAACTATGAAAAAGCCATAGGGATCTATGAATCGATAAAGCAAAAAGGCGTAAAAAACGGCTACCTTTATTACAACCTGGGGAATGCTTATTTTAAAAACTCGCAGCTGGGTGAGGCCATTTTAAATTATGAGCGGGCCAGATTATATCTTCCCCGTGACAGAGATGTAAAGTTCAACCTGGAATTTGCAGAAAATCTAAAAGTAGACAGTATCCAGGAAATGGAATACAATCCGTTCACAAAGATCATATTTTTTGTATACGATCTATTCAATGTCAATATTCTTTTTATCTTTGTCTTTATCCTCAGCTGGCTTCTGGTCGCCATCTTTGCTGTCAAATGGCTGGTAAAAAATGTGTTATACCGAAGCCTGGCCGCCCGTATTTTTCCGACAATCGTCATGGCCTTCCTTTTCTTTCTTATCCTGTTTATGATCAAAGTCTATCATGCCCAGAATCATATAGACAGTGTTGTCCTGGCTTCAGAAAGCGAGGTGAGAAGTGGTCCCGGTCAGGATTTTACTGTTATATTCACTCTGCATGAAGGAACGAAAGTAAGGGAAAGAAACTATAGTCAAAGATGGACCCAGATCTCACTTCCTAATGGATTCAATGGCTGGATAGATTCGAAGGATATCGAGCGCATCGAAAAATAATGAGATCACCCTTAGGAATCACTACATGATTCCAAGGGCTATCTCCCGGGGAATTCCCCGGGGCTGAATCCGCTGAAAATTTTTTAGATATTCAGGAATTTTAGCATATCTATCTTCGTATTATAAAAATAGTTTCAGGGAACTCCGTGCATCCAGTGGTTAATTCCCTTTATTTTTAACGAGTTAAAATTCCTTGACATTTTACCGAGTTTGGCATAAATTTGACCTATGAAAAAACTGATCTTACCTTTGATGATCCTGTTTTTAGCCGGCTGTGGTGTTGAAGAGATCGTGCAGCCTGAATATCTGAATGCGCCTTCAAACCTGAAGGCTTATCCTGGAAACGGAACAATACGGCTGGAATTTCTCAGCAATAATAAAGAAGATAAATTTGATGGATTTAATATCTATATCAGTAAAAGTTCTTCTCTAAAAAGTCAGAGTAGCCTTCTGCCTGTTCAAAATCCTTCTACCGGCGGGATACCCACAATAGTGAAAACCAGTAAGGAAATCAATCCTGACTCCTCCCTCTTTGTCGAGATCAACAGGGATAATGAGGATAAACCCATAGAAAACGGTATCACCTATTATTTTATCTGTCGTGCTCACAGTATAAGGAATTTTAAAAGTGAGCCGAGTAACGAAACCTCTACTACACCACGTATAGAAAGTACGGCCTCTGTTGTATTAAATACGAATGAAGGATTCAGTTTCACTGCATTCAGTCAATCTGCCCCTTTTGATTTTATATTTACAGTGCAGGATGTATCAGGTAAAAAGGCTTTTTTAACCGGGAAAAATAATACTCAGATCCAGTCCAAGGGATATTATGATGACTGGAAAAAAGTGAACAAGGCTGATACAGAAGGATATTTGATGAGTGAAATACCTATTCAGGTACAACAGGGATATGTTATCCTTTTGAAAACCTCTTCAGGTCATTATGCTAAAATATATATCGAAAGTCTCGATCTGTCCTCAGATCCGGCCATGCGGTTTATCTGGGCTTTTCAGCAATTAGTCGGGAATATTGATATATAAAGGAGATTAATATGACAGGAAAAGTAATCCTTTCCTTTGTTGTCATCATTTTAGCCACAGCAGGAGTCAGTGCTCTTTATTATTATATCCTAAAATACAAATTTATAGGTCATTTTATAGGGGCTTTTTTAATTGGCCTTATCGGGGCTGTTCTTTTCAATTATCTTCTTAAATCTGTTTCAGAATTTTTTATCCGTAATTTTGATGTCAATATACTGGCTGTCATTCTGGGTATCATGATATCATTGGAATTATTCCACAAAGCCACACCCCACTAGCCAAACTGCGTTCGGCTGGTAGGTTAGTATAGTAGTCAGTAGCCGTCCCTAGAAATCCCAAAGGGATTTCAGGGATTTGGTCCCGGAAATTCTTAAAGAATTTCTCGGGAAGCCTTCAGGCTCGGAATTATAGTATTTATCATGACAGAAAAGATCAAATTAGACAGTATCGAAGAAGCCATCCGGGATATCAAAAAAGGCAAGATGATCATTATCGTGGATTCCCCTGACAGAGAGAATGAAGGGGATTTGATCATGGCAGCCCAAAAGATCACTCCTGAGGCGATTAATTTTATGTCAAAATATGGGAGGGGTTTGATCTGTGTGCCCCTGACGCCGGCGAGAGTGAATTTTTTAAAACTGGAGCCTATGACCCGGGATAATACCGATTATTACGGTACTGACTTTACTGTCTCTGTCGATGCCAGAACCGGCATAACGACCGGTATCTCAGCTCATGACCGTGCTCACACGATCAAACTTTTAGTATCACCTCAGACCCACGGGGATGATATTACAAAACCAGGCCATATATTCCCGTTAAAAGCTAAACCAGGTGGTGTTCTGGAACGGGCCGGCCATACTGAAGCTTCCATCGATATAGCGAGATTGGCTGGCCTTGACCCTTCAGGAGTTATATGTGAAATAATGCAAGATGACGGAACCATGGCCAGATTACCTGAACTTGTTACTATGGCAAAAAAATTCGATCTCAGGATCATCAGTATCGCTGATCTGATCCATTACAGAAGAAAAACAGAAAAACTGGTTGAGAAAGTAGCGGACGCTGAATTACCTACAAAATATGGAAATTTTCATCTTTATGTTTATGAGTATAAAATCGACAGATCGATCCATATCGCTCTTGTAAAAGGTAAAATTAAAAAAAACGAACCGGTCCTGGTCCGTGTCCATTCTGAATGCCTCACCGGAGATGTTTTTCATTCCCTGAGATGCGATTGCGGAGAGCAAATGGATGAGGCTATGAAGATCATTGAAAAAAAAGGGAAAGGTGTAATAGTCTATATGCGCCATCATGAAGGCCGTGGTATTGGTATTGTCAATAAGATCAAAGCCTATAAATTTCAACAGCAAGGCCTGGATACCGTAGAAGCCAATTGTGCTTTGGGATTCCCGGCTGACCTTAGAGACTATGGAGTCGGAGCCCAGATACTGGTGGATCTGAAAGTCGGAAAGATAAAACTTTTAACCAATAATCCACGAAAGATCATAGGCATTAAAGGATACGGACTGGAGATAGTTCAGAAGGTCCCTATTGAAGTCAAACCCAATAAAATGAATAAAAAATATCTGGCAGCTAAAAAAGCTAAATTAGGCCATACCCTGACCCATGTCTAAAATAGTGCGAACATTTACACGTCTTTTGCCCGTCTGGACTGTCCTGGCTGTACTTGTCGGATATTACAGGCCGCAAAGCCTGATCCTGTTCCAGCCCTATCTGGAATGGATGTTCGCTTTTACCATGCTGGGAATCGGAGCTGTCCTCAACTTTGAAGATTTTCTGCCTATCATTAAAAAACCACACCTGGTCCTTTTAGGGACGATGGCTCAATTTGGTATTATGCCGGCTTCGGCTTATGCGATCTCTCGTATTCTAAACTTTCCTGATGAGCTCGCTTTAGGACTGATCCTGGCCGGTAGCGTCCCCGGGGCTATGGCCAGTAATGTTATTTCCTATCTGGCAAAGGCAGATGTGGCTTATTCTATATCGCTGACCTCCACATCAACTCTTCTGTCCCCGATTTTAACTCCTGCTTTTACTTATCTTTTTGCTCATACGATCATTCAAATTCAATTCTGGCCCATGTTTTTCAGTATCATCAAGATCGTTATTATTCCTCTTTTTATCGGCTTTGCCATCAGGCATATTTTTAAAAAGATCATCACAGGCGTTCAAGAAATATTCCCGGCCTTTTCAACCATCTTTATTGCTTTTATTTGCGGCCTGATCGTGGCTTTGAATAAAAATTATCTTTTGAGCGTGAGTTTTGTGCTTTTTGCCGGTATCTTCTTACAGAATTTAGCCGGGCTTGCCGGCGGCTATGGGGCAGGCCTATTATATAAATTTGATATTAAAAGAAGAAGAACCCTTTCCATTGAAGTAGGCATGCAGAATGCAGGATTAGGTGCTGTCCTGGCTTTGAAACATTTTTCTGAAAAAGTGGCTATTCCTTCAGCGCTTTTCGCCACATGGTGCGTGATCACCGCTTCGATCCTGGCTGAGTTCTGGAGCAGCCGAACCCGTCCGTCAGAGTAATTAAACCAGATAGATCCCCACTTTAACCAGCACATCATCCATATTCTTGACCCATTTGATCTCACCATTAAGATTCTGTAATTTTCCAACGCTGGCTTTTACTTTTGATCCTTTTTTAAAGGGGAAAGGTTTTCTAAAAACAGCCGCACACCCATGGTAGGATTCATCACGGATAAAACCCTCAACCTTATTTTTCTTGCCTGAACTTAAGACAACAAAATGGCTGTCGGGTTTAAATCTTACATTTTTCCTTCGCTCCATAACCTGCTGTCCTCTTTTTTACCATAAAAATTTCATGGGATTAATAGGCTTGTTATTTTTACGGATCTCAAAATGAAGATGGGCGACAGTGACCATTCCCGTATCTCCCACCCGTCCAATACATTCCCTCTGCTTCACCTTGCTTCCGGTTCTTACATAGATCTTGGACAGGTGAGCATAAACACTCATATATCCGTTCTGATGATCGATCTTGATAAATTTTCCATAGCCTCCACCCTGGCTGGCCGCCACAACAACACCATCAGCGGCTGCAAAAACAGGGGTGCCTTTAGGGGCTTTCATATCAATTCCTTTGTGAAATCTCATTTTCTTGAGAATGGGATGCATCTGCATTCCAAAACCCCTTCCCGCTACCCACCCGTTTGTCGGGACAACGAACATACGCCTTAATTTTACGTTTTTATACATCTTTTCTGTAAAAACACGGGGTCTGGCATTCGGGATAAACACAATATCCCCTTTTCTGAGAGTTCGGAACAACCCTATCCGGTTATGTTTTTTAATATCGGATTCCTCCACGGAATACCACCGGGAAAGGATATAAAGATTTTCATCACCCTGAACATAGTGCAGCACGCCTTTTTTATTAATGGCCACGATCCTTTCTCCAATACTCGAATACAGGCTTGTTATATGAGGATTACATCCCAGAATAGTATCTATATCGACGTTATTCTCATTGGCGATCTTCCAGTAGTTATCACCCATTTCTATCGTATAGACTTTTACTCCAAGGTCTTTCGCCAGCAACCTGTCCCGTATGGCCTTTAAAAACTCATTAATGTCCTGATCCCAGATGATAGCATCCTGATGCTGGCTGATAAACTCTTTCGCCCTGAGTTCATTACTGAACCTGTTCAAAAGCGAGATAAAAAAAAGTCCCAGGATCAATCCTGTGATAATAAGGACAGGCTTGAAATGTCTCTTCACTCTCTTCTTTTTAAGATTAAATGATTCCCAGTTCAATTTACTGAATCTTTCTTGTATGGATCTTCTCCGATGGCCCATATATAACCATTCCTTGAACCGATATAGATCACGCTGTCAACAATTATCGGTGATGAAAATATAGCGCCTTTTGTATTGAATTTCCACTTTAATTTTCCATTTATGTCAAGACAGTACAGATACCCATCCATACACCCGAAAATAACCTTTTCACCCACCACATTGGCTGAGCCCCAGATCCCATCCTTCGCTTTAAATTTCCATATCACATCGCCATTGGCCGTGTTCAGACAGTAAAAATATTTATCATCCGAGCCAACAAAGAGTCTGTCATCTTTCAATGCCGGTGTCCCCCATACCCCTTTAAGCGCCTTGAATTCCCAGACCTTCTTTCCTTTTAATGTCAGACAATAGACTTTGCCGTTTTCACATCCCAAATAAATTTTGCCTTTGTAGATAACAGTGGAAGAGTCGGTATCATCACCAGTATTAAACTTCCAATTGAGTTTACCATTATCTTTGTCAAAACAGTACAAAAATCCTTTAAATGATGATATCAGCACTATATTGCTAAGAACAGTGGGAGATGATTCTACGCTTCCTTCGGTATGCTTTTTCCAGATGATCTTGCCTGTTTCCGGATCCAGGCAAAGGATACGGCCGTCTTCTGTCCCTATATATAATTTATTCTGATAAACACAGGCCGAAGAATCAACATCCCCGTTGGTCTTTTTTTTCCATATCAATTTTTGATTTGTCCGGTTAAGGCAATAGATATGATTGTCTCTTGTTCCAAAGATGATCTTGTCTTGATAGAGACAGACCGATGATTTAATAGAATTTTTCACTTTATATTTCCACATCAATTTTCCGGTATGGCAATTGAAGCAATAAAGATAAGAATCAACAGCCCCCGCATAAAGGTATCCATCGAACAGACTCATCTGACCGCTCCACCCTGTTCCTTCCCATGTCCTGTCCTTGCTTCTTTCATAATATTGAGCGGTCCTGAATTTCCATAATTTCTTTGGTTTTTCAGGTATGCTTCCCGTCCCGTAAAATGAATGCGTATTGTTCCCTCTCCACATGGTGATGGTATTGCTGGAAAACGAACAATTTTTGATCTGGGTGTTCTTTCGAATAGACCAATCTCTGTCCAGCATACCCTTTTCTATGGTGGCACAATGATATAACAGGAAAAAAAGAATAAATGAAAAAAATACTAGTTTATGCTTCATTTTGAATTTTTTCTATTGTCGACAATTTATTATCTTTCATAAACCATAAACCTCTGGCAACGTTTGATCTCGAGTCATAGCATTCCCTTATTTTAATGGCCAGAATTCTCCCGGCATGGTGTTGCTCTTTTTTTTTAAATATTGATTTTATTTTAGAAAACATCTATATTAAAAAAGTTCCTCTTAT
>JAFGFC010000133.1 GCA_016931325.1 Spirochaetota bacterium | reverse complement strand
GATCTTTGCGAAAACCCTCGCTCAATAAATACCTGCGGCTGTGTTCGGTATAAGGGAGATTGATATCGCTGATATGGTCAACCATCTTTCTGTTGATCTCCTCAGGCACATTCTGGTCAAAACACCGGTTACCGGCTTCCATATGGAACACAGGAACCTTTAATCTTTTAGCCGCGATGGTGCTCAGAGCGCTGTTCGTGTCACCCAGAACCAGCAACGCTTCCGGCTTTTCTTTGTTGATCAATTGATAGGACCTTGAGATGATATTGCCAATGGTATCCCCCAGATCCGTCCCCGCGACCCCCAGATAGTGATCGGGCTGGCGGATATCAAGATCCTGAAAGAACACCTCGTTCAGTTTATAATCATAATTCTGACCGGTGTGTACCAGGATATGATCGAAATACCTGTCGCAGGCTTTAATGATCTCTGATAATCGAATGATCTCCGGCCTGGTGCCGACAACAGTCATGACCTTTAGTTTATCCATAATAAACCTCATTTATTATTATTTTTATCATTGACATAGGACATCAGCGTCTCATATAAATATTTTGTCATTTTTCGGGCAAAAATCGGCTTTTTATCCTTTTTCCTCATCCTGTTCACTTTATAAATGGTATCAGCCAGTTGCTGCAATGTGATTTTATAAGTCGTTGTCACTTTGTAATAATATTTATTTTTATCCATAAACCGCTCATCAAGGATCTTGAGTATAATATTGACCACATCATCGATATAGATCAGATCGAGGTCCTTGTCAGAATCATGTATCTTGATATCAAGGTTATGAGAAATATTATAGCAGAACGTAGCCACAACAGAATTATAGTTGGGTTTGCACCATCTCCCGAACACATTGGGAAAACGGTATATATAGATCTTGGCATGATTCTCTTTACTGTAACCGATCAGATACTTTTCTGCCTTTTTCTTGCTCTGGCCATATGGATTCTTGAGATCCGCCTGAATGGAAGAGGTGAAGAAAATAGGTACCGGCCGCTTTATTTTTAACAGATAATCCACGATGGTCTTGGTTAAACCGGCATTGACCTGCTCAAACTCATTAGGACGTTTGGGCCTGTTCACTCCGGCCAGGTGAATAATAAAATCACACTCTCTCAGGTATTTTCTCAATGTTTCCCTCTTGTCCTCCCTTCCGAATACCTGAATATCCACATCATCTCTTTTTTTCAAAGCCTGGATCACATTTTTTCCAAGAAATCCTTTATAACCCGTAACCAGAACAGTTGTATTTAATCTATAAAGCGTATAGAAATCTTTATCCTTGTACATCCATTCATGCAGTTCCAGAAGCATGGGTTCATAGTCCTTCACTTTGTATTTAAAGTCCGACCGGGTGTTCATAAGGCTTTTATCTTCGCCAATTTTTCTGAACTCTTTGATCTCAACATCATTTTTATTCCATATCTTTTTAAAAAGTTGCAACAGCTCGTATTTTGATATTTTTTTCTCAGGAATAAGATGATACAGGCCCTTGAGGTCCTGTTCAATAGCGGCATCAATGGCCTTGGCCAGTTCGAGTGTAGTGACCCCGGTCCAGTATACCTGTGAATGACCCCATATAACGCCTTTCTGGTTCATGAACCAGTGAAAAAGACCTTCCCCTTCTTCTTTCAATTCAGGCCCCACAATGGATGTTCTGAACGTGAGGTCCTTTTCATTGAGGATCTCGCCCAGGGCCTTGCTTCTGGCGTACCAGCCTTCGCCATCCTTTTTATCCATCTCCCTGTAATCCCCTATTTTCCCGGAAAAAACACAGTCCGTGCTTAGGTGTATGATCTTGATATTATATTCTTTTCCCATCCGTTCCAGGAAATGGGGGAAATAACTGTTAATATAAATGGCTTTATCCGGTCTCTCTTCAGAAGACTTGATCAGGATCCCGATAAAATTAACAATGATATCCGGTTTTGTTTTCAGGATGATCTTTCTCACGGCCCTGATATCCTGAATATCCATAATGATGGTCTCTTTGTTCAGCTTTTTCCTGTACGCGATATTGATAATATCGTATTTATTGATTGATAGAAGATAGCGGGTCAGAACATGTCCGGCCATCCCGGTCGAGCCAAAGATGATCACTTTCTTCTTTTTCATTTAATAAAACTACCTTTGCGTAACATATCTTCAACCTGTTCTTCGTTCATTAATTCCTGAGCTGAACTATATTCTTCAAATTTGACTTTTTTCAGGCTTAATTTATTATAATGCTCCTCAAGGCCCATGATATTAAGGGTGGGAAGAATGAGATAATAGTTCACATCATAGACATAGGCGTTCAGGGCTTCATAACGGGATATCAATACCTCATCGATCTTTTCTCCCGGCCGGCAACCTATTTCTTTTATAGTTGTATTCTTGTTGCCGTAATGCTTTATCAATACCCTGGCGATATCAACAATATGACAGGAGGGCATATGCATAACAAAGGTCTCACCGCCAATGGATTTGTCCGAAGCCTTGAAAAGAAGACTTATGGCATCATGAATGGTAAGAAAATATCTTGTCATATGCTTATCTGTCAGCTCTATCTTATTATAACGTTGTATCTGATTGATAAAATAGGGAACAACAGAGCCATTGGAGCCCAGCACGTTCCCTCCTCTTATGCAAACGAATTTTGTTTCCCCTGGCAATTTGTTGGCCTGGATGATCAACTTCTCTCCTACGGCTTTTGTCATGCCATACAGGTTCAGCGGATCGACCGCCTTGTCTGTGGAGACATCGATCACTTTCTCTACATTATTATGGATGGCCGCATCGATCAGGTTTGTCGTGCCATGGATGTTGGTCTTTATCGCCTCCTGCGGCTGTTCTTCACATACGGGGACATGCTTCAAAGCGGCTAAATGAAAAACAAAATCTACCCCCCGGCAGGCATACTCTATGGCATTATAATCCCTGATATCCCCGATTACAAATTTCAATTTTTTATTATTGAACTTTCTCTCCATGGTGACCTGCGCAAATTCACCTCTGGAAAAGATCCTTATCTCTTTAACATTCCTTTCCAAGAGCTGAGCGGCCAGTTCATTACCCCAGGATCCCGTCCCGCCGGTAATTAAAATGGTTTTGTCTTTAAACATCTGATCTCTCCTAAGTCAAGATTAAGGATTAATATATATAATTCTTCCTGTAAAATCTACTATTAAATAATAGAGCCGTACCAATCTATTATGGATCATTCTAATCCACTAAAAAAACATTTCAGATGCCATCCTAACACTTTGGAAAAGGCAACTAATCTCTTTTGAGCCTTTTTATTATACCTGAAAATCAGGACCAGGGTCAAAACAATAATTTTTAACAGCAATCCCTTTATGGATATCATCTTCAAGATCAAGGGTGAAATATGGTAGTAACGTTTCAGAAATTTATACCGGCTGATATAATTTTCGATCAAAGATCTTTCGTTCAACTGCGAAAAACTTTTTCCTGAAAAATGAATGATCTTGTACCGGGGTATATATCTTATCCTGTATCCCCTTTCTTTTATTTTAAAACAGAGATCAACATCCTCAAAATAAGAACGGAAATAAGGATCAAAGCCATCCAATTTTTTCAAAACATCAGACCTGACAAGCATAAAGGCCCCGGACAGGACATCCACATCCCGTTCACTTTCATGGTCCCACCAGCTGATCAATTCCCGGCCAAATATCCGGCTTTTCGGAAACAGATTGTTCAGGTAGAACTGTTCGAAAAGATTGGTCCAGAAATTAAACCGGTTCCTGGCGCAGGTATACTGGATCTGACCATCTGGATAAACAACCCGGCAACCCACCGCTCCTGTTGTTTTATCCCCCCTCATTATTTCTACCAGATGAGAAAGCCCGTTATCCGTGATAAGGGTGTCAGCGTTTAAAATAAGGACAAACTCGCCTTTGGCTATGTTTATACCCTGATTGTTCGTTCTGGCAAATCCGAGATTTTCAGGATTATTGATGACCTTGATATTTTTTCTGGATTTGAATTTTCTTCTTAACTCTTCCATGGTATGATCTGTTGAACAATCATCAACCACAATGATCTCGTAATCGATCTTTTCAGTATATTTTATGATTGAATGGATAAGATCGATCAAATACTGTTTAACATTATAGGACGCTATGATGATGGACAGATCGGGTCTTGTCATTTCCTTTTATCCCGGCAATATTGATCGCGCTGACACACAGGGCCATGATGATGATGGACGTATCACGGAACAGGGTGTCGTATATAATGATATTATTTATAAAAAAGAGAGTGAGTGTAACAGAAATTCCCAATAAATATAATCTTAATCCGCTGTTCTTATCAGTCTGCAGGAAAACCCTGATGGTCGAATAAACCATGAGTGATAAAAAAGTCAGTAAGAGAAGAAATCCGATGAGACCTCCCTCTGCCAGTTCTGTTAAGAGAAAAGCATGAGAAGAAGAAGTAGCCGGGCTCTGATGTAACCTGACGCCAAAATTACCCAGACCGATCCCTGTCAGGGGGCTTGATTTGAAAAATTCGATAGCCTTGCCTCTGGTCTGTATATGCCCCATGGTACTCATGGTTTTATTATCAAAAAGATCGGTGCTTCTTCTTATCAAGTATTCCTGATATTTGGCAGGAGTCATGAAGAACAGCACAGTCACAGAGACAAGAGCCACAAGGGTGTAACGGATGACCACCAAAGTCTTTTTTTGGATGACCAAATAAACCATGTAGATCAGACAGGAAATGATCAATAACAGCCAGCTGCTCCTGGAATAAGTATTCACCAATAACAACAGGTTGATCACAGCCAGTGACAGACCAGACCATTTTAAATAACCTTTTTTAAAGAGGATAAAAGGGATCATCATCGCGATCATATAGACCAGGTATTCCCCATAATAAGGGGAAGAACCCAGAGTGGACATCACCCTGGCTATATATAATTCTCCATATCCAAATCCCTGCATCCCTGTCATATTGTTGCTCTGGGGGCCGTACTGGATAAACTGCTGGAAAGGGATAGCCACTCTTTTATTCACGACATAATACATAAAAAGACGATAGATCCCTATCAGCATGGGAATGATACAACTGGCCAGAAAGGCTTTGACAGCGGTTTTATATTTCTCTTCCGTATTGATATAATAAGGGATAACAAAAAGGACCAGCCCGGCAGAGAATATGATAAAAAGCTGCCTGATACTGTAAAAGGAATTTTCTGTTTTCAGGCCATTCATGATCTTGTACAGGAAATAAAATATAAACAGCCCGAATAACAACCAGACTTTCTTATCAAATTGAAATAACAGATCTTTTTTTATAACGAAAGTAACAAGAAGCGCCAGCAGGCCGGCCATTAAAAAGATACGCATGAAAGTCAGGTTGAATCCACCCGGGGGCAAATTATACCGGTAAACAATGAGCGGAGAGGAAAATATGATCAGGTATATCAGCCATTGTTTCAGGTCATACTTTTTCATGAACAAAAACCCGGCCAGTAAAAACAGGATAGTGGTGATTAAAAAAAAGATCATGTCTGTTATTTAAGGTCTGAAAATCCGCTTTATTCTTCTTTTCAGGTTAAACAAAATATAACTGTGTCTTACATAGGGTCTTAAAAGAGAATGATCCGCCCTGGCGGCAAAGTATCGCCTCTTTTTCAGCATGCGTTCACGCAGGGCCAGGGATTCTTTCCGGAATCGTGATCGATGCTCTCCTTTAACCGTGAACAATCTAATGAATTTTATTAACGACCGTAACAGAATGTTCAGAATATATCCATTCCCGTATGACTTCCAGTAAAACAACTCGCTGTTTCTGTATCCCAGATACTGCACAAGATCACTCACCTGTTCAACAGAACCGCCGCGAACATGGAAAGCCAAAGCCAGAGGATAATACAGAGTCTTCCAGCCGGACACGATAGCCGTTACAGACAGGTCCAGGTCCTCGAAAAAGGCAAAATAATCCTCATCATAATATTCCTTTTTATATTTAATATCTTCGAGCATGTCCCGTCTATACATAACAGCCGCGCAACAGGCTCCGACAACATACTCTTCCTTATCATACTGACCCCTGTCCCTCTCGCCAATTCCCCTGTCCCACCCTAATCCTTCTCTGAAAAGAACAATACCGGCCGCATCGATAATATTTTTATTCTTTAAAGATAAAAGCTTTCCGACAACCGATCCGATCCGTTCATCTTTTTTAAAACCACGGATACATTTTTCAATATAATCTTTTTTCAAAAACACATCAGCATTAAGGATCAGGACATACTCGCCGCAGCTTTTTGTGATCCCTAAATTATTGGCCCTGGAAGAACCCAGATTTTCCTTTGAATAGATATATTTTATTTTTCCCTGTTTCGCTAATGCTTTCAGTTTCTCACCGGAACCATCCCCTGACTGATTATCCACGACAATGATCTCTTTTTTTTTCCAGCTCTGGCTCCACGCCTGTTCCAGGCATTGAAAAATATATTTTCCCGAATTAAAATTAATAATGACAATGGAGACAAGACCCTTTTTCATCACCTGTACAAGCCCTTTTTTCTCATTTCTTCAATAGAGTTCTCATAATTATCTTTCATGACTTTCTGAGCATTGACCCAATCAGCGAATCGCCTTATGCCTTCTTTAAAGGAATAGCGTGGAACAAATCCCAGTTTTTCTTTTGCCGCCTTCAGATCAGCCAGGTTATGCCTTATGTCACCGAGCCGGTAATGCCCGGATACGTTTATTTTGACATCTGATCCATAGATATCTTTCAATGTCTGGGCCACGACGAGGACGCTGGTTGCGATCCCGGACCCCACATTGAAAACACCGGCTATCTTTTCTTTTTGTATTGCCTTGACAGTGGCCTGGATGGCATCATCAAGATAGACGAAATCACGGCTCTCCTGGCCGTCCTCAAAAATATTGATATCATTTTGATTCTTCATTCTTGTTGAGAAGATAGATAAGATCCCTGTATACGGGTTGCTCAAGGACTGTCCTGGACCATAAACATTCTGATACCGCAAGATCGCAACAGGTATATTCATGGTCCTGCCAGATACCTCTACCATCTGTTCCTGTATCTGTTTGGTCAATCCGTAGATCGATACGGGATGGATCCTGGAATTCTCATCAGTGAGTTCCGGGTCCACATTTTGATGGCAGACAGGGCATTTAATATGAAAGTCCCCTTTTCCCAGGTCCTGTTCATACCTGGAAATTGGATAGACCACACCGTGTCGGGAACATTTATATTTTCCTTCGCCGTAAACAGCCCGGGAAGAAGCCAGAACGATCTTTTTAACCCGGGAACCCTTTTTCTTGATCGCATCCAGCAAGACGGCTGTCCCGTTTACATTAACGTCAAAATATTTCTCTACTTCATACATGGATTGTCCTGTCCCGGTTTCGGCCGCCATATGCACAACAGCATCCTGGGACCGAAGGGCCTGGAAGCAGTCTTCAGGATCCCGTATGTCCCCCTTGATGAACTTGACCTTGCCTTTGATCGAGCCATAAAGATAAGAATCACGCCCCTCACCATGTATCTGCCGGGAGAGATTATCCAGAACAGTCACACGAAAGCCCTTACTTTTCAGTCTTAATGTTAGAGCCGAGCCTAAAAAGCCGGCCCCCCCTGTTATAAGCACATTATTGATCATTGAGTGAACCAGTCATGACAAAGCTTTTTATTTTCATAATATATCGTCCCATCTTTATATGGAACGCTTTTGTTATTACCAGCCCTAAAATGATAAATATTACAATTCTTAAAATCAGATCGACATGGAAGTAATAGATCGTGAAATAAACGATCAGACTCCCGATCAAAAAAGAAAAAAGATCTCCTGTCATTTCCGTGATCTTTAACCTCAGATCCTTATCCAGAAAAAGATAGGCCACAAGAAACATGGCTAGAAAAGAGAAGGGCTTGGCAAAAGCCGCTCCATAAACACCAAATCTCGGGATAAACCAAAGATTCAGGATGATGTTCCCCAAACCTCCTATAATAACAGCCAGGGTTGATCGAAAGGTCTTTTTGGAGGCTATCAGGATTGTACTGACGATATAGTACTCCCCCTTCAGGATGGCGGCCATAACAAAGAGTGGCACATACAGATAACCTCTGTAAAATTTTACAGTAGCCATCATCCTGAACACCTCCAGAGAGAAAAACGCCAGAACAAAGGCTGTAATAAAAATGATATACATATAATACTTCTTGATGAACCTTACCGTATCAGGAAACCTTTTTTTATTGAACTGTTCAAACAGAACCGGTTCAAAGGCCTGATACCCTCCTATGATAAGAAAATTGATACTGAACGCAATGGTATAGGCAACGGAGTATATCCCTAACTCAGAAAGGGAGATAAAACGTTCCAGGATCACTCTGTCACTCAGGTCGATCAGAAGAAAAGCAAACGCCCCCGGCAAAAGGGGCAGGGAAAATCGCAAAGCCTTTTTGATCTGCTTCAGGTTTAGATTGATAATGGAATTCTTAAATACGATTATAAAGTAAATAATAGAAAACAGAATATTAACATATAATTCACCGTAGAACTTGCCCAATACCCCCCATTTCAATCGAACAATGAGAAAAAGCGCCAGAAGAGCAGAAAGGACAACCCGGCTTGAATTGATCAGGACAAAGGCTCTGGCTTTCTTCTTTACCCGGAAAACCGCCAGCGGAACGATCGAAAGGGTATTAAAAAAGTTATTGATCAAAGCCAGGAAGAAGAAAGGATAAAAGGGGACCTTGATCTTTAACGAGATGGTAACATATCGCCCCAGACCGAGAGAAAACGCCAGGAAAAGGAGATTATAAAACAGGATAAACACAAAGGTATTGCCGATCATCCGTTTTTTTTCATCGGCTGTTCTGTATTCAAAATAATATCGTAATAAAAAAGTGTTTAAAGCCAATGTGGAGAGAACAAAGATAAACATCACAACAGAATTGGTATAATAAATGATCCCGTAATCATCCGGGGACAGGAACCGGGTAAAAACAGGCAGAAGGATAAAGTTCAGCATCTGAGGGATAATGGTCCCCAGAGAGTAAAAGGCTGTGTCCTTGAAAAGTTTTATCTTATGCTTCATTTCACCTCTTTGCCGGCCTGACCAGTATCCATTTTTTCTTTATGCTGTCGTACCGCCTTATAACCCTGGCCGGTGTCCCTGCCGCCACAGAAAAATCAGGGATATTTGTTGCCACAACAGAGTTGGCGCCGATCACACAGTGTTTTCCTATTCTGACCCCCGGCAGGATCACGACATTATTATAGATCTTTGAATCATCCCCTATTTCGACACTCTTCACTTCCAGATGATGCCGTTCAACGGGTATATTAATATTATGATAAGGATGATTGATATCGGTGATTGTAACATTGGCCGCAATCGCCACATTATTACCAATTACGATCCTGTTGGCGCACGTCAGGTGCATGTCCTGCTGGATACTGACGTTGTTTTTTATAATGATCTCGGGATGATAGCGTTTCCCTTCATAATAAGAGACCCCTTCCAGCCTGCAATCCTTCATGATCAATACATTATTTTCCAGACTGATACAGTGGGGCGTGATCTTGACCGGCTTTTCTATCAGGCAGCCTGAGCCGCATTTTTTCAGGAACAATCCATACCAGAAGGTTGTTTTCCTTTTTTTTAAAATAAAAATAACCGTGGTCACCCTGTCATAAAACCATTTTGCTAAAATTTTCATCTTTTGCTCCTTTTGCTGGCTATGATCTCGATACAGTCACCCCTGTGAAGAAGATCCAGCAGCCTGGCAAGCCATTGGAATATCACTTTTAAAAAATGATTATTAATGATATTTCCTTCATGAGAAAGGCGGCCTGTTTTCCTGTTAACAAAGATCTGCAGGCTTCCCAGAATACCCTGATAATTGGAGTTGTATCTGACCTTTTCCACAATAAACCCGTGTTTTTCAAGCATCTTTTGGAGTGTTATGACAGAATAATTAAAGGGATGAAAAGGAGCCCCCAAATAATACCAGTATTCTTTGAACACTGTGGCGTTCATGCTTTTGATATGGGGTACCCCGATCAGAACCTTGCCGCCCGGTTTCAGTATCCTGCGCATCTCTTCCAGTGTCCTGTTCGGATCGACCATATGCTCAAAAGAATGGTTGGAACGGATATAATCGAACTGATCTTTTTTAAAACGGGCTTCAGCCAGTGTGCCGCAAAAGATATTTAATCCTGATCTTTTCCCTGTGTCACAGGCGTTTTTGCTTATTTCCACGCCAAAGGTTTCCCATCCTTTCTTTCTCATATCATAGAGGAAGCTTCCGCTACCGCATCCGATATCCAGAAGCTTACCCGGTTCAAGGAGAGGGTCCTTTGTTTCTATTCTGATAAAAAAACGTTCTAACCTGTATTTCCAGGACTTTTTCTTTTGCAAAAAATTCTGATAGGAATAATAGGAATCCTGAGGGTAAAGCCGGTTCAGATCTTCTTTACCCGGCATAGGGTTAAGAAAAACCAGGGAACAGTTCTTGCACTGAGAGATGTGAAAATGACCCTTGGCTCCATAATGCCTGTCAGGGACAGTATAAAGGGGTATGAATTTTTTATTGCCGCACAGAAAACATTCTTTGACATCCTTCCATCCTTTATGAAGGATTTTTTTATTCTGCAATTCATCTATCTCTTTCAGGACAGCTTGGAATTTTTCTGTTTTAAAAGATTCAAAATAAATATTGTCAGGATCCTTTTTAACGGGTTTATTGATGTGTTTAACAATATCAGTGGCATTCTTTACCAGATAAACATTCTTATGTGAGAAAACATCTTCATGAGTATGATAATTCCTGATCATAGCTATAAACACTTTTGTCTGGCTCTGCAGGGCTTCGTAGACGGCCGTGGATTCCACAGCCAGAATGGAATGAGAGATCCTGTAAAGGTCCAGAATATTCTTCTCATCGAATATCACTTTAATGTTAGGATGGCCCGCGAACATTCTGTTATAATGGTGTCTCATGGGTTCGTCGCTGTGCCTTAATTTCACATAGATTGTCATATCAGGGCATTTCCCGGCCAGATCTCTGGTGATTTTTTCCAGTCCGTTGATAAAAACAACAGTAAAGGTTCTTCTATCGTTCCCGGCGGGATGAATATAATAATGGTTATTGCCTATGGTTCTCCTGTTCTCAACCGGGAAAAAATAATTCTTGTTCCAGTAATCCGAAAAGCTGAGGAAATAGTCAGGGAAATACGTCAGATGATCATATGATATTTTGGGGTTATAGGAATAGACAGGATGCACGAATCCGACCCGCCCGTGTTGAATCTCAAGAACGGGGATCGCCAGGTCATGAGCTGCCTTTATAAGAGCTCTTTGCACACCATTCTGCAGCAGGAAAATGGCCTTAGGTCTTATTTTCCAGAATAGTTTTCGATAATAAAGATAATCGCTCTTGTAATAGCTGATCAATTTGATCAGGGTGGGAGCAAAATCAGCGTTTAT
>JAFGFC010000132.1 GCA_016931325.1 Spirochaetota bacterium | reverse complement strand
GGACTTTCACTCAATTTGTCTTTCTGACCTTCCTGGGCGCAGGATACTAACAATAGAGAAACCATAAGGATCATCAGGATTAATAGAAATAGATTTTTTACTTTCATCACATTCCTCCTTATTATTTTTTTATGATCAATTTCAGTTTCTTATCTATATTATCCCCCTTAACAAGGATAATGTATAACCCTGCCCCTGCTTTTTTACCCGTATCGTTTATGGTCCCGTCCCAGACCTGGTATTCTCCAATTGAATAGTTCTGTTTTGGAAAAGATTTGACAGGATAACCTGACAGTGTATATATTATTATCTCAGTCACATATTCTTTGCCAAACACGATTTTAGCGCTTTCTCCTCTTGAAAGATCAAGGTAATTGGGAAAAACCGCCACATCTACTGGCAGGATCATCTCTTCTGTTAATTCCCGGGAAACAAATTCCAGCCAGCCCATATCAGGACCTTTCCCGGTATAATTATCCGTTATGCCGGGGATATTGGAGGCGCTGTCAACAGCCGGGCTTGTGTTGGTGGTGATGCGAAAAAAGCCTGATGTTTCGATAAGGGGATCGAGAAAAATATTGCCGTTGCCCCAGATAAGTGATCCGTTTGTCTGTCCTCCCGCATTGCCAAAAATATCATTATAAGATACCTGGATATTGCCAGTGCCTGCATTATTGATCCCAAAATCACCGCTTTCATTACCATTAAAAGCTATGATATTATTATACATAAAACCACCCGAGGTATCTTCCCATCTTACTCCATTAGAATAAATACTACCATGCAGAGTGTTATTCATGATTTCATTCCCTGTTGAAGCCCCAATGATTCTAATTCCGTCATAACGATTATTATAAATAAGATTATGATATATTTCTATATTATCAGAGTTGGTCATAAAAATACCATTCGTTTTTTGATTATGAATGATGTTACCATGGATTTTAGTAGCGCTGCCAACAAAATAATATATCCCATAATCCTGATTATCACCCCATATATGGTTTGTCATAATATAATTTGTTATATTGCCATAAAGATAAATTCCACAAACCTCATTGGAATAGATTTCATTATGCCCGATATAATGCCTGTTAGCAAGGCCTGTAATGCTGATGCCCCAACGGGAATGATGGTGAAAAGAGTTGCCTTTAACAATATTAAGGTCATTATTCCCCAGATATATTCCTACTGATTGACGAGACCCGTAAATATCATTTGATAATACGTAATTGTATTCGCCAAAAGCAGTATTGTTATAGACACCATATCCTAAATTAGAATAGATAGAATTCCTTATGATATAATTGGTGGATGCATCCATATCAATCTGTACACCTGAAAGGTCATTGCGGTGTATTCGATTGGACCGTATGATATTGAAACGGCCTTGTGATACATAGATGCCATATCTTTGATTGGTGGAAAAAATATCATTGGTAAGGATATAATTATACAGGCTGGTGATAATCACACCATAATAATTATTAGAATAGATTGCATTTTTTACAACCTGATTGGAATAAGCTCCGGAATGTAAACCTATCCCGGCGTTATTATGGCTGTGAATACGATTGGATTTGATTAGATTGTGATCTCCTCCATATATGATAATACCGCGATTTTGATTTGTACCGAAAATAGTATTGTTAAAAATTAAATTATTATCAGATTCATCCGCATTAATATGTATTCCATATGTATTATTAGAGCTTATGATATTATTAAGAACAAAGTTATTAATCGATATGCCTTCCATGGAGATTCCATAATTGGTAGCATGTTTTATGGTAAACCCGTCAATGGTAATATAGCTTTTCCCTTCAAGATAAAAACAGGAATCTTTACCAGTTCCATCTACTATAGCCTGCCCTGGATTAAATGAGCGGAAAGTTATAGGATTGCCCGCTGAGCCATTACTGTAAATGTAGACCTGTTCAAAATAAGTTCCATTGGATACTGTGACCGTATCTCCCGGGCTTAAATTTGAAGCGGAATACTGCAGGCTCCTCCAGGCCTGCGCCCAGCTTGTCCCGGACAGGCCGTCAGTGCCGTTAGTTTTGATATAATAATCAGCGGAATATAAAGATAAGCCAGGTAATAAAATTATGAATAAAATAAATCGACGGCTCATAGATGATACAATTGTATATATTTCCATTTATTGGGAATAAAAAGCGATGATCGGTTTGATCAGGCATAATACGGCCAGTGCAATTAAAAGCCACAGGGGTATGGTCATTATCTGCTGCAATAATCTGGCAAGGATCAGCGTTACAAATAATGTGCCCCACTGGGTGAGTTTGATATCCATGGAGAGGTTTTTTACCCGTTTATTCATATTTTTTAACAGAGCTAAAGTTCCTTCCTTTTTCTATTGCTGTCTGCCCTCGATCCCGGCGAGCAGAATTCCGGCAGAGATCAAAAGCCTCCGGTCAATAGATGGTTCTGGTTCTTTAAGGAACATACTGTATTTTAAAATAAAGGGGTTGAAATGCTGTTTGATCTCAACGATCAACCTGCCGTCAGCAGAGGTGATAAGATAGGTTTGGGGAATAAAGTTAATAATACGGCTCAAGATCGCGACGAGCCAGCTCTTTTCTGTTAATTTTCCGGTTTCTTTACCGTCTTTTGAGAGAAAAATCCATTCATCTTTAATAATGGATTTCAGCCCCTTGCGTCTCAAAGCCCCAACCTCTTCACCGGACGTAGAATCTTTTACATAGTAGGTGGCACCAATATCCAGAATCTGAGGGGTTTTAATATTTAATAGCTCTCTGGTCTGAGCCTCATCAGCGTAAATACGAAAATCTTCTTTTAATTTAAAAGCCTTCTGCTTGGAATAAAATAACAAATTTTTCTGATCATCATAAACATGAAAGGCCCCGCCAAACAGCTTGAAGACTTTCCTGCGAAAAAGATAATAATTATGTTTGAAAGCCGGATCCAAAACACTCATAAAAACAACACCTCCATAATGATCAATTATTGATCGATCTTTTTAAATTTTTTGCCATCCCATAAATAGTATTCCAGCGTTTCAGATTTTTTCTTTATGTTCCCTTTTTCGTCATACTCCCCTGTTTCTGTTTTGATCACGATCTGGTTTTCCTTACCGTTTTTTTCATCAGGGAAGATATATTCAAAACCGGTATACCCGTACTCGTTACTGCTCTGTAAGGTTTTCATTCCATACAATATATTTTTTCCATCCCATACCAGAAGCACGTCCCCGTTGGGATAATCGCAGGCCTCATAGACAAACCCGATCCGGATGATCTTTATGGGTGGCTTGAACCCTTTATTTCCCAGCCATGTGGCCTTGACGGTATAGGAAAAATATTCTGATGTTGGATCGGAATCAATAGGGGAGAACGTGAGCCTGGAAAGAATTTTACCTTCTTTGACGACCCTGACCTGAAATTTTTTTTCTTCTTTCCCTTTTTCCAGGATACCCACAAGAACCAGCTCGTTTTTCCTGTCGTTATCCATATCGCTTTCCAGGGCACAAGGGGCTAGAAACCCGCCCCAGATGTAACCTGTTTGCATATGACCATCTTTAGCGATAAAACTGATCTTGTACCAGTTTGATTTAAAACCGCTCAATTTATATTCCGTTTCTGTACACTCCAATACTTTTACTTTGTATCCTGCAGGAAGAGTGTCCAGGATTTCAGAATCAAGAGACGGCTTATTTCTGATATTGACATTATCCCCAAAAAGAAAAACGCTTGCGTTTTGCGTGAATTTGCCATATTCATAAACTAAATTTTTTATTTCGCTTTTAGACTTATTTTGACACGTAACCAGTACTAAAATAATGATCAGGAAAAAGAGATTCATTAAACCTTTTTTCAAAATAATCACCTCTTTTTAAAAAGGATTACTTGTTTAATATATGATTAATTTTATTGACGATTTTTTCTATTATTTCTTTTTCTTTTCCCTTTTTGGATGCACTGGTAACCGCATCGATCCCGTCAACGATATAGGTCCAGTCAGGGTCTCCGGCTGTTATAAAAAGAACGATTTTATCCTTATCCTTGCAATTCTTTAGGAATTTTCGGGTTTTAAAATTAAAATACATCGAGTTCCAGCATTCATCAATAACAAGAATAACATCATAATCTTCAGATTCAATGTTGTCCAGTCGCTTCAGGGAATCAAGTTCTATTCGGCACTCATCCCGGTATTTTCGTACAAGGCTGTTTATTATGGGTTCTTTAAATTCACTTTTCAAACCGGCTATCAACATGGAACGCCTGGTCTGAGTATTGGGAATTACTTTTTTCTCCAGGGCAGAACCACCGCAGCCTGAAAGAAAAAACAGAATCATGAATAGAAGGAATGATCTGGGCAAAATAGCCTCCTTTCGATTTTCTGATACCAGTATAATCATTTTTATTATGATTTCAATAAATTTTCCAAAGGAAGGGCAAAGGGGTCTATGGTTTCTTAATAATATAAAGAATAATATTGCATAAAAGTTCCGGACCGGTAATTTCGCCAAATCCGGGAATGTTATGTATATCTTCTTTATCTTTTAAATGGGAAACCAGAAAGATTATTTTATTATCAGCCAGATAGGGATACTCTAAAAGATAGGCGTAAGGGATTCGGCGGAACCGGCTGATGGCTTTGGCGGGAAGATGAATTTTTCGACCTGCCCTGTAAGGGATATGGAGGGCATCGAGGACCACAAGGGAAAGATGCTTGATCTCCTGCTCCAGAAAAATATTAACAGCAAAATTTTTTGAATGAAGGAAAAAGTTGATATTGATAGAAGATTCTATGATGGCCCCGTCTTTTTTATGATAGCGTATGAAGACATGGCTTACTTTTTTTACGGCCGAAGTAAACTGGGGCAGAGAAAGGTATAACTCGTCATCCTGTATCCCTCCCACGGCAAAGGTCATATTGGTGGTTTTTTTCATACTTTCAACCAGCTGGCTATCAATATTTTTATCTCCTTTATCATCATACCAGAAATCCAGAACCAGATAACGGGCGCGATTTCTGAACGTATCCAGAAAATGGCTGTGAAGAACCCGCATGCGAAGCCGTATTTCATCTTCACTTTCACCTTTATCCATGCCCAAAAGTTCAAGGTCTTGATCTTTGATCTCAACGATGAGAAAATCTTTTTTCGTCAGGATGGAGTTATCAGTCAGAGCGTCTGAAGATACAAGGAACACAAAGATAAAGGTTACAAAAAGAATCTTTGGAAGTTTACCAAAGCAGATCTTGTCAGTTAACATGGTTATATAATAATATACTTAAATTGACTGGATTTTCCAGTACTATTTTTAAAATCCGGAATATTAAATTTAATATACCATAAAAAATCCTCAATGAATTAATGATTGCCGGTTTTTAAAACCACAGGCTGGTTGTATCTGAGATTTAGAGGTTGGTAATGATAAGGATAATTCCCGCAACAAGGGGAATGATCCCGTAAAAAACAAAATGGATGATGGACCCTAACGTCGCACCCCAGAAGGCTTTCATTTTATCCAGTTTCCAGAACAGCTTTTCTATTTTAAAGATCCTGCCGATAAGGGTCAAGGTTCCGCCAAAAATAAAAATGATCCCTAAAAGCATTTCAAGGTTCATCAATATTTCCTCCTTGTTAATAACTATTTGAATTACAAGTATTTTATACAGAAAAAATGAAAAGTCAACAGAAGAAAATATCGAAATTAAGATCGTTCTATTCTTGCACTGTAAATTTTCTTTTCCTGATGGAACAGGTTGTGCCGGCAAGAATCAGACAGAAAAGGGTACTGACAGGGGTCCAGGTGTAAAAAACAGGTTTTACTGACGGCGGATTGAGGGACAAGCGTGCTCAAAGCACAGAGAGTAAAGAAAACAGTCACAACCATTAAAACGCCATAACATTTTTTCCGTTTCTTCCTATTATCTCCAAAGAAAAGGGAATCATTCAATCCCAGGTAATAAGGAAATCTGTTACCGGGTCCTTTTTTAAAAGAGATTGTATGACCTGGATTTTTATGTTTTTTGCCCCTGAGATTTCCATGGCTTTCTCAATCCAACCCATGATTCTCAATTCCAGGATTTCATGCATTTCAGGAAATTCTATGATGCGCATTAAACATCGGTTCTTTTCTTTTTCAACTATTTCCATTCGACTGGGTCGGTAATAGGTGGGCATAATAACAGAGGCCTTTTCAATAAGATATTCGACAGAGCCGATCTTTACAAATAGTTTATATATGCCTTTTAAAGCATATTCAGCGCTGTAACGCCCGGCTTCCAGAGCTCCTTTTTGATCACCAAGATAGAGAACCTTGACCATTTTGATAGTCCCCTCCACCAGAGTATCGGTCAAAGGATACCATCCGCCGGGCATAATAGGTTGAGAAAAAACTTTTCTGGCTTTTTCCGGTAAAGAATTAAGCCATTTATGGACACCATCAATATCAAATTCTTTTTTAATAAAAATCGGCAATGAAGCCAGAGCGGTTCCTTTTACATCCATCGGTTATCCTCTAATATTACCTTGAATTGAAAGGCCATAAAATTATTCGTTTATTCTTCGGTATTTTTCTTCCTGTCCATCTTCCCGGACCAGATGAAGAATATTGTCCTGGATAAACACTTTCTGGTAGATAACTTTTTCTTCGCCTTCTGATAAGACAAGTATTAATTGACCTTTATCAATATTCCATGTCCCCACATAAAAAGGCCTTTGATGCAAAAAGGAACTGTATCTTTTTTCATCCCCTTCCTTTTCAAAAAGTATATTTTCTGCATCACCCTGAATCGTTTCCCAGGAGCCCAGAAGGGAATCTTCGAGCTGAAGATCCGTTGGTTGAGAAACGTCCTGTGCTTTTTTACCGCAGGAAAGAAAAAGCATCAAAATTATTAATAAGAGACCTGCAAAATGTTTCATGGACTGCTCCTTTAAAAAGGATTTATACATAGTTTATCAGGAAGAAAATGAAATGTCAAGATAGATTATTCAACCTTGATCGATATTCATTTAGAATCTAATTTTTTATCGATCCATTTAGTCAAAAGATGACTTTTATGTTCCTTGAACCCCCATTTTCTGTATCGGGAAGAAGTAAAAGTATTTTTATCTTTCACTTCAAGGTGAATCGCCTTAATTCCCATTTTTTTCGCTGTTTTTTCCAGATACTGATATGCTTTTTGTCCTATATCGAGGCTGCGATAATCTTCCCTGATAAAGATCTCATCCAGAAAGGCGTCTTTGCCAAAATATTCAAGACTGAACCCGAATGTAAGCACCATATAACCGATAACCTTTTCGTTTTGCAGAATGAGCCATATACGGCCATAATTGGAATTTTCGATCAACAGATCCAGAGCCTGTCTGGCCTGCGAAGTATTAAGATCAAGATTATGGCATTGATAGAGTTCTTTCATCAGGGATACAATAGAAGAGATATCCTTTTTTTCAGCGGTTTTGAATTTTTCCATTCTTTACTCCTAATATAGCATTATATTTGCCTTTTGGCAAATGGTTAAGATCAATGGGAGTGATACTGGCTGTAAAACCGGACTCACGTGCCAGTTTTAACCATGTGGTTTTGTTGAATAATCCCTGGATATGGCGGTCATAAAGGCATTTTACTTGATCTTTTTTATTTTTGATCAGGAAAGCAAAATCTACTGTTATGGTATTATCTTCAGGATCAGGATCATAGACCCATTCCAGATACCTGATGCCTTTTGCATTATCATCTGTTCCGCCATGTGATGTAACATTGTAAAATGTTTCTTTAAAAAAATCGGGTAAAAACAAAGCCACTCCTTCTGATCGGCAGTGAATAAAAGCCGTATCCATGACTTTTTTCAGATCACTTTCAGTTTTCATATACATAATGGCATCATGGACCAGCACACCATCAAATAATTGATTTAATCTGACATTTCGCATGTCTCCTTTGATATGACGGCATTGGGGATTGATCTTCTGGCTCTGTATGAGCATTTTCTTCGAAAGGTCAACTAATGTCATGGTGAAGTGTTTTTTTAAATGAAAAGCCGTATTGCCTCCTCCTGAACCGAGCTCGAGTATAGAGTTAACCTCTGGTGAATGTTTGTGGAAGATCGTGGTAAAGATACCGGCTTCTTCTTTATAATCGTCTGGTTCGGACACAAGGTGCCAGAAGTGAGCCATCTGGTTGTAAAGCTTCACAATATAAAATAAAGCTTTCAAATTCGAGTATCAACAAAATATTATTTTATGGCAAGAATTTCCTTATAACAGCATAACCCGCTGAAAAAAGTGGCGCTGAATCCGCCACCGGGGTGGACCCAGGCCGAGGCGAAAAAAAGATCTTTCACCGGGCTTTTCGCCCCTATCCTGAAAATTCCGGCCTGTAAAGGGAGTTGCTTGAATCCATAGGGGGTCCCTCCCGGATTAAGTGTATATTTTTGTATGGTCTTTGGTGTGGAAACCTCATAATATTCGATCAACTTTGTTATCCCCGGTATCAAATTTTCCAGTTTCTTGATATAGATCCTGGCCACTTGCTCTTTTTTCTTTTTATACTGCTTTGGATTTAATTTTTCCCAGTTAGAAAGATAATCGATCAGGCTTATCACACCCAGACTTTTTCCTTTTGGTGCCAAGCCAGAGTCGATCTGGCTGTAATCAAGGAACACAAAGCTTTTTTTAGGATATTTATCTTTAAAATGATCAGCTATATCTTTCTGAGACCGTATATGGTCAGGAAAGACAAATGTCGAATAATGTTTATTTAATTGTTTTATATTTTTTTTAAAACAAAGAAAAATATTGGTGAGCGAACAACCCTTTTGCATTTTATTGATCCTGTTTTTGAATCTGTTATTGATATCCCCGGGGAGAAGATGATTGACCACCTGAGGAACAGAAGCATTGGACACAATGACCTTTGAAAATTCTGTTGATGGTCTTGAATTTTTATCAGTTGTTTTTACATACTCCACACCCGTAGCCTTTTTCTTCTCTGTTATGATTTTGGTGACCCGGTGGCCTAATAGAACAATACCTTTTCTTTTTTGTATATACCCGGTTAAAAAATCTGAAAGATTTTGTGATCCCCCTTTTATAAAATGCCCCCCACCAATATAATAGCTGCCCTGAGCCACTCCATAATAGAGCAGGGAAAGGGAATAAGGATCATCACCATAATACATTATATTCCCGTTTAAAATCAGCTTGAGTTCTTCATTTTTAATAATGGAATCCAGGAATTTCCCAAGAGTTTTAAACAGGTTAAAGAAGATATGGGGATAGATAAAGGGGAACAGTGGGAGCAGCATATGGACCTTCCCCCTTACATGCGGAAGCCGATTTATGTCTCTCCTGATACCGGAAAGGGTCCTGAAGAATTTTTTAATCCCCTTTGTCTCATCAGGGTATCGTTCTGTCAGAACATTAATGGTTTTCTTTGAATCATTGGGGATCATGATGTCGGTTTCATGATGAATAAAACGATAGAACTCTGAAAGAGTCTGGATCTTGATATGCCTGAGTATATCAAGTTTCCGGAAAACTTCCATTTTAGAGTCTCCTTTATCCAGTCCATCCATTTCATGAAGAGCCACCTCGAGATTGAAACCTTTTCTCTGAAAAGTCCTGGCGCATCCGCCGGGAATGGTGTATTGTTCTATAACAAGGACTTTTTTCCCGTCCCGGGCCAGGAGAGCGCCGCAGACAAGTCCGCCAAGGCCCGAACCAATAACTATTGCATCATATTTATTCATTTGATTTTATAAAATAATTGGAAATAACTGTTCCCTGTTGAGCATTGATCGGAAAGATTTTTTCTAACCACTAAACGGCTGATCAGAGATCAGCCCATTTTTTAATAATATCATGATGAGCCGACCAGGCCTTCCATACGTCGATAGCCCATTCCTTAACTATGATTTTATGTTCCTTTAGATCCTTGGCTTTTTCCACATCAAGAATTGTTGTTTTTCCTATCGGGTCGGGAGGCTCGAGCCAGGTATATTTATCTTTATTGTGGAGAGCCTGTTGTATGGTCTTGATGGACATTTTTCCGGTAAAATCTTTTTCAAGGATATAATAAAGACTGATCAGATGCACCGCAACGGATTGAATGGATTTTTTCGAAGGTTTGCCGGGATGCTGTACCGCATAGGTATCTACTGTCAGGCGATGTTCCAGTTCAGGATAACCATACTCGCCATATTGCTTTTTCAGTATGGATGTATAAATAGCCCAGCAACCTGGTGAAGCCCCGATATATTCATGCGCCGGTTCATTAATGTCCGGCACTTCAGCATGACAGCCGATACAATGAATTTTATTGATCTTTTCCGCCATAGGCTTTATTATATTTTAATGTTTTTATATTATCTGTCAAGAACTGTAATAAGTTTTTTTATTTACACTCTGATTCATACAGGCTCATGTAATCGATAATTATCTTTCTGGCTTCAGGACGCAGATCCTGATCGAGACTTTCATTATGGAGAACTTCTTCCGTAAGCTTCCAAACAGTACACCAATCCGAGTCCATAGCCTTTTGAGCTTTTGCCAGCGCCAGGATCATTGATGCCGTAAAACTGTTTTTCAAGTTATTTTTCGCTTTTTCAAGCAAAAGGAAGGCTTTTTCAGGGTGAAAATAATCATCCATGACAGTCAAGTATCCCAGACAGAAAATCTCATCTGCCTGTAAGAGATCAATATCCAGGTTTTTTAATAATTGTCCCTGATTCAAAGCCAGGTAGTAAGAATACAACTCGGCATTGCTTTTTCCTTCGAACTTCCAGGAAAGGGCATTAATGACAGCGGCTTTTTTATCTATGGAATTGCTGGGGGAGGAAAGATACTCTGCTATTTTTAAACTCATAACCCCCGATGATTTGGCTTCTTTGACTAAATCGATTTCTGAATACGCTTTATAAAAATCTGTTGATGTGATCGGTGAATCCGCCAAAGCGAATCGGGTCAATATAAAAACTAATATGATAAACGATATTTTTTTCATTTTCCTCTCCTGTGATCAAATAACAGACTTTAAGTCAATGAATAGAGGTCACCTGTTTAAAAGATTCTGTATTTTTTTGACAACGGCTTTCGGCATTTGCGCGGGCTTGACTTTATCCATCTCTTTAACAAGGGCGCTTCCGACAATAACACCATCAGCTGAAGACCAGACTTTTTTAACATGCGCAGGTGTGGAGATACCAAAACCAACATAGAGTGGAGATTTTATCCTGTTTCTCAATTTTATTACATGATCCATATAGGCAAGGTCATTTCGTGTCCCGGTAACACCGTACCGAGCGATATAATAGACAAAGGGAGGCCTGATTTTATTGATCAGTGGTATTTCTTTAAAAGTGGTATTGGGAGCCACAAAGAGAACAACAGGATATTGTAACTGTATATTGTTGATCTCAACAAGGGGAAGGTCAGGAAGGATCAATCCTTTTACTTTTGCTTTTTTTAAATGTACTTTTAATTTACTCAGACCTTCGCCATAGTTAAGGATAGGATTCAAATAGCTCATAAGATACAAGTCATAAGGCAGGTCTAATCTTTCCAGCATCTGAAAGATCAGCTTGAGATTGATCTTTTTTTTCAAGGCCTGGGTATAGGCTTTCTGTATAACAGGGCCGTCAGCGACAGGGTCAGAGAAAGGCACACCGATCTCAACACCGGTGATAGGCACATTTTTTAACTCTAAAAGTATACGCTCTGTCGTCTTTAGATCAGGGTATCCGGCCGGTATATAGGCTAAGAAATGTTTCATAAATATATCACCCAATTACCAGAAATTATAATGGCCGTTTTTCGTTCCTGGTTTTTCGTTTTATAACATCAAAAACGATAAACGAAAAACAACCAAATATTTTTGTTCTATTTTTCTTTATCAAGTTCTTTAATAATGGTTTCCAGATCCTTATCACCTCGGCCAGAAAGATTAATAACAACAATGCTTCCTTTTTTTGGCTTTAGTTTCTTCAAATAGGCGATAGCATGAGCGCTTTCCAAAGCCGGAATGATCCCTTCCATTTGTGCCGTTTCAAAAACAGCGTCCAGCGCTTCATTATCTTTAATGGAATCATAAAAAACCTTGCCGGATTTTTTCCAGAAGGCATGTTCAGGGCCCACGCCGGGATAGTCCAGTCCGGCTGATATAGAATGGGTGGTCTGCACCTGACCCCACTGGTCCTGCAATACAAAAGTTTTACTGCCATGCAGATAACCGATCCTGCCTTTTAAAAGGGCAGCCGCATGTTTGCCTGTAGACAGGCCAAACCCGGCAGCCTGAATGCCGATCAGCTTGACACGGGAGCCTATGAAGGGATAAAAAATACCGACTGAATTGCTTCCACCACCCACGCAGGCCAGGATATAATGAGGCATTCTTTTTTCAATACTTTTTATCTGTTTTTTGGTTTCTTCACCAATAATTTTTTGAAAATTCCGTACGATTAAGGGATAAGGATGAGGTCCGACCACAGATCCTAATAAATAGTATGTTGTTCTCAGGTTCGTGATCCAGTCCCGCAAAGATTCATTAATGGCATCTTTCAAAGTTTTACTGCCTGACAGAACAGGAATAACGCGAGTACCAAGAATTTCCATTCGCCTGACATTAGGCTTTTGCCTTTCCATATCTTCTTCACCCATATAGACGACACATTGCAGCCCGAAAAGGGCCGCGGCCGTGGCTGTGGCCACTCCATGTTGTCCGGCCCCGGTCTCGGCAATGATCCTGGTTTTACCCATTTTCTTTGCCAGAAGGATCTGACCGATCGTATTGTTTATCTTATGGGCTCCGGTATGCAAAAGGTCTTCGCGTTTAAGATATATCCTTGCTTTGTATTTATCACTCAGACGCCTGGCAAAATATAGCGGTGTTGGCCGACCTGCATAATGCTTTAAATAATAATTCAATTCGACCCAGAATCTTTTATCCCTCCGTATTTTTTTATAGGCTTTCTCCAGTTCATCCAGAGCGGGCATCAATATCTCAGGGACAAATTGTCCGCCAAACTCTTTGAAATAACTCATAGTAAACCTTTGGCCTTTTTGATAAATTGTTCCACTTTATTTTTATCTTTTTTCCCGGGAGATCTTTCCACGCCACTGGATACATCCACGGCATAAGGATTCAATTTGTCAATAGCCTGTGTTATATTTTGTAAATCCAGTCCTCCTGAGAGGATGAAATCACCCAGTTTTTTTCTGAAAGGGATTAAGATATCCCAGGGAAAACTTTTACCACTACCGCCGAATCCGGGAGTTCTTGTGTCAAAAAGAAAAGTGGTGTTCTTATAAAGGAATATTTTCTTAACATCTCCGCTTTCAGATACAGGGAAGGCTTTAATGACAGTATAATATTGACTCAATCTTTCGCAAACAGAAGGAGTTTCATCTCCATGAAGCTGGATCGCTTCAAGCGAGACCAATCTGGCGATCTGGATTATTGTTTCCGGCTTTTCATTCACAAACAATCCTACCCTGTATGTAAAAGGAAGCATCTTTTTCGAGATTGTTTTGGCTTTCACGGGAGAAATGTACCGTTTGCTTTTTTTATAAAAGACAAATCCCAAAGCATCGGCCCCCGCTTTCAAGCACATCAACGCATCAGGCAGACAGGTAATGCCACAGATCTTTACCCGGACCATTTTTTCAACTCCGTTAAGAATTTATCCGGTTCGGGTGATGTCATCAGCGCTGTACCGATCAGAACCCCATCTACTTTCCCAACAAGGTCTTTGACCTGTTCGGGTTCCTTGATCCCGCTTTCAGCAATAACAAGAGTTTTTTTCGGGATAAGAGGTAAAAGTTCGTCCAGTACTTTGGGGTTTATTTTAAAATCGTCAAGATCACGGGTATTTATGCCTATTATATCTGGCCCGGTCAGTTCTAATGTTTTTTCCAGATCTTCTTTAGAATGAATTTCTACTATGGCATCAAGGCCGATGGCTACAGCAGATTGATACAATCTTTGGATCTCTTTTGTGTCATTTAACCGGGCAATAATGAGAACAGCGCTGGCGCCATGATTGGCCGCTCTTATAATCTGTGATGTGTGGATATAAAAATCTTTGGCCAGGATGGGTAGTTTCGTCATTTTGCTGGCTTGATATACATCGTTAATATCGCCTAAAAAATAATTTTGTTCAGTGAGGATACTGATCGCATCAGCATGCTGGCTGTAAAGGTCTATATATTGTTTCAAATTAGCGGTGCAGTTAATATCAGCATTGGAAGGAGAGGCTTTTTTAAATTCAGCAATGATCGTTAATCCTTTCTTTTCAAGGGCCCGGCGGAAAAGAAAGTTGTCTCTAACCCGGGTCGTGTTATGATCCTCTCCGGCAATCGATTCTACTTCTTTAACTTTCAAACTGATGATATCCTGTAAAAAACTACCCATGCTGATACTCCATGACCTGCTCTAATTTATGTAATGCTTTCTGTGTTTTCATCAGATCCAGCGCCAGATCTACGCCTGATTTGAGATCCCTGGCCTTTTTACAGACCCAGAACAGAACACCGGCATTCAAAGCGACGGTTTCCACCTGTGTCTGGTTTGCTTTACCTGAGATCACCTGCTGTATCATCCAGAAGGCTTTTTTCGGATCCTCTTCTCCGGAGATCTCTTTTCTATTTCCCTTTTTTAATCCTAACTTTTGAATATTTATCTGGAGGGGCTTGATCTCTTTTTGGGTCACAAACAACACCTTGTTCTCGTGACAGGTGGTCAACTCATCTGTAAATCCTCCGGATACGACCACGGCTCTTTCTGTCCCTATGGCCTGCAGGGCCTTGGCCATCTTGGGAGCGAAATCGAAATCAAAAACACCTATGATCTGGTATTTGACCCTGGCCGGATTGGTTACCGGACCCAGGAGGTTGAAAGCCGTACGGGTCTTGAGCTGTTTTCTGGCGGGCATCACATATTTCATTGCAGGGTGAAGCAGCGGGGCGAAAAGGAAAGAAAACTGATTTTCTTCCAGCTCTTTAGCCATCTGATCCGGACTTTTTTGAAGGTTATAGCCTCCGGCTTCAAGCACATCGGCTGAACCCACTTTGCTGGATACGGAACGGTTACCATGTTTAGCCACCGGTACTTTTCCGGCACAGACCACAAACGCTGTGGCAGTGGAAATATTGAAGGTACCTGCTCCGTCACCGCCTGTGCCGCATGTATCCACTGTCATGGGATTGGAGGACCTTATCCTGATGGATTTATCCTGCATGATCTTGGCCATGCCCGCCAGTTCATCACCGGTCTCTCCTTTCATGCGAAGGGCTATTAAAAATGCGGCTATCTGACTATCGCTGGCTCGGCCTGTCATGATGGTATCCATGATCTCTTTTGTCTCGACGAAAGAGAGGTCTTTTCTTAAAAGGAGTTTATCAAGAGATTTTTTCATAATATCTTCTTGAGGAGCGGAAAGGGAAACGACGGCCGGTTTCTCGGCTTTTTTGATCTTTAAAAAATTCATCAGGATATTTTTGCCTTCACCGGTCAGGATCGATTCCGGATGGAACTGAACACCAAAAGTGGCATACTCTTTGTGTTGAACACCCATGATCTCGTCATCCCCTTCACTTTTGGCCGTAATCATAAGGCAGGAGGGGATCGATTTTTCTTCAATGACCAGAGAATGATAACGTGTGGCAGAGAAAGGATTGGCCACATCTTTAAACACACCGGTGTCGGTATGATGAATGACAGAAGTTTTTCCATGCACGATATGGCTGGCATGGATAATGTTGCCGCCAAACGCTTCTCCAATCACCTGATGCCCCAGACAGACACCCAGAATAGGAATTTTCCCGGAAAATTTTTTCACCACCTCAAGACTGATCCCGGCATCTTTTGGCCGTCCGGGCCCCGGGGATATGATAATATGGCTCACAGACAATTTTTTTATCTGACTGATCGTGATTTTATCATTTCGAAAGACCTGGATATCGGATCTCGGTTCCAGTTCCCCTAAATACTGGTATATGTTATAAACAAAAGAATCGTAATTATCAATGAGAAGGATCTTCATAACAGTCCCCCTTGGATCTTTTGAGCCACTTCCAGGCTTTTAAAAAGGGCCTGAAGCTTGTTGAGGGTCTCTTTATATTCCATATCCGGTTTTGAATCATAAACGATACCGGCTCCGGCCTGCAGGAACCCTTCTTCGCCTTTGAAGAACAGGGAACGTATCATAATACCGGAATCCATGTTGATCTGTCCTTTCTCGTCAGGATACGAGAAATAGGCCACAGCCCCGGCATAGGGCCCTCGTGAGTCAGGTTCCAGATCATTGATGATCTCCATCGCCCTGACCTTGGGGGCACCGCTGACCGTTCCGGCCGGGAACGTGGCTTGAAAAACATCAGATGAATTTTTTCCTTTCTCGATCAACCCCGAAACCTGCGATACCATATGCATCACGTGGGAATAACGCTCCACGATCATATTCTCATCCACATGAACACTTCCGCCCTGACACACACGGCCAAGATCATTGCGGCCAAGGTCGACCAGCATAACATGTTCAGCCTTTTCTTTCTCATCACTGGTCAACTCCTGTTCCATTTTAAGATCTTCATCAATGGTCCTGCCACGTTTCCTTGTGCCGGCGATAGGCTTGACCAGGGCTTTTGTACCCTTGAGTCGGGACATCATTTCAGGAGAGGACCCTAAAAGAGTTGTATCATTGAATTTAAGATAGAACATATAGGGAGAGGGATTAATCATTCTCAAGGCCCGGTATATAGAAAAAGGGTGAAGTGTGGTCTTGAAATTAAACCGCTGTGAAAGGACAACCTGGAAGATGTCTCCTTCAATGATATGGTTTTTACAGTCTTCAACAGCTTTGTAAAAATTTTCTCTTGAATAATTAGATTTGGGTTCCGTAATGAGCGATTTTTCGTTTTTCAAAAGGGGAACAGACCTGTTCATTTTTTCGACAATGACCTCCGGTGTCTCACTTAAAATCGAGATTTGATTCTTCACGTGGTCAAAGACGATCAAATGTTCAGGAACAATAAAATGGAAATCCGCAAAACCGGATGGCTTGATCTTTATATCTTCAATATATTTTACGTAATTATATGAAATGTATCCCACAACCCCGCCAAAAAAAGGTATTTCTGTGTCAGTAATCTTGGGTTTTTGTGTTGTCAGCCATTCTGTCATCAAACCCAGCGGATTTGATCGGGCGTCAAGGTTCTTATTTCTTATATGCAATCTTCCGTCTTCTGAAAGAATGATCTCTTCTCTTTTCCCTGCCCCGATAAATGAGAATCGCCCAAAACTGGCTTCATGTTCTGCGCTTTCCAGTAGAAAAGAATGATCTTCATCCAGTGCCACTTTCATGAATGTGGAAACCGGTGTTTCCAGATCAGAATATAATTTAAGAATATGCATGATCCCTCAATCTTTTTTCCATAGATACTGTAATTCCCATAATATAATACTTGAATATAATAAATCAACGTTTTGATCAATGGTTAATTATTTCCTGTTTCTTTCATACCTGCGGGTTAATTCATCACAGTATATACGGTGGAACAGGTCCTGTTTTCTCCTGTCAGCCAAACGCGTTCGTTTTTTCTCACGCCGGTCTTTCGGGCCTTTCCTTGTGCAATTTTTTGGCAACTTTTTCATTTTTACAGCCTCCTCGTTATATTTTATACAATTAAAAACAACAATTTTTCCATGAATATATAACTTGACTTTATTTCATTAATTTTTTATTCTTTTCTCAATGAAAAAGGTATCAATATCACTGTTCCTTTTGTTTGTCCTGCTTTTTACTGACAGAGTTTTCGGCCGCTTTTCTTTTGAACCCACTATTTATAAATTATGGGGAAATACCACCTATCATATCAGGTTTTCCGAAAACGATCCGGTCTATGGTACCGTATATGGGGATAGCGAATTAGAGTATCCCCTGGATATTTTTATGATAGGGTTAAATACCGCTTTGGAATTTGATCTCTCCGGGAAAAGGGATCTCTCGTTTTATCTTTCAGCCGTTCATAATATTACGGATCCTCATGATCCTATGATTGATTCTGACTGGATCACGGTCCCCTCCTATGGTGTCTATAATGATTTGTGGAGCTATACAGAATCCGATACCAGATTGTATGCCTGGGAGATGGATATATCAGGAGGGTATAGTTTTATCAATCGATTATATTATAATTCTTTATATAATTTCCAATTCATTCTGGGATACAGATATCATAGATATGATTATGATATTATCGGGATTAATTATGGCTGGCAGGAGACCACCTCAGGGGAACAAACTTTTCGGGATTCTTATAAAGACCAGACAGTACTGAAATATCTTGTTTCCTATCATATCCCTTATTTAGGATTACGGATGGATATGGATTCCCCTTCAGGGCTGGAGGTCGGTATGCAGTTCAGTTATTCTCCCTATACTTTTGCCAGAGATCATGATGACCATGTTCTCAGGTACAAAGAGGCCCGCACAGAATCATCGGGGACGACGATCATGGCAGAAACAAAATTCGTTTGTCCGGTTATCAAATCCGGTTCGAGTATAACTTTGTTACAATTAGGATTTCATTACATCAATATAAAAACAGAAGGAAAACAAAAGCAGTATTTTTACGGGGATGACCCGGGGTCAGCAGGTGATGAGACAGGTTTGGAACTGCCCGATATAGATAACAAAGTCTATTCTTACCAGTATGTTCTTTCTTTTTCTATTGTTAGCCGCTTCTAATTACATAGTGCCAGGTACTATGTGCTATGTTTTATATAACTTTACATGGTACCTAGTATTTTGAAAATTCTTTCAACTTCTTCATGACCAACTGTCTTACTTTTTTATCCATATTCTGGCTTCTTTTGTCAAACTCGGCGATTATCTTCTTAATGGGAACCACGCCATCAGAGACAAGAACCGGGGTCATCTTGTAACTGCCCACAATTTCACCGTCATCGATTCTATTGTGCATATAACCATGCTTGCGGAACCATGTAAAGGCATGTTCATTGTTGGGTTTGTCGTAACATAATTGAAACCCTTCGATCGTATTAGATGATTGTTTAGAATGATACCATACGACCAGGTCAAAAAAGTCATCTTCAAACCATTTCCGGAAACCCTGATCCGGGATTTGACTGATATATTTTAATTCCTTTAACATCGGTCTGCTCCCGAAAAGAGATTAATATATTTCATAATATAACACATCTTGAGGATTTTTCAATTTATTAACTTGGTATATAGTACTTTGAACCTAGTACTATACTATTTCCACTTCTTTTTGGCCTTTGTGGTCCATATGAATTTTTTTTGCATGGTCTTGGGATAGATCTTGGTCCAGTCAAGACCGACATATTTAGCCCAGGCCGTAAAGATACGCGGGTCCACATAATTTTTCAATGACGTGTTGAGATTATACTCTTTCGTATGTTCCTGAAGATTGATCTGCAGTTTCATTTTTTCTATCCGTTCAAGCAGTTTCAGTTTTTGTTTTTCTGTTTTGGGAATTTTTTTCTTTAACTCTTTTAAACGGTCCTTTTTTTTCTGAAGGGTCTGTCGCCAGGTTTTTGGAACCGTCCTTTTATGATTGCATTCCACAGCCGCTTTCAGGTTGGCCATTCTGGCATGAAAAAGCTTGACTTCATTAGAGTCTTCTTCTTTAAACGCGTCATGCTTCTTAAGATAATCATTCACTATTTTCGTGGCATGAAAAGTCCTGAAGACCTTGGCAGAGAGATGGGGGACAGCCTCCTGCAAAAATTTATTGACCCTGCTGGAATTGATCCCGTCAAAAACAAGGTCCTTTTTGTTTTTTCCTTCAACAAAGATTTTCAGATTCTCCAGGAATTCCGGCGGGATCTCTTTTACCGGCAATTCTTTATGCCACTGTACAAAATCTTTGCCGATAAAGTCAAAAACTATTCTATCCTGGTTAATGGTGATGTGTTCCACACGCAGAGTGGAAGCGCCAACGGTATCGGCTTCGTCTTGATCCTTTTCATCACCCACTCGCATGGCCAGTTTATCGATCAGATAACAGGTCATGGCTATTTTCCTTCTCTTCTCATCCCTGGCTTTCATCCCTTTCAGGATATGATTTCTAACCTTTTCCATTTTTGGACCGACTGTAGCGGCATTGTCATACTTGCTCTTGTCGCGTTTTTGCTTTAGTTCAGAAACATCAGAGAGCCAGACGTATTTGGTCTTTCCGGTCAGTTTCTCTTTCCACATGGCCAACCATGTGGCATCATGGTTATGTACGATCTCTTTCCAGTTCCCTTCAGGAACGGGAGCCTCTTCACCCAGATTGAGGGTGACTTCTTCGGCTTTGACCTCTGGTTTCCAACGGCCTCTCAGAGGGTGTTGGCCTCGCCCCATAAAAACACCAGCCGGTTCAGCCACATAGGAGGCTATTTCTGTCTGGACTCCGTCCACCCAGGCATAACCGTATTGTTCTTTTAATTCTTCTCTCTTTATCTTTCTTTCAGCCGTCAAAGCTTTTCTTTTTTCAGGATCCTGTCTTAATCTTTCCAGCGCTTCTTTTTCTTTTAACTGGATCAGGTAGATCCTGTCGAAATCGATCACCACGTCTTTTTTAATTTCATCAAGCGCATAATGAAAATGGATCCGGGCTTGTTTTTCATCAAACGTTTTACTCAATATGCTGACTTTGATCTCTTTGTCAGTGTTGAGTATTTGCCGGAAGAAATCAAAAAGAAAATTTCTGATAAAGACATTATCATCCACATAGACCGTCCCGATTTTTTTACATAAAGCCCAGGCCATTTCTTCAGCCAGAGGTTTCAGACTGATCACTTCTCCATTGATCTTGACTGATAGACCCTTCACCTCATAGGGCGGAGGAAAAGCCACACCATTATGCTTTAAATTTTTCCAATGCATTTCAATTATTTATCCGCAGTTAAACTATATACGTAACAGGATGTCTATTATAATATAAAATAGGGATAAAATCAAGGAAATTATTGAGAAGGAAATAAAAAACTGGATCATTCCTTTCTGCTCTGGAAGATGTTTTCAAGGGTCAGGCCAAGCCGTTTGGCTGTTCTGGGATCCAAAAGAAGGGCGCGTTTTAATTTGATCCTGCCCGTGCCGGGCAAAAGCCTGCCAAAATATATTTTGAAATCTTTACGGCTGAGATCAAATTTAAACTGGTCGACATAGATCTCTTCTGTTCCGTCATCAAATTCTAAATCGTAACCCCGGGGTGTGGATTCCTTGAGAGTATAGACCTTTTTTTTCTTGCCTGATTTAATGTAGAGATGTTTGCCTTTTTGGTATTGCTTGGAACGTTTCATGATATTATAATAAATATTTCCCTCATTCTATGCGGGGGCATGTTTCACCTCTAAAGGGACAGTAATCCCCCAAGGGGATAGTAATCCCCCAAGGGGATAGTAATGTTAATCCAAACGGCTTTACTGGTTTTGATCTGAATCTGAGGAAATTTCGGATATATTACTATCATTTTTGTTATGTGGTCTCAGAGATTCATCCTGTCCTGACCTATTCTGGTTCTGTTTATTCTGCGCTTGGTCCTGTGTGCGGCTTTTTCCTTTTTTAAACAGCATCCGTATCTTTTCAAATAAAGAAGGCCGGGGAGGTGTTTTTATCTCTTCTTCCAGGTAGCGCATCAATTTTTTTACGTCGTATCGCTGAGGATCGATCTCTATCACCTGTTTGAATTTAGCCAGCGCTTTTCCATAATAATGATTCTTATAAAGATCATATCCTTCAAGTAAAAGATCAGTCAATTTTGACTCCTGGGCCAGTCCTTCCGGGATCAGGGGACTCCCTTCAAAAAAGAGCCAGGAGGCTATTATCATGATCGCATTGAAGAGGAAAAAACTATAAGGATTCAAAGGCAGAAAGGTTATCTTTAACATGACAAGTAAAATAATGGAAAAAAGTCCGCTGATCAGAGTGTATATAAAGGAAAGGCCGATATAGTAGTTTTTCAGATAAGCAAATATAGCCCATATTATGATAATAGAAAAGGTGACTGACGCAAAGTTTAAAAACGTCATGATCACCTGTTTCCTGTTTTCCAAATAATGTTTTTGCTGGTTTTCTATGATTTTATCGAGCACATCGGCCATTTTAATATAGACCGGTCCTTTGAATTCTTTTTGGAGATTGATCCTGCTGAATTTGATCAAAAGGATCGCTTTTTTATTTAATTGAAGAGATGTATCTCTGTCAAGGGTGATCACATCATTTTCTTTCAGTTTAAAAAGGATCTTGTTCTTAACGCTAAAGGCATTCCCTTTCACTGATCCCACTTTGATCTTGTCCGGTATTTTCAAGCTGAAAAAAGGGTAGTCCATTTTTTTTACGAGAAGCGTTATCAGAAGTGCAAACGTGATAAAGATAAGCAGAGTGAAGAATTTCAGCTTGCGTCTTTTATAAATATCCATAACCGTAACTCCTTTTTTTATTCCGGAAACATGTCTAAAAATGTACTCATGGTATCCAGAAGGGTTGAGTCAGGATAAAACGTCTGCATTGTTTTATATACCTTTCTGGCCTCATCCTTGTTGAAAAGATAGTAGTAGCACATAAAAATCTGATAAAGGATCGTATCAGGGGAAATATATTTTTTTTGCAGCATCTTCAGGTTTATTTTTTTATAATAAGTAAGAGAATTTTCATAAAATTGATTCTGAAAATATTCCGTGGCAATCTGATAGTAAAGATAATTTTTATCTTCCGGTGAGGCTGATCTCGATTTTTTCAATAGTTCCTTAACACGGATATCAACCTGTTTTTTTACTTTTTTCTTTCTGTCCACTTCCTTGATAGCCTGATTTAAATACGTTCTTACTGTCTGATAATACATAGAAGTAGGATACATTTTCAGGAATTGTTCACCCTTAACAAGAAACTTGTTGTATTTTTTAAGGCTGTAAAGGGCAAAAGACAGATAATAATCGACCAGTTCCAGTGTTGTTATCATTGATCCTTCCGGAGCGGAGGGAGGATTCTTCCTCACTTTTTGGCATAGCTCAAAAAGTTTTGAATATCGCATGCTTGATGTGTAGTTCATGGCTACTTTATTGAAGGTCTCCCAGGTCATTTTATTTTTTACTTCTTCTTCAAGTAGTTTTTCCCTGATCATATCATATTTTTTGATCTTTTCACGGAGCATTTTTAATTCCTCTTTAGCATATTGGAAATCCGGTATTTCCCCCAGAAGATTTTTAAGAACCTCTTCTGCTTTAGTATACTCACCATTATCTCCAAAATCAAGTGCTTGTCCATATTTCCTGACCTTGTCAAGGTCCACTTCTGCATCAGAAGAGGATTCTTCCTTGATCCTGATATCAGGAAATAATTTTTTCAGGTCCTGCACGAGAGCGGTGAAAAGAGATGACTGTATCTTTAAAATATGGTCTGTATCACCTTTGACCTTGCCGGCTGATTCGATCCTGGCATTCTCTACCCGAATGATCTTATAATTCACTAAAAGATTTTTTTCTTCAACAAGAAAATTTCCCGATATCATATAATTTGCACCCATGATCTTTCCCAGCCGGGGTGCATTTTTATCATCAACCAGGCCTGTCAGGGAAAGTTCCATCTCTTTCAGGATCTTTTCCATATCCTCTCTTTCAACCAGTTGCAGACCGTCAACTCTGGCAAAGTCTGATATCAGAATGGCTGTAAAGGCCTTACTGAACGAGCTGTATTCTTTAGTGATCGAGAGGTCTTCAAAATAGGAGATGGAAAGGGTCGGGTTTTCGCCCCAGATCGGACGGCTGAAAATAAAAAAGATAAAAATGATAATAAATTTTCTCATTCAATTTAAATATAGTGTATGAATAATGTTAGTCAAATTGTTTAACCCGAAAAAGATGTTGACACATTGTATAAAATAATTATGTTTAAAAGATGAAATTAATCTGGCTTGTTATTTATTCAAGTTTAGTCGTATCCCTTTATGCCGGCACTGATAATGATCTGTATATTACCAAAATGGATATTTTCCTCTCTATGGACGATTATAAAAAGGCCCATGCTCAAATGGAAAAGATCGATCTCACCCTTTTATCAAAAGATCAGAAGGCGGGGATGTTTAATAAATGCGGTTTTATTTATTATCATTTGGGCCGGTTCGCGCAGGCCAGGAAGAATTATGAAAAAGCCCTGTTGTTAAATCCTGATCTGGCCCATGTCTATAACAATCTGGGAGTACTTTATTTTAAAATAGGAGAGTATGAAAAAGCCAAAGCTTTCTATTTGCGGGCTCTGTTAAAAAAAGCAGAGTATCCCAGGGTGATGATCAATCTTGTGATTGTTAATCTGTATTTAAAGAAATTTTTCGAGTCCCTGAAATGGTTAAAAAAAGCCCTTGAATGCAATGAAAATTATGTTAAAAAGCGTTACAACAGGGAAAAGGCAATGAATCAGTTATCCGAACTGATAAGGAAAAATCCTGATGATAAAGAACTGGAGACCTTACTGGAATGGGTTAAAAACAGTTCTGATAAAGATTTCACAAAGGCTCAAAATCTTTATTGAAAGAGTCACGCCGTAACTCAGTCTTCAAATATTGATCAAACTGACAACTTTAAATAAATCAAAGGAGAATCGATGAAAGAATATGCGTTGGGTGCGGACCTGGGTGGTACAAATATAAAATTTGTTATCATTGATGATAAGGGAAAAGAAATAGATTATGTCAAGAGATCGACAGAAGCCAAAAAAGGCAGACAGGCCATCCTTGACAATCTGTTGTCAGGTATCAATGATCTTCTTTCCCGAAATAAGGGAATAAGGATCAAAGGCATCGGGATTGGCTCCCCCGGTTTGATCAATAAAGCCGGAACGGTTGTTACAGGAGCCGGCAATTTGCCGGGATGGAACGGGACAAAAGCAGGAGAGTATATAAAGAAAAAGATGAAAATGCCAGTTTTTGTGGATAATGATGTTACCGCTTTAGCCCTTGGCGAAGCTCTGTTCGGAGCGGGTAAAGGATATCGATATGTACTATGCGTGGCATTGGGTACTGGCCTGGGAGGAGGGATCATTGTTGACCGCAGGGTTTACAGAGGTGCGCATCGTTATGCCGCTGAGTTTGGTCATATGGTGGTCAATCCCGACGGCGCAGCCTGCACCTGCGGGAAAAGAGGGTGCCTCGAATCCTATGTTTCGGCCTGGGGGTTGAAAAGACTGGCTGAGATCTATTTGAAGGATAATAAAGAGTCTCTTATTCTTAAAATGACTGATAATCAAATTGAAAATATCAATCCAGAGATTATTTTCAGGGCCTATGAGAAAGGGGACCGCGTGGCCAGGCAGGTCCTCAATGAAATGGGTCATTATCTGGGCATAGGATTTTCTATTCTTATTAATATTTTTGATCCGGATGTGATCGTCGTGGCAGGTGGGATCTCCGGGGACTATGAACATATTGTGAAACTTGTTGAAAAATCAATGTATGATCATACACTTCCTTTTTATAAAAATATAAAGATCAAAACCTCACGGTTCAAGTACAAGGCAGGAGCGATCGGAAGCGCCAGCCTTGTTTTTGAACAAAGATCTTCACAATAATGAAAAAGCATTGTCTGGCTACAATTGAGGGGATCGTTCAGGGAGTTGGATTCAGGCCCTTCGTCTACAGGCTGGCAAAAGAGATGAACCTTACCGGATATGTATCCAATACTGATGAAGGTGTGGTGATCGAACTGGAAGGCCTTGAAAAGAGCATGAAAACATTTTTAAAAAGGCTCAAAAAAGAAGAACCGGATATTGCCTTCATTGAGAAGATTAAATGTCAATATTATAATCAACTAACAGGGTTCAGGGATTTCAGAATAAGAAAAAGTCAAACATCGGGCGTTCCCCACACTCTGGTATCACCCGAGATCGCTTTGTGCCGGGAATGCCAGGAAGAGATGGTTGATAAAAATAACAGGAGGTATCATTATTTTGCCATCAATTGCATTGAATGCGGCCCCCGGTTTACACTTCTGAAAGATCTGCCATATGACAGGATCAATACCAGCATGAATATTTTTAACATGTGCCCTGATTGCCAGAAGGAATATCATGACCCTGATAACCGCCGCTACCATGCTCAGCCGAACTGTTGTCCAAAATGCGGACCTGAGTTAAGATTATACGATAACAGGCAAAGGGAACTGACTGTTAAGAGCACAGAAGATCTTTTTCAAAAGCTCTCCGGATTTATTCAAAAGGCCGGGATCATAGCCGTAAAAGGATGGGGTGGATATCATCTGGTATGTGATGCTGAAAATATCAAGGCTGTGGAACGATTAAGAAAGAGAAAAAAAAGGCCGGCCAAACCCCTGGCTGTTCTTTCAAAAAATATTTCTGATATTAAAAAATACTGTTACCTGAGCAGGGATGAAGAAAATCTATTAACGGATAATAAAAAAGCGATCCTGCTTTTAAGAAAGAAAGATAACAGTGATATTATCGCCAGGAACGTGGCTCCCGGGTTGAGATATCTGGGAGTGATGTTGCCTTATACAGCCACACAGTTTCTGCTACTTCAGTATGTTCAAAAGAATTTGATCTTTACCAGCGGTAATATCTCCGAAGAGCCTGTTATCTATGAAGATGACAAAGCCTTTGAACGCCTGGGGACGATCGCTGATTATTTTCTGGTGTTCAACCGCCGGATCGTTATGAACAATGATGATTCTGTCCTTTTCGAATTCAGAAAACAACCCTATGTGATCAGGCGAAGCCGTGGTTTTGTTCCCCGGCCCATACAGTCTTTTTTGATCAATAAAAAGATATTGGGCCTGGGAGCCCAGCAGAAAAACACATTTTCCCTTTATTTTGAAAACAAGATCATCATGTCCCAGCACATCGGGGATATGGAGAATTACGAGACCTTTGATCATTATAAAAAAGCCATAAAGCATTTTTCTCGTCTGTTCAGCTTTGAGCCTGATATTGTGGTCCATGATCTTCATCCTGATTATTACAATACAAAGTATGTTGGTGAGATCGTACCTCAAAATACTGAAAGAATCGGTATTCAGCATCATGTGGCCCATATGTACAGCAGTTTGCTGGATAACGGGATTACCGGAATCGAAAAACAATACATAGGCGTCGCATTTGACGGGACAGGATATGGCGAGGATCATAATCTCTGGGGCGGCGAATTTTTTATTTTGGGAGCCGGTGGCCATAAAAGAGCCGGACATTTTCAGTATGTAAAGATGCCGGGGGGAGAAATGGCCATCCATGAACCCTGGAGGATGGCCTTAAGCTATCTTTATGAGCTGTTTGGAGGGAAGGGTGATAGGCTTCTGAAGCAAAAATGGTTCTCAGTGAAAAAGACAGAAAACATTGTGAAACTTTTAAAGAACAATATCAATTGCCCGCTGACTTCTTCCGCCGGCCGTTTCTTTGATGGTGTGTCGGCCCTTTTAGGGGTATGTAAAAACGCCAATTATGAAGGGGAGCCCGCTGTGCTTTTGGAAAATCTCATTTCGTATAAAAAAAGGACAAGAGCCGCTTATCCTTTTGAAGTGGTGAAAAAAGAAGGGAAATATTTAATTGATCAGAAAAAAATAATGGACGCTATCCTCTCTGACATGAAAAAAAGTACGGATATCGAGATCATATCCGTAAAATTCCATAACACGGTCGCGTCTGTTATTCTCTCGGTATGCCAAAGATTAAGGGAAGAAACCGGGATACAGGGGGTTGTGCTGGGTGGCGGGGTCTTTCAGAACAGGTATTTGCTGGCCATGGTCGTGGAAGGGTTGGAGAAGGCTTTGTTCAAGGTCTTTTATCACAGGCTAATCCCGACCAATGACGCCGGGATCAGCGCCGGCCAGGTACTGACCGGCGCCCTGTTAGTTAAAGGTTAATGGCCTGTAGCAGGCAAGCCTTCAGGCTCGCAAAGCCCGGTTATTTTATGGTCACTTTGAAATAAAGCACACCGGCTGTGTAATATGACAAGACCGGGTTTTTCCATCTCACCCATCTGACATTGGTAACGTCGGGCATGGTATCCAAATAATCCGGGGAATCATACGATTGATCAGGCGTTTTATTGGTGGCCCATTGATTGGTCCACCCGGAAAGAGTGGTGGAAGTGTAAAAGGTCATATTCGTGGCAATGGCATCATACAGAACAATATTCAATCCCCTTCCCAGGCCGGAATTCGTGCAGTAGATACTGTAGGTAATGGTGGCGCCGGGGATGGCTGTATTACTGCTGCCGCCCAGTGTCACATTGGTCACGGATTTGGTGATACTAAGACTGGGAGAATAGAGATATTCAATGGCTCCCATATCCACTATCAATCCGCCATCAGGCGGCACGGGGTCGGCCGGACAGCCGGTATCGACACAGGGGCTGGCAGAAGATAAACGTAAAAAATTAGTTGATGACGGGTCAGTGGACTGGAAAAGG
>JAFGFC010000131.1 GCA_016931325.1 Spirochaetota bacterium | reverse complement strand
GTTCCCTTTTGGATATTTCTTCAGAATAGTATAAAATCTGCTCAGTGCGCTGTCTTTATTATTGAGTTTATAATAGGATACACCTTCCCATAATAAAGAGTTATCAGCCAGCTCATGGCCGGGGTATCTTTTATGCACTTTTTTAAAGTATTTTATGGCTGTATTGCGTTTATTCCATTGATAGTAGGTCCGTCCCAGCTGGTAGATAGAATCAATATAGTATAGGGAACGGGGAAAATGATTGATGACATAGCTGAAATTATCTCTGGCCAGCTTGTACTTTTTTATCGCCAGATATGACAATCCCAGCCAGTAACGACCCCGGCTGAGATATTTTTCTGATTCCGGATGTTCGTTGATAAGGTTCCTGAATTCTTTTACGGCGCTATGGTAATGGCCTTTCATATAAAGTCCCAGAGCCAGATTATACTGCGCCATGGGCAGGGGAGTATGAAGACTGTATATGACTTCTGCAGACAATAAGATGATAACTGTAAAAATAATTAACTTTTTCATTTTAATTTCCCTCTTTTATGAAATTAATATAATCCAGGGCTAATAGATAACCATACCAGCCAAACCCTGATATGACCCCAAGGGCAATATCAGAGATGAGGGATTTCCGTCTGAATTCCTCTCTACTATATATGTTCGACAGGTGAACTTCAATAGTTGAGATTTTTACACCTAAAATTGTATCTCTTATAGCCACACTTGTGTGAGTGTAAGCTCCGGGATTAATGATCAGGAAATTAATATCAGCAGCCTTTTTCTGTATACAATCAATGATCTCGCCTTCGCTGTTCGATTGGAAGAATTCCAGACGTAAATTTTTCCCCTTGCCGTATTCTTTCATTTTTTTTTCAATTTCTTCCAGTGTCACCTGACCGTATTTATCCGGCTCTCTCGTGCCCAGAAGATTGAGATTGGGTCCGTTTACAATTAATATTTTTTTCATATTGTATTATTTATCGGCTGCCTGGAACCTTTTCCAGACTTCTTTTGCAAAATGATAAGCCTCCCGGCTTATCTCTCTCTCGTCAACGCCTATAATGTCTTTATGAAGCATGATGATCTTACCGTTAATGATCGTCGTGTCCACCGGTGAGGAGCCGATCCCGAATACAAAATGGCCTGCAAAGTTATCTTGATTGAGAGGTGTATATGGAAAATAATCAACAATAATAATATCCGCAAAAGCCTCTTTGTCAATGACACCCATTTTATGATTGAACAGTTTGGAAGCGATTTTAGGATTGTTATTTAAAAGCATATTGATGGACTCGATAAACGCCACCCGGGGATCCTTTTTTGTGTGATGCTGGATTAAATAGGCTGTTTTTACTTCCTCGAACATATTGGATGTCATTCCATCAGTACCCAGCCCCACGATCACCTTTTTCTTAAACATTTTTAAAATATCGGCAGTGCCAACAGCATTATTCATATTTGAGGAAGGATTGTTGGCGACAAAACACTTGTTGTCAGCCAGGATCTCCATTTCCTTCTCATTGATATGGATACAATGGGCCGCAATGGTTCTGTCGTTTAAAAGACCCCTGTCAGAGAGCCGTTCCACTATCCGTTTATTATACTTCTTAAGACAATCATCCACATCAGCTTTATCTTCAGCCACATGGATATGATAGCCTGTATTCCTGTGTCCGGTCAGTTTTTTCACCTGTTTTAAAGTCTCATCGCTCAATGTCATGGAAGCATGCATTCCGAAGGAGGCTGCTATTTGATCATCCTGATGTGATCCGAATTTTTCAATAAAGCGGATATTTTCTTCCATCCCTTTTTCGATCCCTTTTTTGCCATCCCTGTCTGTTAATTCATAACAGAGGCAGGCGCGAAGGCCAACTTTTTTAACCGCCTGTTTCAGCTTATCCAGGCTTCCTGATATAGCATGAGGGGAAGCGTGATGATCAATGATCGTGGTGGTTCCATTCCTGATGCATTTTAAAAGTGTAACGAGAGCGCTGTAATAGACATCTTCCAGGGTTAACGCTTTATCCAATTTCCACCACAAATTTTCCAGGATCCTGACAAAATTTTCTGCGGGCCGGAAGGCCAGTCCACAGGCAAAAGTGCTGTAAAGATGATGATGGGCGCAGACAAGACCGGGCATGATCACTTTTTCTCTGGCATCGATGTATTCGAAATCATGATAACGTTTGAGCAGTTTGTCTGTGGGTCCAAAGTCCCTGATCAAATTTTCTTCAATATAGACGCCGCCTTTTTCAATAATATCATGGTTACCCAGAGGAATTAAAAGGCCGTTTCCAATGATCTTTTTACTCATGGCACCCCCGTACAAATAATATAACGTCTTTTTTTTATCTGTCAATGAATTTGGCGCATGTCAAAAGAAACCACCCTTAGAGATTGCCCTCTAGGCAATTTCACGGGTTACTGCGTTTCCCCATGTCGAAAGCGACACTCTATTTTATTATAAAAAAAACTTGAAATTATCCTGATAATTTCAAGTCCCGTGAAATTTTTAATTGATAATTTCACGGGTTACTGCGTTTCCCCATGTCGAAAGCGACACTCTATTTTATTATAAAAAAAACTTGAAATTATCCTGAT
>JAFGFC010000002.1 GCA_016931325.1 Spirochaetota bacterium | reverse complement strand
TGTGATCAAGATCGACAATAACCGTTATGGCATCGTGATCGTGGACATATCCGGCCACGGGTCGAGCGCCGCCATTGTCATGTCCGTCATCTCCTTTGTCGTCCACTCTGTCATTGAACGGGTGAAAGACACGGCCGAGCTGGTTACCATTCTTAACAATCATATCTTTGAGAGGCTGGGCGGCGAAAAGTATGCCACCGGAATTTTTTTAATTTACGATACGAAAAAAGAAGTATTTCAATATACCAATGCCGGACATTGCGCTATTCTTGTCTATAATAAAAAGCAGGATAAGATCATCGAATTATCTAAAGGCGGGGCCCCTGTCGGTGTCATGGAGAACTTAAGATATGAGAAGGAAACGTTTAAATTCAACAAAGGGGATATTGTGCTGCTGGAGACGGACGGTGTCTATGAGACCATGAACGAAAATGATAAATTGTTTACCATGGAACGGGTAAAACAGCTGCTTTTAAATTACAAAGATAAACGGGTCAAGGAAATTAATCAGTATATTTTAATGGATATTGCTAAATTCCGTGGTCAGGTTCATCAGAATGACGATATAACCCTTGTCTCTTTAAAAAAGGAAGAGTAGTTCTATTTTAAAGATATTATGTATCTTTTAAAATCCCCTTTGGGAATGATCCTTTCAAACATGATCCTGGCAATTCTGTTATCCATATCATTACTCAGCAAGGTGATCTCGAATTCCTTGTTATTGATCTTTATCTTTTTTCCTATCTTAATGCCTTCTTTAAAATAGTTGAATTTCAATCCCTGCCGGCTAATATCGATCAAATGGATTTTAAATTTATTATTCCCGGAATACAGAAGGAAATCTTTTTGAATGGAGATCCTTCGATACTTTCTTTTATCAATTATTTTAAAATAAGACAGGATGATCTCTTCCTCGATAGATTTTGTGATGAAGCGGGTAAAGTAAAGGAAAAACGACTGGGGAAAGGTGGCCAGATAATAGCGTGGTTTCATTCTTTTTTTATCCGCGATCCTGAATATCTTTTCGGCCACCTTCTCGGGCGGCAGAACATTCTCAATATTCTTTACAACCTCGGATTTCATTTTAAACATATATCTGGAATATACCGAAGTTAGCTCATCATCACTTAATGCCTTGGTGATCTTTCTGGCATCTTTTATCCAGCCAAGGATAACTGTGCACACCTGGACATTAAAAGGCTTTAATTCGATCCGCAAAGAAGAAGACAGATGTTCCAACGCGGATTTGGAAGAAGCATAGTGAGAAAAAAAAGGGATACTGTACTGAGCGCTCAATGTGCTGACATTGATGATCTTCCCTTCCTGTCTCTTTCGAAAAAGTAAAGCGACCTTCTGTAACATATGCAGGATCCCGAAATAATTCGTTTGAAAAAGATCCAGTACCTTGGCAGGGGGTATCTCTTCTATGGGACCCATGATCAAATGATCAGAATTGTTAAGAAAAATATCGATCTGCCCTTTTGTCTCCTGAATGATCTTATTTATCGTTTTATCAATCGATCTTTTATTTTTCATATCCATTTTAAACAGATGCACATTCTTCTCGATCCTTTTTGGCATCTTTACTTTGCAATTAATGTTGGGAACAATACCCCAGACTTCAAAACCATTCCTTGCAAAGTAAGCCAGACAACTATATCCATCATCAGAAATAACATCCGTTATCACAATATTCTTTATTTTCAATATCTTTCCTCCATGGCTGTATTTTCGATATACGAAGTATATCGATACGAAGTATATCGGCATGAGCGTATCTATTTTAAAATATCATTTTATTTTATAATTTCCATAATAAATATTGACCGCTAATATCATTGTTCCGGTTCTAAATCCTGATATCATTATTGACATATGAAATAAAAAATAGTATACTATTCAATGCTGGTATGCTTCAATCTCTTTATACTACAAGTCCTTGCCTGGTGGAGGGTAAAAATGAAGGAGACGATCGTATTCGTTCACGGAATGTGGTTGAACGCAAAATGTTGGGATAAATATCGTAAATTTTTTCAAAAAAAAGGCTATCAATGCATTACTCCTACTCTCCGGTTTCATGATCTCAGGCCAAATGAAATCCCTGATCCAAGATTAGGCACAACAGGTGTTCTGGATTATGTTGAGGACCTTGAAAAAGTGATCAGGAAATTAAAAACCAAGCCTATTCTGATAGGACATTCCATGGGTGGCCTTTTAGTTCAAATCCTGGCGGCCCGGGGTCTGGCAAAGGCTCTGGTTATGATGAATCCGGATCCTCCTCATGGTATCATGATCCTGAGATTATCCGTAATGAAAGGACTTATGAGCGCTATGACGAAATGGGGATTCTGGAAAAAGCCTTTTAAGCAGACTTTTGACGAAGCCACCTACTCTATGCTTCAGCTGTTGTCTTTTAAAGAACAAAAATCCTTTTTTGACAATTTTGTCTATGAATCCGGCAAAGCCGCTGTTGAAATTGGATTCTGGTTTCTTAACCCTAAAAAGCCAACAAAAGTGAACAAAGAAAATATAACCTGTCCTACCCTTATCATTGGTTCCAAACAGGATAACATTGTGCCGGCTTCAGTCGTTCGAAAAATAGCCAGAAAATATAAAAAAGTGGCCGTGTATAAAGAATATTCCCATCATTCTCACTGGGTTATTGCTGAACCCGGGTGGCAGGAGATCTGCGGGGATATACACAATTGGTTGAAAATAAATCTTGTCGCAAAAAGATAATAACAGGATTTTATCATGCCTTTTAGCATAAAGAAAGGACAGGTCTTACAGGAGCGTTACCGGATAAAGGAGAAGATAGGAGAAGGGGGCATGAGCCTTGTCTATCTGGCCGAGGATGAAGATCAGAAGAAGAAAGTAGCGATCAAGTTTTTGAAACCGGGCATTACCTCCTCGTATGTGGAGGATGTGATCCGTTTCAAGAAAGAAGTGGAACTGGTGAGCAAGCTGGATCATCCTGGTATCATCCGATCCTTTGGCACGGGAGAATTCGAGAATGTTCCCTATATTGTGACCGAGTTATTAGAAGGGGAAACGCTTGCGGAATTGATACGCAAGAAGAGTTTCAAGACAGAAGAGACGTTGCTGATCGTGCATCAGGTAACAGAAGCGCTGAGTTATGTACACTCCAGAGGGATCATCCACAGGGACATCAAGCC
>JAFGFC010000130.1 GCA_016931325.1 Spirochaetota bacterium | reverse complement strand
TATTATATTTCAGGCAGCACCACCAATAATGCGCCGGCTGATGTTTATATCAGCGGTTCGGATACAGCCCTGATGTCAGTGCAGGTCTCTCTGCCTCAAAACAAGAACATCTATGTTAAACTGACCAGAGATATCAAGACCGTGCAGGGAACGTCACTGGAGAATGATTTTACATGGATATTTAAAACATTAAAGCCTTTGTCCGGAACAGTGAGCGAATTCCCGGTCAACGGGACGACCAATGTTGTTCTGACCTCAGTTATTGAGGCGACCTTTGCCACCAATCTGAGTCCATCAACGATCAATGAGCAGACGTTTTATATTATAAAAGGCGCTGATAGAATCACGGGGAGCCGGACCTATGATGATGGCCTGAAAAAGATCACATTTACTCCGGCTGCCAATTTGCGGCAGAATACATTCTATACAGCCTTCTGCACGACTAATATCAAGACCGTGGCCGGAACATCCCTGGCCAGTAATAAAAAATGGGTTTTCAGGACCATGAAGGCTATCCCTCTGTCAGCCATAAGGGAGATCTCTCCTCAATCCGGTTCATCCAATGCGGGTGTAGGCGTGTCGCCATTTATCAGAATTACCAATAGTTATCCGGTCGATCCCGGTACGGTTAACGCTTTGAGCGTTCAAATGGAAAATTTGACCATACCCGGGACAGTATTTGGTGATGTCAGTTTTGATGCGGGCCAGAATAAGATAACCTTTGATCCCCCGGTTGATCTTGACCAGGGGAACTGGTATCGCGTTACCATAACAACCAATGTAAGGACAACTTTCGGCACAACCTTAGAGTCTAACTACAGATGGAATTTTAAAACACAGGCGCCATATCCCTATGATATTGCCATCTATTCACCGACCAACAGCGTTACTAATGTAGGCTTGAATACGGTCATTAGCGTAACATTTTATACGGATATTGATAATACCACGGTTACCCCGGCCACATTTCAGGTCTATGATGAAACAGGCAATTATGTGGGAGGCTCAAGAGCCGTGGCCGGACCTGTGGTAACATTCACGCCCACAGGCGGCCTGTTAAGCCAGAATACGTCCTTTACAGTCTATATCCCAAATGACCAGATCAAATACACATCCGGTATCTATGTCGTCTCCGGCAAGAAATGGTGGTTCAGGACATTGCCGCCTTTAACAACACCTTCCCAGATCTTTCCGATGTCCGGTCAGCAGAGTGTGGGAATTGATATAACCATTTTTGCTAAATTCGGAACAGCCCTTGATACCGCCACCTGTACGAAAGATAATTTCAAGGTATATAAGGGTGATCTTCAGATAGGGGGAAGCGTTAATTATGACACGGGGGAACAGACCATAAACTTTCTGCCCACTTTGCCCCTGGAACCTGAAACAGCATACACTGTCCTTCTGACAAAGGATGTGAAAACCACCAGTGGCGTTTCCATGGTCTCCAATTACCAGTGGAATTTTGAAACAGGCGCGGTGATTGGAAAAAACGGCGGCCGGTCAGTGGCTGACGGTATCGAGCTGATCTTCCCGCCTCACAGTCTTTCAGGAGATGAGGCCATCATCATTACAAAATTGACCAACAGCCAGATACCTGCATCATCTGATCCCAATCTGGTCAGTATCGGACTGGGATACAGGCTGGAACCGGAAGAGTATAAATTAAAAAAATCCGTGACCATGAAGATCGACTATTCAAAACAGGACCTCACAGGCATGGAAGAGAAACAGTTGGCAATATTCTATTATGATGGAGCTGTCTGGACAAGAGTGGGCGGCACGCTGGATGCGGGTCTTGATAAAATTACTGTAACCTTTAAGAAAATGGGGATCTATGCTGTTTTTGAAGACAGGAATACGTATACGGGAGATTTAGATAAAGTCCTGGTCGATTGTCAGCCCAGGGTTTTTAAACCGAGTGAATGGATCGAGACCTCTATATCGTTTGAACTTCCCAAGCCTGTCAAGTACAGTCTGAAGGTATATAATATAGCGGGCAAACTGGTGAAAGTCCTGGCTGACGGTGTAGACGGGCAACCGGGACAGAATGTAGTTTTCTGGGATGGAAAAGACCTGAAAGGAGAACTGGTGCCGAACAGGATTTATGTCCTGGCGCTTGTGATAGAAGATGGAAGTAACACGATTAAAAAGACAAAAACGGTTGTTGTTCTTGAGAAATAGGTTGGGGAGGTAAAATGATATGAAAAAATTTATCTGGATCATTTTTATTATGATCATAACCGCCGGATCGAGTGGAGCGGCCATCCTCGAAACCTATGAGATACCCACAAGTGTCAGGGCTATTGGTATGGGAGAGACTTTTACCGCTATTGCCAATGATTCAACGGCCCTGCGGTTCAATCCGGCCGGATTGGCTCAGATAAAACACAGTGAATTACATGGTATGTTCGGAACGCTTTATGGAAGCGGATTATACAACAGCTATGTTGCCCTGGCCATCCCTATACAGAAGATCAATACAGTCGCGATAGACTGGCTTTATACAGGATTCAGTGAGGAAGACGAATTTACGGTTGGCGGTATTCCGGAGCTCGGATACGGCGAGCACATGCTCTATCTGGGATGGGGCAGAAAATTTCCCCATGAAATATATGGGGGGATCAGTCTTAAATATTACAATGTTAATGTGAGTTATGATGATGAAACCTGGGCGCAGGGGCAGGGTCTTGGCGCTGATATAGGAGGATTGTGGAAGATCAATCCGCAGATAGCCATAGGACTGGTATTAAAAAATGTATGGCCCCTGAAAGTGCATTATGAAAGCGGGTCTCCGCAGACTATCTTGAATCCGAATTTAAGTCTGGGTGTGGCGTATAATCCAATCAAACCCTTAATCGTGGGAATGGATTTGAATGACTCCTTGCATCTGGGGGCTGAATACTGGTTATTTAATATAGTTGCCCTGAGAGCCGGTTTTATCAAAGGGCTGGCTTATGAGAACAATGACAATTTTGGCCTCAGCGCCGGTGGAGGCCTGCGTTACAAATTTGCCCAGCTGGATTACGCTTTTTCTCATAATTCTGATCTTCCGGCTACTCATCGATTCTCAGCCACATTATCATGGGGATTCAGGGCCTATCTGGTGGATGTGATCAGTATACACACAGAAGATATATACGCGAATCAATATAAGAGTTATGCCGGCAGAGATACAGTGCGTGTTGTCGTAAAGAATAAAACTAAAAAAGCCATGGACACGACCATAGGGGTCTATGTCCCTGACCTGATGGAAGGGGCCTCGGCTAAAAAGATCACGCTTCAACCCGGTATACCGACAGAGATCACATTACCCATGATCTTTTCTGATTCCGTCATGGAAGTAACGGATGATTCGTCAAGGACAGCCGAAGTGATCGTCAGCTATGATCTTGATGACAGGACCTCACAGGATGTGACACCCGGAAATTTTCTTTTATATAACAGGAACGCTTTTGTCTGGACCGAGCTGGACAAGATCGCTGCCTTTATTACTCCGCAGGATGAAAGTATTTCAAGGTTTTCCAGGCAGGTCCTGCAATCAGTGAGTGTGGGCAAGATCAGAGATCGGTTCATTTCTGATAATTTTTACAAGGCTATTATTCTTTTCGAAGCCCTGGGTAATCAGGGCATTACTTACATTGCTGATCCCAACAGACCTTTGTTCGTCACATCCGGCGAGAACGCTTCCGTGGACTATATTCAGTATCCTGTTGAGACGCTGGACGCGAAAAGCGGTGATTGCGATGATGCCACAGTGCTCTTTGCTTCCTGTCTTGAAAACGTGGGGGTGGATACGATCCTGATCGATGTGCCCGGTCATGTTTTTATGATGTTTGACGCGGGATTGACCTCGTCAGAAGCGGCAAAAAAGTTCAGTACTGATGACCTCTATGTGGAGCTGGAAGGGAAAGTCTGGGTCCCTATTGAACCTACTATGTTCCAGCAGGGCTTTAACGCGTCCTGGCAGGAAGCCTGCACCAGCTTGAAAAAATGGTCTGATGAACAGGCGAATAAAGATGAAGAGATACTCCGCCTGAGCCATGTCCGGAGCGCCTGGAGAAAATATCCTTCAGCCACTATCCCTGATGAGAGTGTTGATACCGAAGTGGAACAACAAAAATTAAAGCAAGAGATAGGAAATGAAATAGATAAATTTCTGTCATCCAAAGACCAGGAGTATAATCAGCTGCTGGAAGAGTATAAATTAAAACCGGATGATATCAAACTGAACAATCAAACAGGGATCTATTACGCGAAAAACGGATTATATACCTATGCAGCCGGTTACTTCAATCATGTTCTGGAACTTGATAATAAAAATACATCAGCCTATAACAACCTTGGTAACCTTTATCTTATGATGGGTGAATACGAAAAGGCTATAGATAATTATGAGCAAGCCCTCAAGATCGATCCGGACAATTCCAAGGCCATCAAGAATCTGAACTGGGCCAGGTCTTTAAAGAAAATGAAATAATTTTGTGAAACACTTGCTTTTTTTTCATTTTAGACTATATTATAATATAGAGGTGATAAAGTTGAGAAAGATACTATGTTTAACTTTGATACTCACATTGATCTTTTTCCAGAGTATTCAGGCTCAGGCATCAAAGTCTGATGAAAAAGTAAAAGCCGTTGGTAAAGTCAATTTTATAGTTGGTAAGGCCATGATCATGAGGTCTGGAAGTAAGAACTGGGAAGCATTAAAGATAAAGACCCTGTTGTCGGGGGATGATGTGATTAAGACTCTGGGAAAATCCCGTGTAAAGATCAAATTAAGGGACAATCGCATTATTGAAGTAAAATCCAACAAAGTCATAAAAATCGCCACTTTAATGACAAAATCACGTAAAATTCAGGGTTCATTGAACAGTGTTTTTACTAAAATGAAAAAAACATCTACCAAAGGCAGGGTAGGTATTACCGCTGTTGCCGGGGTAAGGGGAGATGATGTTTCCAGAAAAGAACAAAAGGTAAAGCCTGAAGATGTAGAGTGGTCTTCTGAATAGTATTTATTTCTTTCTTTTATAGGTTAAAAAAGAATAAGGCCCGTAAGTATTGTCTTTTTTATCCACCTTTTTAACCAGTTCCCATTCGTCAAAATTAATTTCAGGAAAAAAAACATCTCCGTCAAAATCCCTGTGGATCCTGGTCAACTCCAGTATATCTGCCACTTCAAGCCCGTGCTTGTATACACTGGCCCCTCCGATGATAAACACCTTTTTTTTATCCCTGCAATGATCCAGCGCCTCCTGAAAAGAATATTTTATAATAGCACCGGCAGGATGATAATTCTTATCAAAGGTAAGCACAATATTCTCTCTTCCAGGTAAGGGTTTCACGGTCAAAGATTCATAGGTCTTATCACCCATAATGACCGGGTGGTTCATGGTCAGTTCTTTGAAATGTTTGAAATCCTCGCTGATATGCCAGGGAATTTCTGATCCTCTGCCAATAACATTATTTTTGGCAATGGCAGCAATAATGATTATTTCACTCATACGGCTATCTCAAAAGTTATTTTTGGGTGATGCTGATAATTATTTAATATTGTATCCTCACAGGTCCAGTCAAATATCGATTTGAAAACCGGGGTGTCAATCACAGGCAGGGCATATGGTTTTCTTTTTATCTGTTCTTTTAATCCGTCTATATGGTTTGTATAGATATGTGTGTCAGCCAGAAACCCGACCAGCTTTCCTTCTTCAAAACCGGTCTGCCTGGCCAAAAGGTGTAACAGCAAAGCATAGCTGGCAATATTAAAAGGAAGCCCTAAAGCCACATCAACAGACCTCTGGCTCCATAACAGGTTTAATTTCTGCCCAATTATTGTCACCTGAAAGCAGAAATGACAGGGGGGCAGGGCCATGATAGATAGATCAACAGGGTTCCAGGATGAGACGATCAGCCGTCTGTCATAGGGATTTTTCTTTATTTTATCTATGATTTTTTTTAATTGATCGATCCCTGCGCCTTTTGGAGCTTGTTCAAAAGATTTATATGTTGCTCCGAAATGTCTCCACTGCCATCCATAAACAGGACCGAGATCCCTCTCCATCATCATTTTTTTCTTTGTATTTTCATCATGACCATAAGATACTTTGGCCGGGGTACACCATTCATCCCAGATATGATTGTTCCTTTCCTGCAGCCATTTTTTATCTGTTATACCCTTGATAAAAAATTCCAGCTCTGATGCCACTAAACGGAAAGGCACACTTTTCGTGGTAATAAGAGGATAACCGTCAGACATATCATGCTCGAACATGATACCCGGAATAGCCAGCGTATCAATACCAGTTCTGTTTTCTTTTGAAATACCGTATTTTATTATTTTATTGACAATTTCTATATAAGCCTTCATTTCTTCTTTTCCTTTTTTATTTCTTCCATGAGTTTATTGTATGGCTCTGTCATATCCAGTTTTTGATAAACGCCTTTAAGGGATTCTATGGTATCCTTATCATCAGGATTCAGTTTATGAGCTTTTTCCAGATAGGGAAGGGATAATTTAAAGTATTCTTTCGCTTTTAGTCTTTCCTGATTATATATTTTGTCATTCATGGAATAATTGGCTTTATTTAAATGTTCCAGGGCTTTGTTGAAATAGATGGCTGACACATTAAAATACGCGTTAAAATAATCCGGATCGATTTTAATGGCTTTTTTATAGGATTCCAGGGCTTTTTCCGGTTCTTTCACCATTTCATAGGCAAAAGCCCTTGCAAAATGCATGGTCTTATTGGTAGAATTGATCTTTAATGCCATTCCTGTATATTTAATCACATCCTGATACTGTCCCTGACCAAGACTATGATTAATGATCCCAACCAGTATATCCATGCTTTCCGGAAACCTTTTATTGCCATCTCTGTAAATTGCGTTCATTTTTTGAGGGTCATTAGCATATAATGAGGCTAACAGCAGGTAGATCTGAGGACTGTTATATTCTGCTTTTATCAATTGATATAAGATCTTTTTTGCATCTTCATTTTTTTTAATATTTATGGCTGATTGGGCAGCAAAAAAGAGAGCATCCTGTCTGACAGAACTGTTGGTTACCTTGATAAAGCAGTTATAAGCATTTTTAAAGTCATTTTTATTAAACAATTCCATGCATTCCTTAAATGGAGATGTTTGACTGTAGCCGGAATGGATCATGAAAAATATCCAAAAAACAATAAAATACACATTTTTAATTTTTCTCATTTTAATATTACTTCCTTTATATTTTTAATTCACATACTTTTACCTTTTGGGTTTTCCCTTTAACAGAAACCGTCTCTTTCTTCCCGGTCTTATACTTATCTTGAGCCTTTTTCAGCATCTCTTCGTTAATCAGGATCGTTCCGGCCGGGGCTATACTGCATAGCCGTGAACCCAGGTTCACGGCATCACCAATAGGAGCAAAATCCATCCTTTCCCTGGAGCCAATATTACCGACTGTTACTTCCCCAAAATTAAGCCCGATCCCTATCTCAAAGGTATCAAGGTCTTTCTTTTTTCTTCTGGTATTAAACGTATTGATGGCTTTCATGATATCAATAGCCGCTTTAATCGCATCATCGATCATGGATTTACGGGCAAAGTGGGCCATAACAGCATCCCCCACAAAATCATCAATATCTCCTTTATGCCTTTTTATGATCCTGGACTGCAGTTCAAAGTAATTATTTAAAAGAGCAATGACCACTTTGGGATCATTGGATTCGGTATAAGTGGTAAAATTTCTTATATCAGTGAATAAAAAGGCCAATTGCCTTCGTCCGATATTCCCTAACAGTATATCATCCTCTTCTTTAATCATTTCCATGGTGCTGGAAGAAACAAATTTTTCAAGATCGAATTTCTCTTTAATGTCCCTGATCATCAGGTTGAATACATCAGAAAGCCTCCCCAGTTCATCTTTGGATTTGACCAGGACCTGTACCCCCAGATCACCTTTTCCCAGCCTGACAGCCCCTTTTTCCAGCCTCTTAATGTTTAATACAATAAAATTAACAACAATGAAAATGACAAGGGTGCTCACAATGATCATGACCAGGGCTACTTTCTGGACATTTTTAATATTACTGTTCAATTCAGCCTGGATCCTGTCCATACTGAAAAGAATGACCAGTCCTCCCAGTCGTCTGAATTCCTTTAATTGATCGATCAGAAAGACGATATTTTCCCTTATTTCTTCTTTGATCTCAACGATCTCTTCTGCCTTCCTGTCTTCAAAAGCCTGTTTTATCTTTGTTTTTCTTCGTAACAGCCATTTGTCATATAAAAGCCATCTTTTCTTTTTTAAATAGAACCCGTTCTCTTTCAGAACATCCCGGATCAGATTGAGAAAGAAAAAGTCCATATCAAGCTTTTTTTCTATTTCTTCAGAGTCTTTTTTTATGGACCCTTTCCTCCTTTTTTTGGGTTTTTCTTCCTCAAAATTGATATTATATTTTTTTACCAGGATACGTACAAGCCTTTTTCTTTGAGAATCTGACCTGTCTTTGTATTTGTCATAATAGAGTTCAAAATCCTTTATAACATCAACCAGTTTACCTTTTGTTAAAAAGATAGGGTAGGCAATACTGAGGTAATTATTCTTTCTTATACGGAAAGACCAGAAATTGTATTTATTTTCATCTTCCTCTTTCAGACAACCTTTAACATCCTTTCTTTCAAGATATTTATTATAGTATTTGGGATTATTATGGGCTTTTATCCTGGTGTTGATATCAAAAACAGTAACAGCCGAAATATCCTTGTTGAATTTCTTGAATTTTTTCATCTGATCGACCACGACTTTATATGTCTTTCGTCTCACCTCTGCCTGGATATCCCGGCCGGGATTGAGAAGGTCTTCCGCATCGCTTCTCAGTAATCTTACGAGAGCCACGGCTTTTTTATCTTTCTCTTTCCTCAGGGCCTTTTTCTGCTGATTGAACATAATAAAAGACAGGATAGAAATGATCAAAATGATGATGATGCAGAGGAGAAGGGTGAGTTTCCACCTTATGCCAAAAACGACCCTGCGGACCTGATAGAGTACCGGCCTTTTCTTCTTTTTCTTGAAAGAAAAAATAAATGATCTGAATTTATCGTTTAGGTTCATAGAAATATCTTTTTCCTATTATTGTATATAATACAAATTCAATGTCAAATAATTTCGACGACCAGGAAGGGAGTCGGGTCGAATCCCCAGGAGGGATAGGATTCGACCAAGACCAGGAAGGGAGTCGGGTCGAATCCCCAGGAGGG
>JAFGFC010000129.1 GCA_016931325.1 Spirochaetota bacterium | reverse complement strand
ACCGTGGTCATCTCCCGCTCCAGCTGCAGCCGTTCCCGCGGTGTGACCTCATCGGTTATCTCTTTTGTTATCTCTTCCACACCTAAAAGATGGTTCACTCTGGCCAGGTCAGGCTTCGCACCGATCTCTTCCATGATCGCCTTGGCCCTCATTAACAGGGCTTTGCCTTTTTCATGATTATAGATCCTGTTGTATTCCTTTTTCATAAGGAGACGTCCGAAATCATAACAGGTCACAGCCAGTTCATACTTGTGATCATTCCTTTCTAAAAATCTTATGCCTTTTTCAAAGTAGCAAACCGCTTTTTTCTTTTTCTCTTTAAGCCAGCAGCATTTGGCCGCTGCCCTCAAGCCCAATCCATAAAAGGTTTTATATCCTTTTCCCCATTTTAACGCTTTTTTACATAACCATGTCACTCGTTTAAGATATTTAATTCTTTCTTCTTCTGAAATCCTACCGGTCTCGATCTTGGCCTGATAAGCCTCTGCCGCAATACCAAACACTTCACAGGCCCAGTAACCGGGCGCTGCTGAGTTTACAAAATAATCAACCCCGTTTTCTCCATTCTCAATGGCTAATTCTAATTCCCCTTTCTGTAAATAAGCCCTGCCAAGGGAACCATACAGCATGGCAATGAATACCGGGTCCTTTACCTGTTTTTCACATTCCAGCCCCTCGTTGAGATATTCAAAATTCTTATTATCCAGGCTTCCTGTGATGGTCAGCGTTTTTCCCATTCCATTTAAAGCCCATCCCAGGGTCCGATTGTCATTCACCTGTCGCATCAATGGCAGATATTCTGACAGGACCTTTTTCATTTTAATTGTATCCCCTCTGGTGTATTCAGCCCACCAGATAAAGACATACGCGACAGCGATCTCCCACCTTTCACCCAGAGACCTCAGGATATTGACAGACTTGTGTCCGGCCTCAATGGACCTGTCAAGTTTATTCCAGGCATAAAACAGATAGCAGTAATAAGCATAAGCGAATCCTTCCATTAATTTATCCTTGAGTTTCAAGGCGGTTTTCAAGCCCATTTTTAAATATTTTATACCCAGGGAGAACACTCCTATGGCGACGTATATAGGACTTTGCAGGATATGGATATAACTGTAGACCACCGTGTCTTTCATCTTATCAACCATATTCACGCTCATCATTCCTGCCGTGGCTGATGCGATCATATCAATAAAATAATAACAGTAACCCAGTCTCATATATATCTTGCATCCGATCTCTCTTCGTTCATCATCCTTATACCTTTGATTGATAAAGATCCAGGGCAGGAAAAGATGGAGCATCTGAATGGTGAACCTCACTCCAAAGGCCAGGAAAAATCCTGATTTTGTTCTGGGCAATCTTCTCAGTTTTAATATCTGGAGAGACTGATCCAGAACCTTGACCGGCTCGTCTCTTTCTCCCATCTGGAACAATGTATCGCTGATCTTGTGATAGACCCTGCCTTTATGAAGACGGTCTTTGATCAATGAGGCCAGCTGTTTAAAATTTTCCAGGGCTTCAGGATACCGGCCTTCCAGACGGCATACATCTCCCAATCCTTCTAATACCTGGATATACAGTTTATCCTTTTCCCCTTTTTCCCTCAGTATTTTTTTTACATAAGAATAATAATTTATGGCTTCCCGGTTGGCATAATTCTCTTTGGCTTTATGAGCGGCCGGCAGGCCGTACTTCAATCCTTTTTCTTTATCTTTTCCTTCAATAAAATGATGGGCCAGATCAAAGATCACACTATCGATCCTATCCCTGTATTTTTCTTCAAACACCCGGGCGACTTTAAAATGATATTTAATCCTTTCTTTCGACCCCATCTTGGCATAAAAGGCTTCTTTGATCCTGTCATGGATAAAGACTACTTTGCCTTTTTCAGTACTCCGTTCCAAAAGTTGCTTCTCAATGGCCTCATCGATCAACTCCACCACGATCTCTTCTTCTTCCCCTAACAGGTCATATAACAGATCTATATCAAATTCCTTCCCAATGATAGAACCTATACGCAACAGAATATCAACTTTTTCGGGCAGCTCCTTGAGTCGCAAAAGCAACATATCAACGATATTGGCCGATACTTTTAATTTCTCGATCTGTTCCCAGTTCTCTCTCCAATATCCTTTCTCCCAGACAAGAGCATTTCTTTCAACCAGTTCTCTTAATAAGGTAATGGCAAAAAAAGTATTTCCCTTGGTTTTATTGATAATATAACGGGTCAACTTTTCTGCTTTCTTTTCATTCTCTCCCAGAACTTCAGATACCAGTTTTCGCATCCTTTCATAATTAAAAAGCTGCAGGTCGATCGTGATCAAAGGCAGCTGATTCTCTATACCGAATTTCTTTATCCGTAACAGGCTGTGTCTTTCGTCCACTTCATTATTACGATAGGTTCCCAGGATCAACACATGGGATCTGTCCACTATTTTTAATATCTCTCCCAGCAAATTAAGGCTTCCTTCATCAGCCCACTGGAGATCATCCAGGAACAGGACCACGCCCTTATCCTTTGACAGCACACTGAAAAATTTGGCGCAGGCCATCCTGAATCGCACATTTTCCTTTTCTACTGCATCCAGTTTAACCAGATCAGGCAATTCACCCAGTAAATTGGTCATATTGGAATTGAGTTTAACGATCTCACCGATCTGTTCCCTTAATTCGCTCTTTAACCGCTTGGCCTCTTCCTGGATATCCTTATCACAGAAATGTTTTATCTTTCTCAGATATTGATCAAGGATATCTTTGAAAGGCTGATAGGGCACTTTGTTCTCCTGATCAAAACATTTACCAACAAAAAAACATCCTTTATGCTCATAAACCAAAGCCCTCAATTCTTCTACAAGGCGGCTTTTCCCGATGCCGGCTTCTCCTCCAATAAGACAGACACTGCCACAGCCTCCCATCGCTTTGTCAAAAAGACTCGTGATCTGATTGTACTCCCGCTGCCGGCCTATCAGCCTGACCCGGTAGGTCAATTTTGTTTTCTGGTCCTTTTCTCCGATAATAAATCCTTTTTCCCCTTTCAGGATCCTGTCCAGATCGCTTATTAATCCCACAGAGCTCTGATACCTCAGGTCCGGTTCTTTTTCCAAAAGTTTCATAATGACATTGTCCATCTCTTTGGAAAGGTCTTTGTTTAATTCACCGGGCCTCTGGGGTGTCATGGCCACCTGTTTGTGCAATATCTCAGATGTCCTTTTCCCTTTAAAAGGGAGATCTCCTGTAACCAGCCGGTAAAACAGGATCCCTAGAGAATAGAGATCACTTCTCTCATCCACGGGTTTATTAACGATCCCTGTCGCTTCAGGAGACATATATCCGAAGGTTCCCAGAACCTCTTCTTCTTTTTTGATCTCGCTTAATTCCTTGACCAGGGCAATACCGAAATCCAAAAGTTTAACATTTTTATTCGCCATGATCATAACATTGGCCGGTTTCAGATCCCTGTGTATCACGCCCCGGAAATGGACATAGCTGAGAGCATCTAAAATCTGTTTAATGATAATAACTGTCTCCCTTGTGGTAAATACCCGGCTTCGGCTTAAAATATCATACAGACTTTCGCCTTCCAATAGTTCCATAACAATAAAGGGGATCTGTTTATATTCTCCGGCCGAGAAGATCTTGACAATGTTGGGATGATTAAATTTGGAAACGACCTCAACCTCTTTTTTAAATCGGATTCGGTCTTCGATGTAGGATGATGTCACACCGGGCTTTAAGAATTTGATGGCAACATTCGTTTTCTTTTCCTTATCCCTGGCCTTGAAAACAAGGCTCATTCCCCCTTCCCCGGTCTTTTCAAGTATTTCATATCGTTCGGCTACAATATCGCCCTGTTTCAGATGATCTTTCAAAATAGCCCCTCAAAGGCAAGTCTTTCATTAATATATTAACACATAGTACAAAGGAAGTCAAAAATTATTATTCTTTTTTAATATAGGGCACCAATTTTTTCAAAATATCGCTAAGGATATTTAAAGACTCCAGAGGTGTGATTTTATCCAGATCAATGGTCTTTAATTTCTGGAGTATCTCGGCTTCGACCGGTGAGATCATACTGACCGTAAAAAGATCCATTTGATCCTTGCCATTTTCGCCGGCAATAGGAGATTGGGAAACGATAAGATCCTTTGTTTTATCTGATTCCAGTTCATACAGGATCTGCTTGGCTCTCTGAATAACACTGACAGGCAGACCGGCCAGCTGAGCGACCTGTATCCCATAACTCTTGTCCGCGCTGCCCTGTTCAACTTTGCGAAGGAAAATAACCTTATCCCCCCATTCCCTGACAAGAATATTATAATTCCTGATCCCCTGTTTTTCACCAAGCCCGGTCAGTTCATGATAATGTGTGGCGAAAAGAGTTTTGGCTCCAATGTTATTTTTATTATAGATATATTCAATAACAGCCCAGGCGATCGAAAGCCCGTCATACGTGCTGGTTCCTCTGCCTATTTCATCCATAATGATCAGGCTCTTGTCTGTGGCATTGTTCAGGATATTGGCCGTTTCATTCATTTCAACTAAAAATGTGCTTTCTCCCCGCGCCAGGTTATCGGAAGCGCCCACACGTGTAAAGATCCTGTCCACCAGCCCGATCGTGGCCTCCTGTGCCGGAACAAAACTTCCCATATGCGCCATCAGGGTGATCAAGGCCAACTGCCTCAGGTATGTTGACTTCCCCGCCATATTGGGTCCTGTAATGATCAAGATCCTGTTCTCGGAATTATCTATCATAATATCATTCGGAATGAAAGGTTCATGGCCCATGGTCATTTCAACCACAGGATGTCGTCCGGCCCGGATATGGATCAAATCAGAGTCGTTCATCCCGGGGCGGCAATAATTATTGATACGAGCGCACTCGGCTAAAGACGTGTAATAATCTATCCTGGCGATCTTTTTTCCCGTATCAATAATTGGTCTCAAATTTTCTTTCAACTTGGACCTGAGAGCATTAAAAAGGTCTGTTTCTATCTGTGTGATCTTTTCTGTAGCCGAAAGGATCATCTCTTCATACTCCTGAAGCCTGGCAAAAGTGAATCGTTCAGCATTGACCAAAGTCTGTTTTCTGATATAATCTTTCGGAACAAGATGAAGATTTGGTTTGGTCACTTCTAAATAATATCCAAAAACCTTATTATATCTGATCTTTAATGAATTAATGCCTGTTTTATCCCGCTCGTCTTTCTGCAATCCCGCGATCCAGTCCTTTCCCTCCCGCTGAGCTTTCCTGTATTTGTCCAGATGTTTATCATGCCCGGCTTTGATCACACTTCCGTCACTCACCAGAACCGGCGGGTCCTCTTCAAGACACTCATCGATCAATTTGATGATACAACCTGTATCAGGAATAGACTGCCCCAGATGCGTCAATGTATCAACTTCGGACAGCAGACCTTTGATTTGAACCGAATAGATCAATGAATTCTTCAAAGCGACAATATCTTTTGGTGTGGCCCTGTTCAAGGCCAGTCGTGAACAGAGTCGCTCAATGTCAGCTACCTTTTTTAAGACGTTCACCAGGTCTCTCCTGATATTATCATTCTTGAACAGGGCATCAATATGATCCTGCCTGACTTTGACCCTTTCAAGATCCAGAAGCGGTTCCAGAATACGCTGTTTTAATAGTCGCCCGCCCTGAGGAGTGCTGGTATGGTCCAGAACAGAAAAAAGAGTCCGGGAAGATGTGTTGTCCTGAAGATTATTAATGAGCTCCAGATTCCTGATCGTGGCATTGTCCAGGACCATGAACTCCGAATGTGAATAATAACGGATATTTTCAATATGGGGAAATGTCTGTTTCTGTGTCTGTTCCAGATAATGAAGTATCCCACCGGCCACCTGGATGACCAGAGGTTTATTTTCAATTCCATATCCTTTCAGGCTGTGTATTTTAAAATGCTCTAATAGCCTGTTTCGGCTGTATTCCGTATCAAAAACCCAGTCATAGTATTTATTGATCAGGATATCAGGATAAAGGGAAAATAATTTCCGTAGCGCTTTATCCTCAAAGATCGATTCCGGAACAAGAACTTCTTTCGGTTTGAAACGGGTTATTTCATTCTCTGCAAATTGAAAGTCCTTTGAATATTCTGTTACGTAGAAATCTCCGGTTGAAACATCAATAAATCCAAGGGCGATTTTTGTATTATCAAAGGTCAGGCTCATCAGATAATTATGACTCTTCTGAGACAGCATACTGAAATCCGTCACTGTCCCCGGAGTAATGACCTGAACCACATCCCTTTTCACCAGTTTTTTGGCCAGTTTGGGGTCTTCGACCTGTTCACAGATGGCCACCTTATACCCTTTCTTAATAAGCCGGGCTATATAATTCTCTGAGGCATGATAGGGGATCCCACACATCGGGATCCTGTCTTTCTGGTTCTTATGACGTGAAGTTAATGTCAGGTCCAGTTCCCGGGAGGCTGTAACGGCATCCTCGAAGAACATCTCATAAAAATCACCTAACCGGAAAAAAAGAATAGCATCATGGTGTTGCTTCTTGATGGCATGATATTGCCTGACCATCGGTGTGGCGGTCTCTTTTTTCTTTATCTTTTCACTCATATCCTATTCCCACAAAGATGCGTTTTGAAACGATTTTACGGTTTCAAGGTTCATCCTGTCATCCTGGTCCGTATCTTTAGGTGTCTCAAGGATAAAAGGCAGATGAGACAACTTTTTATAGGTCATTATATTTTTCATGCCTTCCTGCCCGATCTTACCCTTACCGATATGATCATGTCTGTCCACCCTGGAACCCAGATGGGATTTTGAGTCATTATAATGGATGCACTTGAGATACTCCCATCCGATATACCGTTCAAACTCCTGAAATGTTTTTCTGATACTATCCCTGGCTCTCAGATCATACCCGGCGGCAAAAAGATGAGCCGTATCCAGACACACGGAAAATCTATTCTTGTTCTCTATCCCGGCCTTGATAAATCCTATATGCTCAAAGAGGTTTCCGATCTCACTCCCCTGCCCGGCTGTATTTTCCACAAGTAATGTGACGAACGAATTCTTTGTCCTGTCCATGACAGTATTCAAAGCCTGTATCACCCTTTTCAATCCCTGCTCAAGACCGGCATCCATCTTCTTCCCTATATGGACATTAACATATCCGGCTTTCAGACTTTCAGCCCGCTTCACTTCTTCTATCATCGAATCAATGGATCGTTTATATATGCTTTTATCCAGCGAAGCAGGATTCGGCAAATAGGGCATATGAATGAACAAAGGATCGATCTTGAATGATTCAATATCTTTTCTGACCTGTTCGATCTCATTTTTTCGTAATGGCGAGTATTTCCAGCCCCGGGGGTTGCGGGAGAAAATCTGGATCGTCTGGCATTCCAGTTCTCTGGCCCTGAAAGGCATTTTTGTTATACCGCCTGAGATCGGGATATGAAATCCAAATTTGATCATCCAGAAAATCCTTTCTATTATGGTAATTTAATTGATATTCATCTACAGGTCACATGTATTGAGTATTATACCAAATTAATGTTCTATGTCAAGCCCCGTATCAGAATATTACGGAAGCATTTTAAAGCTTGATTAATCAATTTAATAAATTATATTAGTTTCCCTGTATTAATTTACAGAAAGGATGATTATGCAGCTAATTTATACTCATACTGATTTTGACGGCGTAGTAAGCGCTTCACTGATCTCCCTGGCTACCAGGATCGACTTTATCCGTTTTGTTTCCACTGCACGGATCTGGTATGAGCCTTTTACCGGAGAAGAGATCGTATGTGACCTGCCCTGTCCATGGAACTGCCGATTATGGTTTGACCACCATGAATCCAATCTGAATGAAATGAAATCCAGGGGTATAGACGTGGCCAAGCTGGAAGGTAAATTTGAGCTGGCCAAAAGTTGCGCTCAGATCATCTATGAATATTATAAAGATACCGTTGCCTTCCCTTCCTATTTCCCTTCCCTGATCGAAGACACGAACATGATTGATAGCATGGATTATGATTCCATTGAAAAATGGAGAGAAGAGACCTCTTCCAAGATCCTGGCCGCTACCTGCCAGATGTTGCCCAATGAAGATTACAGGTCTTTCATCTCTTATCTTATCAAGTTATCCAAGGAGCTGAGAAAAACCGGCCCGGAAAAAATGATAACCTTTTCTGATGTTAAACATCGTTATGAAACGCTCAAGATCAGAGAAGATCAATCGATCGAAATGATTAAAAACGCCTATTATTTCCATCCCTCAGATAACAAACATGAACTTGTCATCATCGATATGAGTGAAAGTAAAATGCCGCCCCGGATCGATAAAAACCTGGTATACCTGATAGAACCACAGGCCTTATGTGTGCTTTTGATCAACGCCCAGTTTAAAGACAATAAGAAAACCAACGATCTTAAATTCTCTGTTGGCATCAATTTTACCAAAAAGGATATACTTGAAAAAAAACATCTGGCTTCCATTTTTGAAAAACTGGGTATCGGAGGCGGGCATAAACAGGCAGCCGGAGCCATTATCAAGTGCCATTCTAAAGAGGAAAGACTGAATCGCAAAGAGAAATTTATAAAAGAATTTCTGGGGATGTGGAGGGATCAATAAAAACACAAAGAGAGATAAAAGCGGATCTTCATATTCATTCTACACTATCTGATGGCACTTATACCCCCTACGAGATCATTGATCTTTCCTCTAAACAAGGTCTTATGGCCATCAGTATCACTGATCATGATGATTTTTCAGAAGATTCTTTGGCCGCCTATGCTCAAAAAAAAGACATTATTTTTATTCCGGCTATTGAATTCTCGACCAAATTTACAAATGTCCATATTCTGGGTTATGACCTTGACTGGGAAAAAGAACAATTAAAGAATTTCTTAACCCACCAGAAAAAAGAACGTAAAAAAGCAGTTTTAAAAATGTGTGAAAAAAGCAAGGACAAAGGTCTGCCTGTTTCTGCAGAAGAGATACTGGAAAAAACCCGCGAGGCAAAAAGCATTGGCCGGCCTCATCTGGCTGACATCATGGTAAAAAAAGGGTATGTTAAAAATCTTTACGAGGCGTTTAAAAAATATCTTTATACCGGAGGGCCTCTTTTTGAGGATTATGAAAAATATCACCATAAGGAAATTATCCAGTTAATAAAAAATTGTCATGGTCTGGCTGTCCTGGCCCATCCGGGTCTGATCCCGCGGTATACACAGGATTGTACGGTGGAAGAAATCATCGACTGTGGTCTTGATGGATTGGAAGTATATTACCCCAGGCATACATCATCGCAAATCAATCAATTTCTGACTCTGTGCAAGAAACATGATCTGGGCGTTACAGGTGGTTCTGATTTTCATGGAGAGGTAAAACCGGATATTAAAATGGGTCAGGCCGGGTTAACAGCAGAAGAATTCACTACATTACATCAACGATTTTTTTCCCATTACGGCTGGTAAAGTTGATCTGCCCCTGTTTTTTAGCGTAAAGAGTATGATCCTTCCCCATACCGACATTCATTCCCGGATGATATTTTGTACCACGCTGTCTGATGATAATGGTACCGGCTTTGATGGCCTGTCCACTAAAAGCCTTGATCCCCAGGTATTGAGGCAGACTGTCTCGTCCATTCCTTGATGATCCTTGTCCTTTCTTATGTGCCATTTATAGATCCTCCATTCTTATTGGCCTTTTTAATAATGGATCCTGATGTTTCCAGGATATTCTTTATCAATTTCAACAAGAGACATTCGTAATGTCTCAAACAGCAGATCTGTCTTAGAATCAGGATCCTGATCCAGGCAGCAGAGCATGAAACCGGAATGTCCGGTTTTATACTTTACTTTCTTTTTGCCGACTTTTTTCAATCCGATAACAGCCATATAAGCAACCGCTGATACAGCCGAGCATATATAATCTTTCTGCCGGATCCCCATGGCCCGGATCATTTTATTTACCCATTTATCGTAAAAATGGGAATGACCTTTAATTTCAAAACCGCTGAACCTTTTCTTTTTCCTGAAAAAAGTAACCTCTATCATTTCTTTAATAGAATATCAATCACTTTGATAACAGAATAAGGTTGCTTGTGGCCCTTTTTTTTCCTGAACCTCTTTCTCTTCTTATATTTAAATACGACCACTTTTTTATCTTTGATATCATTGACATACTCTGCCTGGACACTGGCTCCCTGGATATAGGGGGTACCGATCACAACATCCTTTTTATTATGATACAACAGGACCTTTTCAAGACTTAACTTTTTATTTTTCGGCACATGATTCAATCTGTCAACTCTGATCGACTTTTCTTTCTCAACAATATACTGATTACCTTCGATTTCAACAACCGCGTACATGATATCCTCCATAATTTTTTCAATTACCAGTTATCGAGTATTTCTGTTCCCGGATAACGAGAATAGAATGTATCAGCTATGGCTTCCAGCTGGTCAATATAAACATAGACAGGTTTGTATAAAACATCGGCATATCGTGTCGTATTATTCTTTATGGTAAACCCGGCCACACTGATCCCTAATCTGATAGGATAAGGATCATACGGCTGAGGGATATATCTGGGAATGTCGATCTCAAAATATTTCCATCCTACATACTTTAGCTGGGTCACCGGCAAATGATAAGTACGACCGAGATAATCCCTAACGATGATCCCGAAATCAGCATCATGGCCACGGCCCAGGACACATAATGATAATTTATGACAATAACCATCGATCTTGTAATCCTCTTTCGGGACCAGTGTCACGGTAGCCGCATACATTTCAGGAAATATAATCTTTACGCCCAGGCAGGAAGGATTGTCCTTGTATTCCTGTTTATAAAATTTGTCATTTCCTGATATCTGTAAAAATTTCGGCCCGGGACCCACCTTTTTAAAATAAGTGGGGGTCCTTGTCTCTGTTCTATCTTTCAGTTCCCAGTTGTTCCATTTTGTGAAATTAAAATCATCCAGTACGACCCAGCGATCAAAATCAAAAGGTGTAATGAACTTTAGATTTTCAACAGGGGCCCGGCCCTGAGCTTTTAATCCAGTCTCCATACCACAGAATATAATAAAAATGAATATAACGGCGCTTGATATTAATCTTTTTTTCATAATAATACCTCCTTTCCCGTCTGAAATGAGGATTGATACAGACTGATAATAATAAATTCAAGTCATAATGTCAAGTGAAAAAACCGGAAAACTTTTTTCTAAAGTTTGTTTAGCTTTAGGACGAAATATTGATTAGGCAGTAATATGGGGTGAAAACCTCATTGGTCTTTGAAAGCAGCTGTATTCTTTCAAATAAAAGGAGGCAAGGATGCCTCCTCAAAATATTTCTTCAAGGAGGAAGAAAACTATGATTATCAATCACAATCTCTCTGCTATGTACGCCCATCGTGTGGTTAAATTCACAGATTGGGACGTAAACAAAAACATCGAAAAACTGTCTTCCGGCTATCGTATCAACAGAGCCGGCGATGACGCGTCTGGCTTGGCCGTATCAGAAAAGATGCGCGGCCAGATAAGAGGTTTACGTCAGGCTGAAAGAAATTCCGAAGATGGTATCTCTTTCATCCAGACAACGGAAGGTTATCTTCAGGAAGGTCAGGATCTTCTCCACCGTTTAAGAGAACTGGCCATTCAGGCTTCTAATGGTGTTTACACCGCTGAAGACAGAATGCAGATCCAGGTGGAAGTATCCCAGCTGATCGATGAAGTTGACCGTATCGCTTCCCAGGGACAGTTCAACACCATGAACATGCTCACGGGAAGATTTGCTGACCCCAAATTAGGCGGCATACCTCTGGCCAGTATGTGGTTCCACGTAGGACCCAATCAAGACCAGAGAGAAAGAGTATTTGTTGGTACCATGACAGCCAAAGGACTCAATGTCCGAAATGCTGATGAAACCATTCTATCTCTTTCAACCCCTGAAAAAGCCAATGCCGCTCTGGCCATCATTGACAACGCTCTTCAGAAGATCTCAAAGCAAAGAGCTGATCTGGGTGCTTATCAAAACAGGCTGGAATACACTTCCAGAGGATTGATGAACACTTATGAAAACACTCAGGCTGCTGAGTCAAGGATAAGAGATGTTGATATGGCTGAAGAAATGGTGTCCTTTGTGAAAAATCAGATCCTGATGAGAACAGGGACAGCCATGCTGGCTCAGGCTAATTTGAAACCACAATCAATTTTACAGCTGCTTGGCTAATCCAAAGTACTACAAGCCGCTCCTTCAATAAAAAAGCCAGCCCGTCGCGAAAGCGGCGCAGCTGGCTTTTTTTATTATTATGAAAACACGGCTTTTGCCGGTTTAACGGCAAAAGATGGCTTTTTTGCTTAATATGAAAACACGGCTTTCTCTTCACTATCATGCATGTCAAAACGGTCTTCGATTTCCATGGCCCGGATGATCTTGAGACCGATTTCCGGCATTTTAACTATCTTGAGAGAAGAACCGAGCTGGTTTAACCGTTCTGATATATCAAGAAAGACCTTAATGCCGCTTGATCCAATATAATCCACATTCGTCAGATCAAGGATTATCTTTTTCTCTTTTTTCTCCAACAGGCTGTTCAATTTTTCCTCCAGCTGGTCAGCCAGCTGGAAATCCAGCCTCCCCGAAATTTTCACCACATTCGCCTCGGGGTCTAATTTTGATCTTTCATGTTTAATTCCAGATGATTCCATATTTTCACCTTTCCTGCATAATGATTAAACTTATTTTATTTTATTGTTTTGTCAATAATTTTTTTATCGCAAAATGACAACCTTACGGTTTTACCTCAAGATAATAATATAATCACCCGGTCTCACCTGATCTTCTTTTTTATACTGTTTTAGATCAGATGAAAGAAAGTAGTAGGCGTATTCAGGATTCTTTAAATTAAATTCACTCTCGTACTTTTTCAAAGTATTTTTTATGCTATCCTGCACTCTGGCAAAATAAAAGATTTCACCCCATACCGAAGGCATAAAGATCTTGTCGTCTTTTACCAGACGGCTGAAATCGACATTCCCGTTAAGCAGGTTGAATACAGTCCTGAACTTATTATCCTTTTGCGTAAAATAGTTGATAAGGGGGAAATATATTTTATTGATCATATCATCCAGGTCCATTGTCTCATTGTATTCGATCGTAAGGTAGAATTCGTTGTTCAGAATATCATAAAATAGACTGTCATTATTTATATCTTTCCAATCAATCAATGTTTTTCTTCCAGTTTTTCCACTGATGACCGGTGTCACGGAAGACCCTGACCTGGCCCCGATATCATCAATATAGCTGATACTGAAAAATAACCTGTCAAGATATGATTCATTTTCAGCATACAGATAAAAATAATTCACATCCCGGTTTAAAACGGGCACACGGGCTTCAGAGGAACCCTGAAAGGAAAGATTAATACAGAAAGAGACAATATCTTTTCTACCGGATCCCCATGTGACCTGATAGGACTTTTTATCCTGCTGCTTTACACCGGCATTGATCTTTTCTGTCTGGCTATAAAGCTGTGTAAAAAATAATCGCCCCTTTTTCAAATAGGATAAAAGAATAAAATCTTCCGTAGATTTCAAACGGTAAAAATCCACATCCTGGATCTTGGCCAATTCCATTGTTTCTTGAAAAACAATCGCGTTAATTTCCTCTTTTTTCAAATAGATCACAGACCGTCCCTCTGACGTATCGATCCAGGTAATATATCCCGTCTCCCTGTAAAAAGCGATCTGCGGCATCCAGCAACTGATCAGTCCGGACGTGACCCGGTTGAAATGGTACCAGTCCCCCTTTTTAAATTCGGCATACGAGATATTCCACACTCCCAGTCTTTTATCCTGCCAGACACAATAGAACCGATCCCTGAAAAACTTTATATCACATCCTGTATCATCAAAGGCATTATCGGTAAGGCTCTTTATATCTGCCCATGATTTGCCTTTATTGCGGGTGTAAACAGAAAGGATCTCATTTTTATCGCCATAAATATTATTCCAGCAGATCATATACTCATCACCCACATATTCAATTCGCGGTAAATGACCGTCACCGCGGGGATTGACCTGATGCTCCATGATGATCCTGCCGCCAGGATCTATCTTGTTGAACTCGATGATGGATCTGTCTTCTGTGATCTTTTGAAAAACAACGATGATATTATCATCACTGTCAATTTTCATCATGGGATTTAAAATATATTTTCTGTCAATTGTTAAAAGTTTTTCCGGTTCTTTGAAGTTCTTCAGCCGAACGATCCCGGCCTTCCGAGAGGCCGGATCGCTCCAGAAGACAAACAGGTCCCTGTCGCTTATAGCCATAGCCGCCTGCATGGCTTTTATTTTTAATGGTAAAGGCTTTGAAAAATGCCCCCCCATATCACTGGAATAAAGATAGGACAATTGGTTATTCTTATCGATCAGGATATACGCCATCTGGTTTCCCAGCACAGCGCTGTCAAAATATTTGTATGATCCTTTTGACGTCACTAATTTCTGGTCCAGGAACAGATGGGCGAAGGTCTGATCACTAAAACCGAACAAAAGAATAAAACAATATATTATCGATCTCATCGTTGTTTTTTTAGCGTGAGCATGATCTTGTTAATATTATAGAGGGCCCGTAAATGCCCGGGGTAGATCTTTAATATCTCCCTCCAGAAAAGAAGGGCCTTTTCATAATTCCCGTTAATATATTCAATGATGCCTTTGTAGTAGAGACCATTTATTTTTTTCAGATCACTCTGGGAGATATCGGAAATGATAGCCGGCTCTCTCCTGTTCAGGATATTAAGGGTGCGGTTTAAAAAATATCTGGCTCTCACGTTCCCCGGCTCTTTTTTAAGTATATATTCCCACTTGTTCATGGCCAGATAATAATCATTATTAATAAAATCTAAAAGAGCAGAATTGTACATCTCTTCGATCTTTTTTCCTTTTTTCTGCTCTTTATCAAGGTAATTTTT
>JAFGFC010000128.1 GCA_016931325.1 Spirochaetota bacterium | reverse complement strand
GCTGAGAAAATATCTATCGGTGATCCACTAAAACTTTTAAAAGATATACAGAAATGCGTTAAATTTAAAAAACAGTTGCCCTTTTTTCCTGTCACTTGATCCTAAAGAATTTTGGAGGGTTCATTTTGCCTGTTGTAAGAAATTATAAGCCGGGTTCTATCATTTACTTTGAGAATGATAAGGCTCATGAGATATTTATTCTTCAAAGCGGAAGAGTGGTGCTTACGGCCCATGCTGTTGATACCGGAGAAGAAGTCAATGAAACCATAACCAGCGGAGAATTCTTCGGAGTTAAATCTGTTCTGGGCAAACATACACGTGAATCGACAGCCCAGGTGGTCGCTCCTTCAGTGGTCCTTGTTGTGGATATTAATGAATTTGAACAAATGGTGATGAAGAATTTCAGGATACTGTTAAAGATGTTAAAGGTTTTCAGTAATCAGTTGAGAAGGATCGGGAAGAAAGTGAGAGAGATACTGCAGAAGGGTGAACCAAGGATGCCCGCCACGGAATTATTTTATATAGGTGAATATTACTTTCAAAAAGGCAAAGCGCAGCAGGCCAATTATGTCTATTCAAAATATTTAAAGCATTATCCCTACGGCGAGTTTGTCGACAGGGCCAAAGAAAGACTGGATGCCATTGAAAAGGGAGATTTTACCATGCCTCCTGAAATCCACGAAGAAATGCCTGCCCCGCAGGCAGTTTCATCTGATGCGGAACCTGAAATGCCTGCTGAAGAGATCGAGGAAGAAGAAGATAAAATAGAGAAACCTAAATCGGTTAAACCTGTGGCAGAAGGAATTGATATAGCGAAAAAATTCTACGAAGCCCTGAGCCTGTTTTCACAGGATAAAATTGAAGAAGCCCAGGCTATCTATCAGGAAATATTATCGGTGAAAAGATTTAAAGACGAAGCGACCGCTAAATTTGCTGAAAAATCCCAATTTGAAACGGGTCGCTGTTATATGAAACAGGAAAAATTTTCAGAAGCCATTGAGAATTTTTCCAATCTGATCAAGAAATTTCCGCGAACGGAGATGTTAAAAGAGGCGTTATTTAATATCGGTGATTGTTATGAATTGATGAACAATTATCAAAAAGCTATCAATTTCTATCAAAAAGTTGTTAATATGCCTCCCAAAGAGTCAATTAATTCCAAAGCCAAGAAGAAACTTGAACAGGTACAAAAGAAGATATAATTATGGCAGGTTTAAATTTAGGAGAAAATCTCTTTGAAAAATACGGCAAGACCTATCAACCCGGGGAGATAATTTTTTGTGAATATGAACCGGGTGATGATTTCTTCCTTATTCTTACGGGCCAGGTCAAAATTTCAAAAATAGTATCTAATAAAGAAAAGACACTTGACTTTATGGGGCCCGGTGATGTGTTTGGAGAAATGTCCATTCTGGAACAGCAACCACGCAGTGCCACTGTCATCGCGCAGGATGAGGTGAGGGTCCTTGTCTTTAATCGGGAGAATTTTGAAATGGTTTTAAAGAGTGATCCTCAAATGGCGCTGAAACTTTTAAAGATTTTTTGTAAAAGAATATTTGATGCTCAAAGGCAATTGATGATCCTTATACTGGATGGGGATGAATACCGGGTGGCTGATGTTTTTGTCATGATGGCTGAAAGACAGGGTGTTCCTCTGGACCAGAGGATCAAAGTGGATATAAAGTTGAGTATTGAGGAAATCGCCAATATGTGCGCTATTACACCGGAAAATTGTCAGAAAGCATTGAATCAGTATGTCCGGGTAGGTAAAATAGAGCTAGTACCTGGCAAAGTGGTTGTTAATAACATTTCAGAATTTGTCAGGATCGTACACAATAAACGAAAGATAAAACAGGGAAGATAAGGGGGCGGGACATTCCATGGGAACACTGACGATTGTTGGGACACAATGGGGTGATGAAGGGAAAGGAAAGATCACCAACCTCCTTTCCAAAAAGGCCGATTATGTGGTAAGATATCAGGGCGGGGATAATGCCGGCCATACTGTTTATATTGATGATGAAAAATATGTCTTCCATCTTCTTCCTTCCGGAATTATTGAAAAGGATAAAATATGTGTTCTGGGTAATGGCGTGGTCATTAATCCCGAATCTCTTTTCAAGGAGATCCAGGTCTTAAAGGATCGGGGGATCGGTATCCATAACCGGATCCTTGTCAGTGATAAAGCCCATCTGGTCTTCCCTTATCATAAATATATCGATAAACAACGTGAGATCTCAAAAGGGAGCATAGGCACAACAAAAAAAGGGATCGGTCCGGCCTATTCTGATAAATATGCGCGTATTGGAATTCGAGCCGGTGACTACATTAACGATAAAATATTTCTTGAACTCTTAACATACAACATAGAAGAGAAAAAAAGTATTATTAAAAAATTTGATGATCCTGATAATGTCAAAAGGAATATAATAGCGCTGCGAAATAAAATATTGAAAGAATTCAAAAAATTTGTAAATGATACAACCTTTATTCTAAATCAGGCCATTGATCAAAAGAAAAAAATTCTTTTTGAAGGGGCTCAGGGAATCCTGCTGGATATTGATTTTGGCACCTATCCTTTTGTTACATCATCCAACCCTTCGGCCGGGGGTGTTGCCACAGGTACAGGTGTGCCTCCCAATAAAATAAACAATGTTCTGGGAATAACGAAAGCCTATACAACCCGGGTTGGGAACGGGCCTTTCCCTGTGGAATTAAAGGATGGGATCGGTGATCATCTCAGAAACCGGGGTAAAGAGTATGGGGCCACCACAGGTCGTCCACGCCGATGTGGCTGGCTGGATATGGTCGTTGTTAAACATTCCATTATGATCAATGGGATCAGATCTATCGCTTTAACAAAACTGGATATATTAGATGAAATGGAAGAGATCAAAGTTTGCGTGGCTTATACCTATAAAGGTAAAAAGATAACGACCTTTCCTCATGACCGGGAGATCCAATGTAATGTCAAACCTGTCTACAAGACGTTGAAAGGCTGGAAACAGAATACCGAGAATATTAAACAGTATAAAGATCTGCCTGGAATAGCGAAAAAATACATAGAGTTTATTGAGAAAGAAGCCGGGTGCCCTGTTAGTATTATTTCCATTGGGGCTGACAGAGCCAGTACCATTATTAAAGAGCCTCAGTTCATCCATTTCTAAAAAAGAAATTTCAATCCTAACCTTTTATGGGTTACTTGAAAATCCTGCCCCAGACCTTTTTGATTTTCATAATACAGGAATATCTCGATAGTGTCAAATTTAAACCCCCAGGCAAGATTGAAAGCCGTATGAACCTTATTTTCACTGAAAAGAGCTATATCGCTTGACAATAGGCTCTTCAGTGAAAACAGATTAAAAAAAAGATCTTCCCCAACATGGGTTCTGAACGTTAGATCCCTGAAGGAGGTATGGAAATAATAAAAGAATCCTCCGGAAAGGACAAGATCAGGTAAGAAATAATTAATTTCAAAACCAACAGATTCATGGCTTATGCGCCTGGTATCCAGGTTGATATCACCCCTTTCATATCCATCAACCAGATGGGCTGATTCATGGAGGACAGGGAAAAAGGTGATATGCCAGGGGTATTTTTCCCTGTACGCCATATAGGCTCCGAAAATGCCAATGAGGTTATCCACGGGAAAATAACCAAAACCGTTATCCGGCGGATGAATATACAGGGTGATTCCACCGGCCAGACCGAAAGAGAGGGATTTGACCTTTACTATATCCTGTAATCTTGAGATCTTGGTCTCGATCTCATAGATATCCCATGTATAATTATAGTTAAACGTAATATAGGTGAGAAAGGATTGAGAAGACGTTAAATTGACCGGATCAGCCCTTAATATGGCGTTCATACAGAGAATGGCCAGAAAGAGAAGGAATATTTTTTTCATTTTTATATAAAGTAAAAAAATATCAATACCCTGTCAAGACTTATTTTTATTGACAAAAAAAATTCAGGATATATAATAGATAATGCTTTTAGGAGACTATCATGAAAGATACCATCAGTTTAAAAGCCCATGTCCATAAAAAAGCCGTGATCGGTAAAGGTGTGACTATTGATCCGTTTACAGTTATTGAGGCTAATGTAAAAATAGGGGATGGGACCACGATCGGGCCGAATGTCCATATAACCGGATATACGGATATCGGGAAGAACTGCCAGGTCCATGCTGGTGCTGTGATTGGCGATTTTCCGCAGGATTATAATTTTAAGAATAAAAAGAGTTTTACCCGGATCGGGGATAACAATATTATCAGAGAATGTGTGACCATTCACAGAGGAACGGAAGAAGATTCGAAAACCATTGTCGGAAATAATAATATGTTCATGGCTTACAGTCATGTAGGACATAATTGCCAGGTCGGTGATAATATCGTTATGGTCAATCTTGTTTCTCTTGGCGGGTATGTCGTTGTGGAAAAAAATGTTTTCATTTCAGCTGTTGTCCAGGTCCATCAATTCTGCCGCATTGGCAAGTTCGCGATGATCGCACCGCTTTCAAAAGTGGGCAAAGATATACCACCGTTTTTGCTGGCCGAGGGTTCCACGGTGGCCAAAGTGAGAGGGCTTAATGTCGTGGGATTAAGGCGGGGTGGCTTTTCTTCTCAGGACAGAGAAATGATCAAAAAGGCCTATAAAACAGTGTATCACAGTAACCTTAATGTTACACAGGCTATGGACTATATTAAAAACGATCATGAATTGATGAATAATTCCTTTATTAAAGAATTTGTAGAATTTATTCTGGCAGCCAAACGTGGTATTGCCGGACATATTTAGGTTAAATCTGCATGGTATTCACACTATGCCACTTTTTTTAATCAATCAGGATGATTTTCTGAATGAGACCCGGGTAGAGATCAGCCCTTCAGATTCTTATCATATTATCCGTTCTTTACGTAAAAGAAAAGGTGACCTGATTAAAATAAGCGACGGACAATTCATTTATCAGGCAAAAATAGTGGATGATTCGAGAATAGTAAAGGTGGACATTATATCTAAAAGGGAAATAAGACCATCCGGTGATATTCACTTGACCCTCTGTGTCTCTATGGTTAAATTCAAAGCCTGGGAAAGCATCCTGAAGTCAAGTACAGCACTGGGAGTGAGGCAAATATATCCACTCTGTTCAAAAAATTCTCAAAGGTGGCCTGTGTCAGACAGCCGGAAAAAAAGATGGGATACGATCATAAGGGAATCAGCGATCCAGTCAGAAAATCCCTGTCCTCCTGTGATGAATGATAGTATTGAATTTCAAAAAGCTTTAACACACTTTAAGGATCACTTTAATCTCATGTTTCATCCTTATGCTGACGGGACTTTAAAAGAAGCCCTGGCTGGTAATCAAGAAAAAGATATTGTTATTTATATTGGCAGTGAATCAGGATTCAGTGACGAAGAAGTACAAGATTCCATCCGTCATGGTGTCAGGGTGGTCAAACTGGAAACGAATATTTTAAAAACCGAGCTGGCCTCGCTGGTCGCGCTGGGGAATATCCTTTTTTATTATACAAAATGAATTTTAGAATTTATGATGTGAATGTTAATCGATTAAATGAGTCATTACGTGTGATTGAAGATATAGCCCGATTCGAATTTAACGATAAAGACCTTACTTTGATAGTAAAAAAGATTCGTCATGAACTGAAAAATAAATTACAAAGGGAAAATATCAGGAACAAGTTGATTGAGGCGAGGGATACCTCTAAAGATACGGCTAAATATTTAAATCCAGAAGAAGAATTCAAGAGGGGATCGATCGATGATGTGGTAACAGCGAATCTAAAAAGGATCCAGGAATCCAGCCGCGTTATGGAAGAAATGTGTAAAATAGCACATCAATCGTTATCCAGATTTTTTAAAAAGATAAGATTCCAGTTTTACAAAATTGAAAAAGAGATATATAAAAAATATTTCCAAAAAGACCGTGGCTGAAGGTGATTTCCGAGCCTGTAGCCGAGCCTTTAGGCTCGGCTACAGGCTCGGCTACAGGCTCGGCTACAGGCAGGGGAGGAATTATTAATGAGGCAGAAGGAATCAGCAGGGAAAGGAAAAATAACCGAAGAGATGAAACAGGTGGCCAGGAATGAAGGCGTCTCAGAAGAACAGATTAGAAGGGGTATCGCGAACGGTGAGATCGTTATCACAAAAAATAAAAACCATGAAATTCAAAGGGTATGTGGCATAGGGAAAGGGCTTTCCACCAAGATCAATTCTAATATTGGTTCATCACCTGTCCATATGAACATAGGTGAAGAGATAGAAAAGTTGATCGTATCTGAAAAATTCGGGGCTGATACGGTCATGGATCTCAGTATCGGTCATATACTTGATAAAGTACGAAAAGAGGTCATCAGAGAGTCACGGATCCCTGTTGGGACAGTTCCTATTTACCAGGTCGGATATGAAATATCGAAAAAAAGAAAAAATATTGAAGATATGAAAATTGATGATATTCTGGATGTGATCCAAAGGCAGGCTGAGGAAGGCGTTGACTTTATGACTGTTCATTGCGGTGTGACCCAGACTTCCCTGGAGAGGATGGAGAAGGAAAAACGTCTTCTTAATATTGTAAGCCGGGGAGGGTCTATGCTCGTTGTATGGATGAAGAAGAACAGAAAGGAAAATCCCATGTTCGAGCATTATGATAAGATCCTGGCGATTGCCAGGGAATATGATGTGACCCTGAGCCTGGGTGATGGGTTCAGGCCTGGCTCTGTCTGTGATTCTTCTGATCGCGGGCAGTTTCAGGAATTGCTACTTTTGGGCGAATTAGCCCAGCGAGCCTGGGAAAAAGGTGTTCAGGTGATGATCGAAGGTCCCGGGCATATCCCTCTTAATGAGATCCAGATGAACGTACAGATGCAGAAATCTGTCTGTCATAATGCCCCTTTCTATGTGCTGGGCCCTGTGGTCACTGATATTGCCCCCGGTTATGACCATATCACATCAGCTATCGGGGGTACCCTGGCGGCTTATTTCGGAGCTGATTTTCTCTGTTATGTTACACCCTCTGAGCATTTAAAGTTGCCTTCAATAGAGGATGTCAAAGAAGGGGTGATCGCCACAAAGATCGCGGCTCACGCCGCGGACCTGGCCAAAGGCAATCAACAGGCGTGGGAAAGGGACAGGAAGATGGGCCTGGCCAGAAAAAATCTTGATTGGGAAAAACAGATAAAACTTTCGCTGGATCCTGAAAAAAGCAGGACATATAGAAAACTTAGCGAGTCGTATGATAGAGATTTTTGCTCCATGTGCGGTGAATACTGCGCTATTAAACAGCTGAATCAGGTGCTTTGACATCCACAATGATGAAACAAACATCCTTTTCATCCAAGTTGTTAAAATGGTACGCTCGAATTCAAAGAGATCTTCCCTGGAGGAAAAACTTCACGCCTTACTCTGTCTGGATCTCGGAGATCATGCTTCAGCAGACTGTTCTCTCCGGGGTTATTCATTATTACGTGAAGTGGATGGAACGATTCCCTGATGTTTCCAATCTGGCCAAAGCCTCTTCGCGGCAGGTCTTGAGGATGTGGGAAGGTCTGGGTTATTACAGCCGGGCCAGTAATATCCTTAAAACAGCTCGCATTATTATCAAGGAACATAAGAATAAATTTCCGGATAATTACACAGACCTTATCAGTCTTCCCGGGATAGGGGATTATACCGCCTGCGCTATTTTAAGTATCGCTTTTAAAAAGCCCTGTCCGGTGTGTGACGCCAATGTGAAACGGGTGATGCGGAGATTTTTGGCATGGAAAATTTGGAATAGAAAAAAGGAAAACGATCTGAAATCTTTTTTGTACTCTGTTATCGATAAAAGAGCGCCGGGTGATTTTAATCAGGCGCTCATGGAGTTGGGTCAGACGGTCTGTGTCAATAAAAATCCAAAATGCTCCCTGTGTCCTCTCGGGTCTGATTGTCAGGCATTTAAAAAGCATATTCAAAACAGCATCCCTGAAAATAAAAGTTCTGGCATCATACGGAAGAAGACGCTTTTATTATTACTTTTATATAAGAACAAGATCCTGATCGTTAAAAGAAAAAAAGGCGTGTTGTCCCACTTGTGGAATTTTCCCCTGATGGAAAAAAAGAACAATGATCGAGTACCGGCAGGCCTGTATATAAAGAAGCATGTCGCATTAAAATTCAATTTTAAAAAGAAATTACCAAAACATATCCATTATTATACAAAATATCAGGATGAGATCGAGCCGGTATTATATCATATCAGTGATCCCCTTCCTGTCATGAGAGATCACAAATGGGTGTCTTTGAAACATTTGGACCGTTATCCCTTTCCTTCTGTCTACAGAAAGATATTAACTTTGCTGGATACAGACACATTTAATTCTTGACAATTAAAAATTTTGTGATATAATATTATTTGAAATTTCATCTTATGAAGAACATAGCCATTATAGCAATCATCGTTTCATTCCTTTTCCTCCAGTGTGAAAGAACTCCCAATCCCTTTGCTCATTCTTCAGAAAAACCGGAACCTGTCCATCAGATCTACGTGACCCGTGTAGACAGGAACGGCGGTACGGAACTTGACGTGGTGATTTACCAGTACCAGTATGATTTTACTTTTATTGAAGATGTCTTTGTAAAAAGCAAGTGGTACAGCTCACCCATGGACTATGAAGATGCTAAAATTCTTTATGATATGCACTATGAGATCCGGGGAAATGAAATAAAAGGCATCAGATTACGTGATAATGACGGAACTCCAGGAACCGCAGGTGATCCTAATCCTCCCAATATCATGAGCATCAGCGGCCCTCGTGGTGATGGGGTGGCCTATCAGTCCACCCTTCTTCCAGAGATCACTCTCGATATTAATGATCCACCTTTTTCTGAAGGGATATCCTATACCAGAGGATACAAGATCCAGGTCGGGAATGTGTATGGTAATTATTCAGAACCAATAGAGGTTTTAAAAGACATAGTAAAATGCCGCGCTGTCTTTATACCCGGTAATCCAACCAGCTGGCAGGGCGGTCAGACCGGCGGCGTTGAGAAATGGATCAACGCGGGAGAATATGTAGAGGACCTTGGAGGGAATGCCCACCGTATCAGACTTGTGTTCGATCCCGTGGAATTTTCATCATGGTATGAGATATCACCGTTATGGATCATGAAACAGGTAGAAGTCTATGATAACGCTAATAATGGCCCGGCTATGGATTACCTTGACCCAACAGCCCGGTATTTTACGACAACCGAAGAGGCGGTCTATTTTAATGTGGCCAATGAATATGAGGATCAAGAAGAATAGCGTATTTATCATCATATTCGTTATGATACTGACCACTTTTGCGCTGGCTGATGACTGGGAGAAGGAACCCCTGACCGAAAAGTATTACGCCAGGGATCTGGCCACGATCTTTTATCATCTGGGTTTTGGAGTCGGAATAGGGCCATGCTATTATTTTAATTATAATGAAAATAATACGTTCTGGCCAATCGTTCTATCGCTCCGTCTGGACCAGGAGCTGGCCGAGAGGCAGTTCGGTTTGTCTTTCAGGTTTGACGCGATTCTCGAATACGGGGAATACACGGACAACCGGACCTATTACAGCGAATCATCCCGGCAGATCCTTCTTCTCTATGTCGGGTTGAGAAAAAAATATGCGTCGGCGATCCCCATGATAAAGTCGATCATCCCTTATGTCTCTTTAGGTGGGGGTTTTTTATTCATGAGTTCAGAGTTCTATTATCAGGGATTCCATCAGGCTTTAAAGAATAACTCTATTTACGGGAATGGATATGCGGCGGGCATGGATGTCGGCTGTAACTTTGAGATCATAGAGAATTATCTGGCTATCAATATGGGATTAAAATATAACCTGCATTTTATCACCGAGATCGGGCGAGACATGGATACTGGGTATGACCATGATGGCGGTAATGGCGGTGGTGGCGATGATGAAGGGATGCAGATTTCCCGTGAAGGCAAAGATGAATATTATATGTTATTTTACACAGGGTTTCAATTTTATCTGTTTTAAATGATGACCATGAAAAGATCTATTATCAGCCTTTTGATACTTTTTTTAATGGTACCGGCCCTGGGAGCGGAGGAATTCAACACCCAGCAGGATTCATTCTTTGCCTCTTCCCGACCCCGGGTTTTATGGGCAGTGGGAACGAGCTTCAGTATGGGTTCAGGATTTGGATATGGTAATGGAACCATGGGGATGGGAAATCTTTGTATCATTCGTCTTGTCAGTAAGATCAGGCCCAGGCCATTGATATTCGAATATTTATGGCTGGGAATTAACGAAGGGTACAGCCTTTATGAGGATGAAAAGAACATCGATGAGTTAATACCCTTCTATGGAAGCTTGGGAGTGGGTTTCAATATTGGCAAAAGGTCATTTCCTTTCAATTTCATCCCCTATCTGGGATTCGGAATGGGAGGCGTGGCGGGTTTCAACCGGACCGGAGTGGATACCGATAATGTGAATGTCACTGATTTCTCTCCTCAGGTGATGTATACTCAAATTTTTGGATTGGAATGGTATGTTTCTCAAGAGATCGCTGTTTTTATAGAACAGAGATATTTATGGGCCTGGTTGCTCTCCAATGAAGAGGAATTCATCCCCGAGTGGCATGATACGAGCAACAGGTCGATCATAGAAGGGTCTTACAGTAAAGAGGAGTCATTGATCCGGCAGTTCAGCATCAGTCTGGGTGTTACCTTTTACTGGATCCCTTAATTTTACGGAGGATGGTTCATGAAAAAATGGATATTGTTATTAACGGCTATGGCACTGGTCAGTTGTGTTAAGATCAAAGACAAGCAGGAGGGTATTGTCTATAAAGGTGATTATTCACAGGAGGATATGTCCTTTTTTAAAGGATTTTTTAATGAGATCACAGAAGCGGCCAGGAACAAAGATACAAAAAAATCTTTTTCATTTTATTCCAAAAGCTTTATGAAGGAACAGGGCGTTATGATCTTTACGATCAAAAAGAATATAGACTATCTTTATGAGAACTATGATGATATTAATTACAAAATGAATAATATCAACCTCATGATTGATAAGGACAAAGCCCTCAGCACGGATGATTTTGAGTATACGGCCAGACCTGTTAAAGAGGGCATGCCGGAATTGGAATATCAGGGGAAAGAGAGGATCTACTGGAAAAAAGAAGGGAATCAGTGGAAGATCGTTCAGTGGGTCACGGATCTGGAATAAGTAAATGATGAAACACAGGCTTTTACCAATTGTTATTATCCTTTTATTCTGTACGAGCTGCGGTATGTTCAGGAAATCCAGCAAGACAGAACCGGCTGATGTTATAACGGCTAAAGATGTAGATATTCCTGATGAAGCGACCAAGAAAGAGAAAGATTGGGATAAACTCACGAAAGATGAAAAGAAAAAAAGGAATCAAGCGGTCAAAAAAGCCAATGAGGGGAACAAGGAACTGGAAAAGGGTAATTTTAAAAAGGCCATTGGTCTTTTTGAAGAGGCTCTCCAGGAATGGGAGCTGCCGGACGCGCATCTGGGTCTTGGCAACGCTTTCTATAAGAATGAAGATTATAACAAAGCCCTTCTGTCCATGGACCGTTATTTGAGTTATAATGTTAAAAACTATTCTCCTTATTATGTGAAAGGGTTATGTTATAAAAAACTGGATGATAATGATAATGCGCTTCGTTCCTTCCTTTCGGCCGCCAGGATCAAAGATGATGATCCCCTTATTCTTATTGAGATCGCTAATCTATATTTTGATAATAAAAACTATACACTGTCCTATGATCACTACGAGAGGGCTCAGAAGATCGATGAAAAATTGATAGAGCCATATCTGGGAATGGGGAATATAGAGCTGGCATTAAAAGAATACGAAAAGGCTCTGGAGATCCTTCAGGCCGGACTTGTGATCAAAAAGGACAAAAGGCTTGAAAAGTCCCTCCAGACTGCCCAGGGGTTTGTTATCCTGAAAGAAGGGAATGAATTCCTCAAAGACGGCAAATATAAAGAGGCCATTGAGAAATATAAAGCATCCCTGGAATATATCCCTGATTCCTATGAAGCCAGTTATAATCTGGGTAACGCCTATACCAGGATAAATAGTTATACCAATGCCATTGATTATTTTAATAAAGCGATCAAGATGGACCCCGAACAAAAAGATGTTTATATGGCCCTGGCGTCGGCGAATCTAAAAATAAAACAGTATGAAAAGGCCATTGATATCCTTGATGAAGCCACGGTTAAGTTTCCGGGTGAATATACCCTTTACAATCTAAAAGGGCTTTTATATGCTGAAACTGAATCGTATCTAAAAGCGGTTGAGAACTTTAACAGGGCTGTCAGTATTAAACAGGATTTTGCCAATGGATACCTGAATTTAGGCAAGGCCTATTATAATGCCCAGATGTATCAAAAGGCGCTGGAATCTTTCAAAAAAGCTTATGACCTTGATGATGACCTGGATGAGGCTCAGGCAGGATCAAAAAAGGCTCATGCCATGATGATGACCGATAACGGGAACAGATTGTTTGATGAAAAAAAATACAAAGAAGCGGTTGAACAATACAGGAAAGCCCTGGATCTGGAGAGTCAATTTATCGAGACTATGGTTAATCTGGGGAATACGTATCTGATCCTGAAAAATTATAATCAAGCCATAGAGCAGTTTCAAAAAGCCCTGTCTATTGAAAAGGATTATTACCCGGCTTTGAGCGGGCTTCAAAGAGGTTATCGTGAAAGCGGCCAGGTAGAACAGGCGAAACAGATCGCAGATAAACTGGAAAAGGTAAAGGGGAAGGACCCCATGCTCTATTATAAAATGGGTCTGTCATATGAAGCCAAACGAAAGTACAAAGATGCGATTGATGAATACCAGAAATCATTGCGTGTTGACCCGGGTTTTAATAAAGCAAAGAAACGCATCGGCATGGTTTACTACAAGCAGGGCATACTGTTGTTCAATGAAAAAAATTATGACAGCGCTGTCGAGCAGTTTGACCTGGCTTTGAAATTTAATCGAACCATGTTTGACGCTAAAGACAAGATCGATTATGTCAAGAGCATAGCCTATGTGAACAGAGCCATCTCTTCTTACAAGTCCGGGAATAACAATGCTGCCCTGGCAAATTACATACAGGCTTTGAACCTGTATCCTAATCTGCCGGAAGTGTATCTCAATATGGGGCATATTTACATTGAAAATAGAGCCTTAAAGGAGGCCGGGGATATTATTAAAAAAGGATTGAAATTAAATCCGAACTTTGTGGACTATTATATTATACTGGGTACGATCGCAAATATGCAGAATAATTTAAAATCATCTTATAATTATTTTTCCAAAGCTCTTCAGCTGAGTCCGGATAATAGTGAGATCTATAATCAGATCGGCGAGATATTCCTTAAGGAAGGGAATTATAATGAGGCGCTGAATAATTTCAAGGAATCCATTAAATTGAATCCCGGAAATGAGGAGGCGCATATTAATCTGGGCATTGCTTATTATCGAAAAGGGGATTATCAGAAAGCGGCCAATGAATTTGAAGCAACAAAAAAATTGAACAAAGGGTATGATGCGGCTTATTTTAACGCCGGTCTGGTCTATTATAAAATGAACCAGTATATCAAGTCCGAAAAGAATTTTCTTTTTGCTATTCAGCTGAACAAGGCCGTCGCCTCTTTTTATTTTTATCTGGCCCGGACAGAATACTTTATACCGGGAAAGATCAACAACGCCATAAAAAATGTTGAACGCGCCCTTTCCATCCAGGAATCGGCCGTATATCATTACGGGGCAGGCAAAATATATGAGAAAAAGATGGAATTTGCCACATCGCTGGAGAAACCGAAATATCTGAACCAGGCCATTAAGGCCTACAGGACAGTTTTAAAACAGGCCAGAGGGACAGCCCTGGCCAACTGGGCCTATGAACGATTATTAGCCCTTTTACCAGATGTCAATCTGATCAATGATTATGCCCTTTATACGGAATCTGATGCTGACCCTGATTATTTAAAAGGGTTGATAGTGGCCGGTGATAAGAATGGAGTGCTCTATTTTATCAACACACAGGGAGATGAGAATTATATCATCAATACAGTCAATCTTGATGCACCCATTTCGTCAGATATACGATTTTATAATAATATCGCTTTTGCCGGTTGTGAAAATGGGCAGTTCTATGCTATCAGTCAAAATGGCCAGACGATCAATGATTTTAATGCTTCTGATGCTATCATTTCTAAACCTGTTGTTAATAAAAATATGGCAATTTTCTGCAGCCGGGACGGGAATGTCTATGGATGGGACTTTCGCAATAACAGATTGCAATGGAAAACAGATCTGGGTGAAATTCCGGGAGGGGGTTTGATATATGATGGTGGGTCCTTATATGTAGCCGGCGAATCGGGCACTGTATTTTCACTTTCAGCCACATCAGGGAGGATATTATGGAAACGAACCTGCGTCGGTAATATTCAAAGTGATATGGCCTCAGGGGGCAATAGTCTTGTCGTCGGAACGGACCGAGGAAAGCTCTATATCCTTAATAAACGAAGCGGTAATATTAATGCCGAATTAAGCCTGAATTCCGGTGTTTTTTCAGGCGTAGAGATAGAGAAAAGTATCATTTACGTAGGATCCGGACCTGTGTTTTATGCCATGAACTTGGCAGGAAAGATATTATGGCAGTTTTATGCTAACTCTGATATTATTTCGAAAGTTACTGTCTCTCGGAAATTGATACTGTTTGGAACAGAAGATGGTTTTATTTATGCCCTTAACGCTAACGATGGTTCTCAGAAATGGAGATACTCCTATAACAGCCCTATAACGGGAAAACCCATAATAAAATCAGAAAATATTGCTCTGGTTCCGGCTTCGAATGGCTCTATTCTGGAACTGTATTATAAAAAATAGGGGGGTAAAATATATTTGACTATCAAGTCATATTGTGATATAATATTTAAAAAATATACGAGATTTTGCCGATTTGAATACAAGAAAAGATCAATATATTGCTGATCAATAGATTATAAAATCAGGAGGAAGATATGTTAAAAAAAGGATACTCAATCATTATTCTGTTTCTTTTAATCACTTTTATATGGATTTCCTGTGCCGGTATTAAAGTTCCGAAATTTACCAAAAAAACAGGAATTTATATTGAAACGGATATCAAACCGGCCGCTAAATTCGAAGAAGCCAGAATAAAATCAGTTTCCGTATTAAAATTTGATTCTAAAAATGTTAAAAGTGTGGGTGGCGAGATCATCGATTATATAGACCTGAGCAACCGTTTTACTGATGATTTGATCAAACGGTTTTATGAGATCGGTAAAGTTGATGTGGCTCTTGGAGAGTATGAGGACCGGGTCGTGGAAACCGATACCCTTGAAAAGAAAAGAGGGGATCTGGAAGTACAGGGCAATATTCTTGAAAGGTCTATAGAATTTAAATGTGCACCATTTAAGAAAATACAGAGTATCCTTGGTGGAAGAGTGAATAAATTTCAGGAAGGCGAAGAATGGGATAAAAGCTTTATTGATATTACGTTAAAGCTGACAGATACTTATACCGGGGCTGTTTACTGGGTAACCGATATGAGGGGTTATATTAAAGATGTTGTTGAAACCATCGCTAAATCAATTTCAGATGGAAAATATACAGAACCTATTCCTGTTAAAAAAGTTACAAAGACCGAAAAGAAAAAAGAAGAGGTAACGGAAGAGAAAAAAGAAAAATAAAGGATCATCAGGGGAAAGTATAACCGGATGATAGTTTCTATCATCGAGGTGATATAATATGTATAAACGTAATTTTATGTTCCTTTTGCTAATCATGATAAGTCTGTCATTCACCAGTTGCGGAAATATTTTTGACTGGTTCTATCCGGATGAGGTGACAGATTCGACAGATATTGAAGGGCTTATGGCCAGCGCGGATGCGGCTCTTCAAAGCGGTGATTTTTATACAGCCTGGAAAACCTATAAAACCGTTATAGATGCAGATACAGTGAACTCCAGGGCCAGATGGGGATACGCCCAGGCCTATGTGCTGGATCAAGGAGTGACTCTTCTTGTTGTGGCATCAAAATTTGTCGCCGGTGAGGATCCGGCTACTGTTATATCACCAGCAGCCACTACCCTGACCAATATAATGGGACAGGTGGCGTGGGCCTTGCGGCCGATTGCTCGTGGCCAGTGTGATGGAGTCATTTCTGCTTCTGATTTTGAGATCAATCTCAATCTCATGCTGGCTTATATGATCCAGGGATTCTTAAGGAACGGAGATAAACCAAACACTGATGGCAGCTATTTCAGTACAGGTGATCTTTTCTTATTGCAGGGCGGTGAATTTTCTTATAATACCAGTGTCGTTGATATTGGAACGTATCAATCAACGATTGAAACAAGTATAGCAGAGATCTCAACGGCCCTGAGTTCCTGGCCTTTTACCGTACAGCGTTCCACTGTATCCAATCTGCTTGTCGCTGCTCATAATATTACTGAAGACCTTGTTTTTGTTTATCAAATAATGATCACTTCTTTTAATGACTTTAACGAAGCCATGTACGCTTTGAACAATGGTGTGGCCGGATTAGGAAGCGGACAGGTTATGCAGGATATCCAGACAGAGATCAATGACCGCTATAATGAAGCCTCTGGTTATTTATCCGGTTCTTATGCGGATACAACTAATCTCAATCGAGATCATATGAGGGTCGTGGGAACCAATATGTATGGATTTTCCTTTACTCCTAACTGGTTTTCATCTTTTTCAAAAAGTTCGTGGACTAATATTCATTTATCAACACCTTATAATACGACTTATGCGCTTAATAAAACTAACCTTTTTTATCGATTTGATATAAGCTCGGGTGATTTTGGAACAAATCATCTGAATTATCTTATTGATGTACAAAGTGTCATTTCAAATATTTTAAGTGACATAGAAAATTCTAATTTGTTGGGTAATCTCGGGTTATAATAATATAGATAAAAAATTATGATTAAAAAGCTATTTTTAATTTTTATTTTTTCTTATTGCTCTATCTCATTATATGCCAGGGTCGAAAGG
>JAFGFC010000127.1 GCA_016931325.1 Spirochaetota bacterium | reverse complement strand
TGCGTTTCCCCATGTCGAAAGCGACACTCTATTTTATTATAAAAAAAACTTGAAATTAGAAATATATTAACTATACTATACAGACAATTGGCAATCGTTTTCATTATATCAGGAGGTAATAGAAAAATGAAATTACAAAAAAACTTCCTTTTAGTTTTTTCTTTTTTCATGCTGGTTTTCCTTTTCAGCTGCGGCAAAGCCAAGCAAAAAGGTGTTCCTATTCGATTGGCTTTTTGGGGAAGCGCGGAGGAGATCGATGTTATCAAGCAGACAGTAGAGCCCTGGGATAAGGAAAGAGATGATCTTTATGTGCTTTTGGAGCATGTGCCGGTATCAGGCAATGTCACTCCTTATGTATCCAAAATTCTTACTCAGATAGCGGGAAATAATGCTCCGGATGTTATTTTTATGGAAGTCAACATCTTTGTTAACTTTTATTTCAGAGATGTCCTTCTTCCTTTAAATGATTTTTTAAAGAATGATGAAGAATTCAATATAAACGATTTTTATCCGGATGTGGTGAAACGGTTTACCAGAGAAGATCAGATCTATGTTATACCCAGAGATACCGCTCCTTTTAACTGTGTTTTCTATAATAAAGACCTTTTTGACAAAGAAGGTATTCCCTATCCAAAAGATAACTGGACCTGGAATGACCTGGTGAGGATCGGGAAACAATTGACCAAAGAGAATGAACAGGGAGTTAAAATTCAGTATGGTTTTTGGACGTGGGTCATGATGAATTTCCTTTACAGCGCCGGAGGCGGCTATGTGGATAACGTTAACGATCCTACGCGTTGTGTTCTGGATTCAGCGGGATCAAAAGAAGCTTTGAGGTTTTTCCATGATTTAATGTGGAAGTATGGTATTTCTCCTCAACCGGGAGCGACAGATATCTCCATGGGAGAATTGTTTGAAACCGGGCAACTGGCCATGTTCGGATCAGGGATCTGGGAGTCGCCTCGTTTCAGAAAGATAAAGTCATTTGATTGGGATATTGTATCTTTTCCAAGACATCCAAAAAAGGGATTACAGCTGTCCACAGGCGGTTCCGGATACGCTATAGCGAAGTCTTCAAAACACCATGACAAAGCCTGGGAATTGATCAAATGCCTGGCGGGTGACAGAGGTCAGAGTATTTTAGGCGATACAGGATTAGCGCAACCTGCCAAGATCAAAATCGCGGCCAGCAAACACTTTGCTTATGATGGACAGAAACCAAAGAATAAGGCTATTCTTTTAAAATCTGTGCAGAATGTGGTTTATGATCCTTTTATAGCCGGCTGGACTGAGATTCATTCAAAGTATATTCAGCCCGAGCTGGAACTCTTTTATCATAATAAAAAGACATATGATCAAATTCTAAAAAAGATCATTCCCTCTGTGAATCAAGCGATAAAGGACCAGAAAGTTCAATAATTCCTGATAATTTGTATTGATATAATAGATCGTAGAGCCCGCCTTTTGGTGTTTCAGCAAAAGGCGGGTTTTTATTTCAGGATAGAGAATATGAGGATAAAAAGATCTATTTATTTCGATTATCTTAAAAGAGGGCTCAGGCCCTGTTGCCTTTTTGAATGACATCAAGAAGAAGGCGATAGGTTCTTTCAAGGGTGTCTGATTGTATATACCCGATCGTATCGGAATTCTGATGCCAGTGAGGCACGGTTTCGGGATCCTCGGGAACCGCTCCTATGGTTACTGATGGGTATTTGAAATGGTAAGGGACTTCCATCTCGGTATAACCCAGAGGAAAATCCTTTATCTGTATGGGTATCCCTGTGTCTTTTGAAGATTCCTGCAATAATCTTAAAATCTTTTCATCGCTTTTAAATGTTTTCAACATGCCTTCGCTTCTTACCGCTGTGGGGATACCGATACCCGCGCAGTCCAGGGCTATAAAGACGGCATTCCCTGCGAATTTTTTATTGTGTTTTTTTATAAATTCATATATGCCTACATTGCCGGCTTCTTCCGCTCCGGTGAAGACCAGATAGATTTCTTTGTTGATCAGAGAATGAGAGGCCAGTTGTTCGGCCAGGGCCAGAAGCACAGCCACACCAGAAGCATTGTCATTGGCTCCATGCGAAGGAGAGGCTATGTACTGAGCATGAAAGGACAGAATAAAGCTGAAGAGAAAGAACAGCCCCATAATAAAGAAAATACAGGAAAGGATGACAGAGGGAAAGATAAAATAGAACATACTGCATAATAACAGAGCGTTGAACATGAAAAAAGATAATCTTAATCCGATGGGCAGATATTTTATGAAACGCTTGTAAAAAAATACCGAGGAGGTGGAAGAATCTTTGTGGGCCGTAATAATGATCCTTTCTTTGACCTCTTTCTTGGCCGGTATCTTCACATAAATATTTTTGGAATAATGGCGCTGGAATATCTTGAAAAAAGGAGTACGGGAAAAGGTCATTTCAGAATAGAAGAAATAAATAAGAAAGATCTCTATGAGGATAAGGAAGAACTGAAAATAAATATGGAAATGAAAAAAGAAAAGACAGATCAGAAATCCTGTTAGGAAAAGGAATTGAAATATATCGTAAATCAATTTAGGTGTTTTAAATTTTTCAACGAGAGGATGGAGATCCCAGCTCTCGATCTGGGATATAATATAGTTGCTGGCTCTCCTTTCCCCATCTGAAGCCGGAAGCCGGGGTCCTATTCCTTCACTTAAAAATTTAACGTGGTTGAATAATTTATATTTCATTACATTCGGATGAATATCAGATGATCTTATCTATATGATAATCTTTTTTAGCTGTTTCCCGATTGACCAAAAGCTCTCCTAAAAGGCCAATGGAAATGAATTGGATCCCCACGATGATCAGCAGAACCCCAAAGTTTAAAAGGGGCAACCTGTGTTGGATCGTGCCATAAAGGATCTTTAAAAGGGCAATATACATGGCCGCTATGCCCCCTATTAATTCACAGATCAGTCCCACCGTCCCAAAAAGGTGAAGGGGTTTTTTCATGAATTTGCTCAAGAATATAACTGTAAAAAAATCTAAAAGGCCTATAAGAAATCGACTCGGGCCGTATTTTGTTTTGCCGTATTTCCTGGGGTTATGCTTTACTTTCATTTCGCCACAGTGATATCCGTTAATTCGCAATAACACCGGAATAAAACGGTGCATATCACCGTATAATTTTAGATCCTGAATGGCAATTTTTTTATAAATTTTCAATCCGCAGTTCATGTCATGTAATTTTACTCCTGTAAGGGAGCGGACAACAAAATTAAATAAACGGGAAGTGACCTTTTTAATAAAAGGGTCGTGCCGTTTGAATTTCCAACCTGAAATAGCATCCATGGAGGAGCGATTTAATTGGTTGATCAATTCAGGTATTTCATCCGGTTCATCCTGGAGATCAGCATCCATCGTAATAATATACTCTCCCCTGGCTTTTTTAAAGCCCGCATCCAGTGCCTGCGATTTCCCAAAATTACGTTTCATTTTAATAATGGCGATATTCTTATCCTTCTTTTTCAAGGTCAGCAGAACACGAAAAGAGTTGTCAGTTGAGCCATCATCAATAAAAATGATCTCATAGGAATATTTACCTTTGACATTTTTTTTAATCCGTTTGTATAACTCGTTCAGGCTTTCCTCTTCATTATAAACAGGGATAATGATGCTTATTTTCATTTTATACCTCAAAATAAAAATTATTGAAAAATAATGCTTTGTCAAATACTATTAGTCCCACGGTTTGATAATATTTTTCAAGGTCCTCCTTTCGTCCCTTATCTGGAGGGTTTCATCATATTTTTGATAAAGAACGAGAGTCGCCAAAATCTGGAATAACATAAAAGCGCCAAAAAAGATCAGCCCCAGCCCGGCCACGGTTAACACCATGATGAATAAAAACGATAAAAGAAAAACTCCATTGCTCAATGTATAGAAAATATTATCAATGACCAGAAGAAGGGATTGATAAAAGGCCTTGAAGACATTTAATTTTTTTAAAAGAATGATCGGCACCAGATAGAACAGAGAAAGGACATAGAGGATAATGGCCCAGAATATAATGCCGGTCAAAAAGAGCCCTATGATCTGGACCCGGGGTAAGATCACGGTCCAATAGAACCAGACGTTCACATAAAGGAAGAAACTCAAGATAAGATTTAACAGGATTAAAAGTGCAGAATGCGAAAGATATTTTCCCATGCCTTTGAAAAAAACGCCCAGTTTTATCCCGGAAGCATCCTCGACCCTGTGAAACAGACTTAATCTGTCCGAGGTAAAATATTGACTGGCGATCTGAAGAACATAATAAGCCGCCCCAAAAGAAACCGGAGAAAAGATGATGATCAGAAAGGCTCCCCAGTACAGATAAATATGGGTAACATGTGAAATAAAAAGGATCAGAAGAAAATAGAAAACAGGCAAATGAAAAAGGAACCATAAAAAAGAAACGATCATGAATTTTAAAATATAATCCAGCAGAGTCCAAAAAAAACGTTTAAAAAGTGTTGGGATAAATGGTTCGTTACTCATGTTGATGGGATGTGTTCCCGGTTCTGTTGATTTTTAAATATATAATTATTATACTAAGGGTCAAGGAGATTCTATGGATCTGGCCTGTTATATTCATATCCCTTTTTGCCGGAGTAAATGTTCTTATTGTGATTTCTATTCAAAAGCAGGATCCTCGCATCTTATCAGACCTTATTTAAAGGGTGTTGTTCAGGAGATGACAGGGTATAAAGCGTATTACAACCTTCGAGCGAAGACAATTTATATAGGTGGCGGAACACCCTCCTGTTTGCCACCCGGCGATCTGGAGTACCTTTTAAAGGGGATCCATAAAATCTTTTCTGTCAATAATATCGAATTTACCATCGAGGTCAATCCGGAATCCCTGTCCCGGACATTTTTAACTGTCACCCGGGCCTATGGTGTGAACCGTTACAGCCTGGGGGTCCAGAGTTTTCAGGACAGGATCTTGAAAATATTGAAACGAAAGACGACCAGCGATACAATTAAAAAGAGTTTGGCCTTTCTGGGAAAGGAGGTGAATAACTTTTCAGCTGATCTCATCTACGGACTTCCTTTTCAGACACAACGGGACCTGGAAAATGATCTTGAATGTCTGCTTGATCATCCTGTGAAGCACATCTCGCTTTATGCGCTGACTCTGCCTGAAAAGAGCCTTATCCATTCCCTTTATTTAAAGGATCGCGGGATATTCCCGTCCGAAGAAGAGATAGCCGAGATGTATTTTATGGCCAGCGCTTTACTGAACAGGAAAAAATATATCCGTTATGAAATCTCAAATTATGCCAGAAAAGGTTATGTCTGCCGTCATAATATGACGTACTGGCAGGGAAAGGATTATATCGGCTGGGGGGCCGCAGCGGTATCAACTGTAGGAGGGATACGATGGTCCAATGTCAGTGATATCTCTGGCTATATCGCGTGCATAAAAAAAGGCGGGCAACCCATAAGGAAAAAAACTGTTTTACAAAAGAACCAGATAATAAGAGAATATATTATGCTTCAGATGAGGCTCAAAGAGGGTTTGAACCTTCTTTATTTAGATCAACGCTATGGAATTGATCTTTCGAAGACAAAGGCAAGAGAGATGGAAAAATGGATTGAACTGGGGCTGGTCAAGCTGAAAAAAAACATACTGTCATTAACCACTTCCGGTGTGATGGTCTCGAATTCCATCATTTCTGATCTTATGATATAACCCGATCAATGGGATGGGGACGCTGTAAAAAAATTTTGTCGTTTTATCATGAATGTATTATACTATGTAAAGGGGTATACAGTTGATCGATTTTGGTGTCAGCGGGTATAAACAAAAGATGTTGCTGGATAAAATGCGAAGGCTTGGGATCAGAGAGGAAGATCTGGAAGAAAAATTCATCCGTTCCGGAGGCAAAGGAGGGCAGAATGTCAATAAAAAATCGACCTGCGTCTTCTTAAAGCACAAACCTACCGGATTAACTGTAAAATGTCAGAATGAGAGATATCAGAGGGTGAATCGCTTCCTGGCAAGACGTATCCTGGTCGATAAGATAGAGAATATACGTTTAAAGAAAGAATCAGAACTCCAGAAAAAGATCACCAGGATCAGGCGTCAGAAGAAAAAACGGTCAAAACGGGCCAGGGAAAAGATCCTGAAAGCAAAGAAAGCCAGATCAGAAAAGAAAAAGTCCCGCTCTTTCATAAAACATTTGTCTTCAGAAGAGATGTCATAATATTATATTTGTCATTTTTCACAATATACCGACAAATTTAAATAAAAGCGAGCCAGGTCCTTTCAGGATATGACAAACATGAATGATAACCCGAATAATGATAATTTAAAAAGACTGGAAACGTTGATCAGAAAAACAAGAATCATTATTCAGGAAAATCTGATATACTGTGATTCGCTGAGAGAGCAAATAGAACAAAAAGATCAACTGCAGCAAGTTCTTACCGTCAGTCTGGAGTGTTCTGAATACCTTGACGTGAATGAGATCAACTTTGAAACCATTCGAGAGTTACTGGATGGGCATTATTACAGGCTATTGAATATTATTAATGAATTATTCGCCAGTATCATCCTTTACTCTGAAACGGATTATTTCTCTCTTGATCGCTGGCGGGAAAAAAATAAATTAACGTTCTTTTTTGGCAACTATATTTTACTCAATCAAAATTACCGTGTTTTAAAAGAACTGATCAGCAAGCATTTTATTGACAGTTACAAAGCGTCTTATGAGCTGGTGGTGGATGAAAATTCTCCTCTCTGGGATACGGTTGATATGGAATATATGGAGATTAACAGTGACTTGAGTTATGTCAGGAATATATCAAAATCGATCATCAGCCATGCCAAATCCATCGCTGATCATTTTTCTTTAACCATTCTTGAGGAACAGATATCTGAAATTATTAAAAACGCGATAGGACACGGCAATCAGAATAATATCGGCAAGAGAGTGAAACTCTGGTACGCCTTCAGCAATAAGATCTTCAAGATCATTGTGGAAGATGAAGGAGAGGGTTTTAAGAATCTTGAACAGTGGAATGATTTTAACAGGAAAAGAAATGAAGCCTTAAAAGCAGGTAATATGGAAGAGATGTTAAAATATATGCAGTATCGAGGGCCGGATTCTACTGATATGGATGGAGGGAATTCCCTTTTTGCGGCTTTGGAATACTGGGACAATGGCCTGGTCTATAATAATAAAAAGAATAAAGTCGTGGCCGTAAAATACCTTTACTGATCACTACTGTCCAAAGATCTCCAGTTCAACTTTTTTCAGGGAATCGTGAATTTCCTTTTTTTCTGCAGGTTCGACCTCGGTTTTCTTGAAAATTCCCATTATATTTTTTCCTGTCCTGACAATGAATCTGATTATTTTCCTCGGCAGGGTGTTTAGAGCCGGTCCGAGAACAGGAAAATCTTTGAAAAAGGCAAAAAGACCATAGGGTACTTTATTGTACGTGCTTTGGTCCAGCGGATCATGGCGCAGGGCCTTGAAGATTACTTCCGTGGCTTTCTTAAAATAAAAGTGCTTCGGGTCGAAAGCAGAAGCATGGTCTCCCGGAAGTATCACATTATATCCTTTATAAGATATACCGGAGCTGCTTCGGGGAACAATACTGTCCCCCCGCATATGAATAAATGTCTTATAGGAAGGCCCGTCTTTTAAGGCGCGATAATAGTCAAGCTTTGACATTTTTTTATTGTCAATTATGACTTTGGTCATTTCTACCAGGTCTTTTGCGCCCTCGTCTTCACCGGCCATTTTTTCCATGATGGTTCTGGAGATCGGCATGTTGGCCAGGGCTTTCAGACCTATGCGGGTGCCGTTCAATGTTCCCCCCACGGTGACAACATTTTCAATGAATAGAGGGTCATGTTTCCAGCGGCTCATCAGATGTGGCGCATAATGAGGGCTGTTTGGATCTGACAGATTTTTATATATCTCTGTCTGTGGATTGGCGATTATTTTAGAAAAATTGTACATGGCCAGGCCGCCTTTACTGTGACCTAAAAGATCGATCCGTTCAACATCCATTCTGGCGCTCTGTAATTCTGATTCGATCTCAGAGGCGACAGCATAAACATCATTTTCAATAGACGATTCACCATAATTCGGGAGGGTCATAAATTGTGCATACGAATACCCCTGTCTGGCAAATTCATTGTTCCGCGATAGTTCTTTTCCCCATACACCAACACAGCTATTTTCGGCATCGCTTTTATAACCGCTGGTAGCGATAACCTTATTGGCCCCATAAAGACTGGCCATTGATATGACCAGCATAAAAGACAAAATAACAGTGTTTTTCAATTTGATCACCCCCTTTTATAAAATAATTAAAAAGGAATGCTTTCCTCTTCATGCATGAGTTTATTTTTTTTAAAATCATAGATACCCCAGACGCAATGATCCCATACGGGCAGATTATAGAATTTGTAAAGTAAATATCTTTTATCTGAAGAGAGATCAAAGAAAACAGAACTGATCTGCAGGGGGAAAATCCGGTCAGATAAGAATTCAAAGTTATCCTGGGCAGGATAATAAAGATACAACCCCTGTTTCCGGGAACTTTCCTGGCCGGTCTTGATGAATAATATTTTATCAATATACCAGAAGGCTCTAGGAATATCATAGGATTCATGAAAGGAAATGATCCTTTTTGTGATTTTATCCTCCAGGTCCATGAGGTAGATCCCGCTTTTATCCAGTCTGTCAGAAAAGATCAACTTTTTTTTATCAGCGGATAAATCGGGAAAGAATCCTGTCGGTGAGAGTGTCTTTATCTCTTTTGTGTCCCTGTGATACTGATATATCCCCCCTTTTATATCTTTGTTTTTCAAAGACGATGGTATGATATGACCTCTGGCCATCATCCAATAACCTTTTTCAAAAATGATTGTTTTATCAGTCTCTCCCCAATTGTAAAAAAACCCGTCCCGGATCAATAGTCGTCCTTCTTCTCCCTTATAATCACAGATATAAATATCATTGATCCCCTTTTTCCCCGAGCTCTGGTTCCATAATAAATGATCCCCATCGGAAGACCAAACGGGGAAAACCCCCTGCTCTGAAATCTTTTTTATATTTTTCGATTTCGGATCAAAAAGGAATATTCCACAGGGCTCTTTTCCCCGGCCTTCATCTGATCCTGATGATATGGCCAGGCTGACAATGTCCCGGACGGGATTATAATCCCCTGTGAAGAAGAATTGAGCTGCAGGATTCTGCACTTTAAATAACAGTTTGATCAGGTTGTCCTTGCCCGAGAAAGACGTCCTTGACACAAGAGCGTATTGTTTGTTAATGATCCGGGATCCATCAAAAGGAGTATGAATGATCTGCCCCGTGATCCTGATCAGAAGAATATGTTCGTTGTTTAAAAACAGGGGATCCGTATACCAGCTGGTGAAATATATTTTCTTGAAATGGAACTGATCGGATCCCAGGCCGGGATTGACTTTGACATTTTTAACGAAAGTTTGGAAAAGATATTTTTCTTCCCGGCTTTCATACTGAACCCTGACTCTCTGAGGAAAATTTAAACCGTCAAACTCACCGAAATGCGATAATTTTGCCAGGATGACGGAATTATCATTTTGCCAGAATTTGACCTTTTCAACCACTTCCAGTGACATATTGACGATCATCTCGAGAAGGAATGACCTGTTCCCGGGTTGAAGGATAATCCTGTAATACCCTATTTTATTCATTTTTTCCAGAGTGATGTCGCATACTGAAGCCAGATGATCCAGTTCATAAGGTAAACTGAAGACAACGCGATAAACAGCCGCCATCCAGTGTATTAAATGCTGGAAATTTTCTTCCCGGTCGTTGTTTTTGAAACTGGCGTTCCATCCTGTGGATCGGTCCTTTGTTATTTCGAGGCCCCTGGATGATATTTTTATTCTGTCATCCCTGATTGAGTGAAACAGAATACAACGTCCTGTCCCGGAACCCCGGCCGTTTTTTAATGACAATGAGGAAGCCTGATCCTTAAAGATGACCTTGATATCGTGCAAGCGGGAAAATTTTTGGCCCAGGATCTTCAGGATCTCTTCTGCTGAATAATCCTCTTTTATTGTTTTTTCTGCAGGGGATCGGTAATGAGGCATAAACAGGACAAGGGAAACGAACAGAACAAGGACAGACAGGACAATGATCAATTTAATTTTCATTTTATTATCAAATTCAAGCATTTTCATTTGCGGGTATTAAAAAATCTATTCCTCCTTATAATAGTATAACACAAGAATATCAATATTTC
>JAFGFC010000016.1 GCA_016931325.1 Spirochaetota bacterium | reverse complement strand
GACGCATTGGTCTTTTCTCCTTTGGGATTAAAAGTAGCGTAGAATTAATATAAATTTTTTTAGCCTTGGTGTCAAAATTTACAAGATGGAAATTTATCTGTTCAGATACGCACGTAGATTGTTCGAAAATGAACACATGAAATTACAATAAAATTAAAAATACCCTGAAAATGAGGATGGTATTGTTTTTGCATTTATCCTGATCGAAGATGCATTTTATAGAACTACTTTGAGAGTTTGAATAATTATGAAAATGGAGAAAGAAAGTGATAAAAAATTACCTTAAAATCGCTTTAAGGTCTATGAACCGGCAGAAGACTTATACTTTGATCACTATCTCCGGTCTTGTGATTGGTTTGAGTATTTTTATTATGTTTGCCCTCGTATCTGATTTCACCTCAAACTTCGACTCCTTTCATGCAAGCGCAGACAGAATCTACGCCACTGTGCAGGTCTTCCTTGCGGGCCAGGCCAGAGAAAAGCACTCTGCTATTACACCAGCTCCCTTGGCCCCTGCACTTAAAAGCGAGTTTCCGGAAATAACGAAAGCTGCGAGATTTTATCCGCCGGGAAGAATGATCGTTAAATACCGGAATAAGATATTTTATGAAAGCAAAGTCAGGTTCGTTGATCCAGAGTTTTTATCCATATTTTCATTCAGGATGAAAACAGGCGAACGGCAGACGGCGCTGGCAAGCGGAAACTCAATAGTCTTGACTGAAGATACTGCCTTGAGATACTTCGATCAAGAAGATCCCGTGGGGAAAACCATGACTCTGGCGAATAAAATAGATGTGGTTGTGACGGGAATCACGGAAAATCTTCCCGATGATTCATCGATCCAATTTGACTTCCTGGTTTCCCTGCCGACAGCCCGCTTGTTGCCAGGCTGGTCTGATGATTGGAGTGTTTACAGTCATGCCACCTTTCTGCTGCTTTCTGAGACTGCGGATCGTGCTGGAATCGAAGATAAGTTTCCGGTTTTTATCAAAAAATATTATCCCGATTTAACAGAATCCCCGCAGCGTATTTATCTTCATTCACTTCTGGATTTTTCCTTTAATTCTGAAGGGATCGAATGTTTCTGGAGCGCAGGACATATCAGTTATGTCACTATCTGGATCGCAGCCTTTCTGCTTCTGCTTATTGCCTGTATAAATTTCATGAATCTCTCTACGGCCCGTTATGCCACTCGGGCTCATGAGGTCGGCATGCGGAAAGTGGTAGGGGCGACCCGGGGTCAGCTGATCAAGCAGTTTTTAGGTGAGTCAACGCTTATGTCTCTGATCTCATTACCAGGAGCGATCGTTCTCTATGAACTTCTTAGTCCTGTGTTTTCTGCCAGCCTGGGATCAATTTTTAGTCTAACCATCATGGACAAGCCTCATGTTCTACTCGTGATCCTTTTTGTGACGATTTTAACCGGTATTTTGGCCGGCAGTTATCCGGCTTTTTATTTGTCCTCATTTAAACCAGTAGCTGTGTTTCAACGAAAACTTTTAAAAGGAAAAAAAGGAACGAAATTCAGAAAAATTCTGGTCGTGGTTCAGTTCACATTTTCCATTATATTGATATTGATGACCTTTATTAGCATTAAACAATCCAGGCACAACCTCAAAGTTGATCTCGGATATAACCGGGAAAATATCTTAGCGGTTACCATCCCGGCCGAAGCGCGGGATAAACTTGAAGTATTAAAGAAAGAGTTGATGCAGAATACAGATATTATCTCTGTTTCAGCCTCCCGCGCCCTTCCTATTGAATGGAATACGGAAGACAGAATTTTGCCCGTGGGAGCTTTGGAAGAAGATGCTCTTGATATGAATATTTACGGCATTTATTATGGTTTTGTTGAGATGCTGAATATAAAATTAATTAAGGGACGAAGCTTTTCCCACGATTTTGTGGATAAGGATAGCGTTATTCTTAATGAAACAGCCGTACGTAATTTGCAGTGGGAAGATCCGCTGGGAAAACAGATAGAATGGGCAGGCCGAAAAAAAACGGTTATCGGTGTAACTAAAGACTTTCATTTTAAATCTATGGTCTTAGCGACGATATCTCCTGCAGTTTTGTTTTTAGAACCAGAGGATTTGAATTATATTCTGGTCAAATATTCCTCTCCTGATGCTCTTACCAGTGTGATTGGATATACCGGTGAGAAATGGAAGACCATAGCGACAGGGCTTCCCTATGAATATATCACGTTGGAGAATGCTCTCAATGATGTGTTTGAAGGGGATAAGACCGCAGCCATGGCAGGAGGTCTTGGTATATTAGCGATTTTTCTATCCTGCCTGGGTTTATTTGGCCTATCCTCGTATTCAGTGGAGCGGAGAATAAAGGAGATCGGAATCCGAAAAGTGATGGGAGCTTCGGTTTCAGGTATTGTCAGAATGCTCACCCAGGACTTTTTAAAGTTAGTGGCTTTAGCCAATCTAATTGCTATTCCTATTGCCTATTTTATGATGAACTCAATGATTAACTTTCTCTATACATATCCGATAAAGATCGGAATGGAAATTTTTATTATTACAGCAGTTTTGAGCCTGTTGATCGCATTCCTCACGGTAACTTCCCATACTATGAGATCTGCCCTCACGAATCCAGCCACCAGTCTGAAATATGAGTAGAAGAGATTATAACCGGTAGTCTAAAGGTAAAATTGATTCGTTTATAATCCAGGTTAGATCATCAGCAAGCTTAAAGCCATGATAAACATGCCGAGAACTAAACCCAGAATAACTGCGTGCGCGCGGCCGGCG
>JAFGFC010000126.1 GCA_016931325.1 Spirochaetota bacterium | reverse complement strand
CCCAGTTGTGTTAAAAGCGGAAGATGTTTCGAACGATAGAGAAACAGGAATAAAATCAGGATGATGCCGGACGAGATGGAGTAGAAGAGGATATCACTTTTTATTTTTATTATAGAATAGATAACAGGAAGACAGGATAAAGCGATGGTCAATTTTTTTTTCATTCTTGATGCTTTCTATTTTAGGCTTCTTTGTGCGGGCTACAATCTCAGGCGCCGAACTTTGTCATTTTGAGCGCGTTAGACAGCATTAAAGACATCGCATCGATGGAATAAAAATGACCCAGGCTCCCTTTTAAACATTCCTTTTCCGTAAACCTTTTACTTTCCCCGATCCGTACATATTTTGATTTTAATAGAAAGGGATTGGGATGCCAGGAGTGAGAGGCAAGGACCGACGGCGTGGAGTGATCTCCTGTGATGACCAGAACATCGGGTTTCAGCCCCAGAATATCCGGTATGATCTTGTCTGTCTCTTCTATGATCTTTACTTTATTCTCGAAATTTCCGTCTTCGCCATAAGAATCCGTCTTTTTTATATGGAAATAGAAAAAGTCGAATTTAGACCAGTTTTTTTTCAGGGCATTGATCTCGGTCTGGATCGTATCACCGGCATCCAGAACCTTCATCCCGACAAGACGGGACAGACCCTTGTACATGGGATACGTGGCAATAGCCGCTGGTGTTATTTTGAATAACTCATTCATGGAGGGAACAGGAGGCACCTTGTCGATCCCTCTCATCAAACAGGTATTCGCCGGATGATCATTTTTTAAAACCTCATTCACCTGATCAATGAATGTATTGACTACTCTCGCTGATTTTTCGCCGTCAGGATTAAAGGCTTGAGCGTATTTTATCTTTAATCCTTCTTTTTGGGGATCCGCATCGTGAAGGGGGCCATAAAGGCCTTTCCCGCGGAAGACAACAACAAACCGGTGTTCCTTTCCGGAACGGATGATCACCTCGATACCGTCAAGGGTCTTGATCTTTTCTGATAATTTTTTACAGAGCTCTATATTTTTTTCTGTGGGTATGCGGCCGGCTCGTCGGTCTGTAATAACATTGTTTTTATCCTTTGTCGCAAAATTGGCCCTCGCGGGAAGGTCATCCGGAGTCAGTTCCAGCCCGATACCTAACGCTTCCAGAATCCCGCGTCCAATCTGATGTTTAATTGGATCGTATCCGAAAAGGGATAAATGGGCAGGTCCGCTGCCGGGTGTGATCCCTGGTGAGATAGGGTGATTTAATCCCAGGGCCGAACTTGAAGCCAGCTTGTCCATGTTCGGGGTTCGGGCTGTTTCCAGTTCGGTCAGTCCTTTCTTGCCTGGAAGACCGCCCACTCCATCCATGACAAGCAGAACGATCTTTTTATCGTTTTTAACGGTGATATCTTTTACAAGTTCTTCGGAAAGCATGATATTACCTCGTTATATTTTGATAAGAGATTTTCCCTTGATGCCACAGGCAATGGTAGGAAAATTTTCAACTTTTAACTGATAGACCGCTTCCGGTCCCAATTCCTTGAACGCTATGATCTCGGCCTGTTTGATATGTTTGGCCAGGAAAACTCCGGCTCCGCCGGTAGCCAGAAGATAAACAGCATTATTTTTTCTTAAAAGGGTAAGGAACGTCTGACTGACAGGGCCCTTGCCGATAAAGACTTTGACACCCTGTTTGAGAAGGAACAGGATATAAGGTTCCATCCGGCTGGACGTGGTGGGGCCGCATGATGAGATCATCTTGTTACCCGGGCCGGGTGCCGGGCCGGCAAAATAGATGATCTGATTTTTTAAAACCAGATCATTCATTTTCTTTTTCTTATCATTCTTGACCATGCTGAAAAGGGTTGCGTCCCTGGCTGTTAAGATCGTGCCGTTGATCTTGATAATATCGCCGATATTGATCCTTGAGAGCTGCGACGGATTGAGAGGTGTATTTATAATTATTTCTTTCATTCTTCACTCCCTGAACATGTTAAATAACGATCTTACTTATTCTGGTCGAATGGCAGTTAAGATTAATGGCAAGGGGCAGGGAGGCGATATGGGTGGGGTAGGTCTCTACCTGAACCGATAGAGCCGTGGTCTTTCCTCCCACACCCATGGGACCTATACCCAGTTTATTGATCGAATTTAAAAGATCTTTTTCCATTCGCGCATAAAAATCATTCTTATTGCTGGAACCTATTTTTCTTAAAAGTGCTTTTTTAGCCAAAATGGGCGCTGATTCGTAATTACCGCCTAATCCTATACCGACCACCACAGGAGGACAGGCTTTGGCCGCATTTTCCTTTATCCACTGGACGATCTCTTCTTTGATAAACTCAATTTCCATGGACGGTGAAAGCATTTTTAAACAGGAAACATTTTCCGCTCCGGCACCTTTTAACATGATGTAGATCTTGACCCTGTCTCCGCGGACCATTTCCAGATGGATAATGGGCGGTGTATTGGTATTATTATTATTTCGTCTCAGGGGATCATTGACAGTTGAGGCTCTCAGATATCCCTCTAATGTCGTCCGCGAAATGGCCCTGTTGAGAGAAGAAAGTAAGAAACCATCTGAGAAGAGAATATCCTGACCCATTTCAATAAATAAGAGTATCGTCCCTGTATCCTGACACAAGGGGGCTCTTTCCTGCAGAGCCAATTCATAGTTTTTAATGATCTCATTCAAGATATGTTTGGCTAATGGAGTATTTTCCTTATCATGAGCTGATTTTAAAGCCTTTTTTATATCTTCCGGGATCTTGTAAGTCGCAGAGATAAGGGCTTCATAAATGGCATTTTCAACAACTTTTGTGCTAACGGCTCGCATAACAACCTCATATATTAACAATAAATTTGCAAAAAGTAAAGAAAATTTTTCGGCAATTTTTAATCATATTATAGGTTCTTGGTATATTAAAATATTGTTTTTTAGGCAGGAAATCATACTTTTGAATCCGTCAAATTTGTGATAGGACCTTGGCTGGAATTAAAATTACCTCGGATGGGAGGGGAAGAGATAAAAAATGGGACGGTTCTGTTATTTAGAACCGTCCCTGAAGATCATATAAAAAAGAAATTAATAATCTTCACCTGAATCATAATTTTCGTCATCTGATGATCCTTCATCGCCCTGATCATCAACGGGAGCTTCGGAAGGCTGGTCTTCATCCTCTGATTCTATTGAGGATCCTTCATCTTCGCCTTCTTCAGAACCCATGTCCTCATCTTCCGATTCCATTTCTGTCCCTTCGAGAGGGGCTTCGCTTTCTTCGCCCATGGTTTCCGTTCCTTTTACAGGTTCATCTTTTGTCACTTCTGATCCGCTTTTGCAGCTATAACCGCCAAGAACAAGTCCAAAAACAAGACATAATATTAAAATATATCTCATTTTATCCTCCTTTATTAAGATAATTGTATTAAAGATGACCGGATGGCTTCGGTATTCTTGTTCTCATCCAGATCCACCAGTCCGAGCCGTTTTTCAGCAGCCATTAATATCTGTTGTATCATCTGTGAATAGGAAATATTGGCTACCCTGGCCATTTTAGCCAGATGTCCGTCCCAGCACCAGCCGGGATTGGGATTCACTTCTAACAATTTTGGATTGCCTGCATTGTCGAGGCGCCAGTCGAACCGGGAATAATCTCTGCATTCCAGGCGCTCAAAAAGCTTTAAACAGCATTCTGTTATTAAATTGGTTGTTTCTTCAGAAATGTCAGCCGGGATCGAACGGATCTTCCAGTAAGGAGAATCAGGAAGCCATTTGGCTTCATAAGCGCATATTTTTGGCAGATCTTCAGGAAGCTCAGAGTAGTCTTCCTGTATGATCGGTAATACCATATAGGAATCAGGCGGATTCCCGATGATGCCGACACTCAGATCTTTTCCGGTCAGGAATTCTTCGATAAGGATCGGCTTGTCATAACCGAACTTTTCACGGATCTCCATGATCGCGCTGACCAGCTGATCAAAGCTATAACAGACACTTCTCCGCGTAATTCCAAAACTGGAATCGCCGAAATTGGGTTTTACGATCACCGGAAAATTAATGGGAAGTTCGAAAGATGTGTCCTCCGGTTTGATAAAAAAAGCTTCGGGTGTGGGGATTTCCATTTCTTTGGCAATTCCGCGGACAAGGGATTTATCATAGCAGTAGGAGAGACACTGAGGACCAGCTCCGGTAAAGGGGATATTCAGCATTTCTAATAGAGCGGGAACCACCAGCTCTTTACGCGGATCATTATTAAAACCTTCATCACATAGATTAAATACATAATTCACTTTCCCGTTCATTTTTAAAAGGTCATTGATAAGCGTGTCATGGTTGTTTATATAAATAAAACGGTATCGGTTCATTTCATACAGGACTGATTTTAACTGGTCGATCGTATAAAAATCATCATCATCGAATACAGAATCAGGTTTTAAAGGATCCTTTTTATTGGGGTCACCGAATATAACGACCACTTCTTTGACAATCTGACTTGATCTGACTTTTGCCGGGGTCCATTCTTTTTTAACAGTAGCGGTTACAATGATCCGCTGTTCCATCATTCCAAGGTCCACACCCCTTTTGGATTGGGTCCCGATCTTGCCGTGAAAGGTGATATCAGAAAATCCAGCCTGTTTGAGCAGATCTTCAAGGCTTTCCTGATTATATAATCGTTCAGCATAAAATTGGTCTGTTATTACGCCTTTTTGAACTTCTGTTATGACTTCACGGGATATAATACGCTGTTTATCAACAGAAAGAGAACGTTCGCGGCAGACGAACATTTTCTTATCGATCCATTCCCATGACCGTTTCTGGAAATTTTCTCTTAAATAATCACCGTCTGTAACATCGATGAGAATTTTTCCCCATGGTTTAAGGACCTTGAACACCTGCATGAGGATCCTCAGGTCATCCTGAATAGTTTCAAAATATCCAAAGCTGTTACCCAGTATGGCCACATAATCAAATATATCATTTTTATAGGGTAATTTCCGGGCATCGCCTTCCCTGAATTTTATATTTAATCCTTCCTTCTGGGCCCTTGTTTTGGCCTTCTGTATCAGGTAATGAGACCTGTCCAGGCCCTCGGCATTGAATCCTCTTCTGTTCCATTCCAGGGTATGCCGTCCCTGACCACAACAAAGATCCAGGATTTTTATCGTGGGGTCCGGATTGATGATGGTCGTAAAATAATCGATCTCCTGGCTGGTTATATCATTATCATCAATAACATCTGAATCGGATTTCAGGTAAAGAGCATTGAAAATATTGCGCCACCAATCCGGTGAAACATAGTCCTCCAGATTTGTTACCGGGCCAAGAAAATGATTTTTTATTTTTTCTTTTTTTAACCGGGTGGGATTTTTTATATATGTTCCTTTTGCCATACGATCCTCCATCAAGGATACAGGGGGGGTAAACTTGTGTGATCCATTTTATGACGATAGAGATGTGTCATGGCATCAAGTGCCGCCGGTGTGTAGATTCAGATACGGATATACCCGTTAAAATTAAAAAGAGGCAGAGGATAGAGTGTCCATCTCAGGACCTGTATATCCCCAAAATGCATCTCCACAAGTGTATTCTCAGCTGACAGAAGTCGGCTGATCCCTGCTTTATTTAAAAGCACTGAAAATATAGAAATGTTAAAAAGAAAGTCAATAGAATTTTTTCGGCCAAAGAGGGAGAGGGACGGTTCTTTGTTGAAAGCAAAGAACCGTCCCCTTTAAAAAATCTCTTGCCATTAATCAAAATTTGTATAATTTATACCTACTGTTATGAAAGATCAAAAACTGTCGGATGCGATTAGAAAAGAGCATGAACAACTGGCCAGGGAGATCAATTATCATAATTACCGATACTACGTGCTTGATGAGCCGGTGATATCTGATGTGGAATACGACAGGCTGTTCCGGCAGTTGAAACAGATCGAGCAGGAGCATCCTGAACTGGAAACACTTGATTCTCCTACTCAGAGAGTAGGGGCGCCTCCCTTGAAGGAATTCCAGAATTTCACTCATCCCACACCCATGCTCAGCCTGGATAATGCGACTTCGATCGAAGAGTTCCTTGAATTTCATAAACGCCTTCAAAAAGAACTGGATATTAAAAAAATAGAATACCTGGTGGAACACAAGTATGACGGACTGGCCATCGAGCTGATCTATGAAAAGGGTCTGTTGACCCTGGGGTCGACACGCGGTGACGGAGTGACCGGGGAAGTGGTGACCCATAATATAAAAACGATCTGGACCATCCCCTTGAAATTAACCGGGGAGATCATTCCTGACAGGCTGGTCGTCCGGGGTGAGGCTGTTATGTTCAGGAAAGATTTTCTTGAATTGAATGAGCGATATGTCAGTGAAGGGAAAAAGACCTTTGCCAATCCCAGGAATGCGGCCGCCGGGTCTTTGCGTCAGCTGGATTCGCGCGTTACCGCTGAAAGAAAACTGCGGATGTTCGTGTATGGTATCGGCGAAAAGATGGGCAAGGGTTATCATTTCAAGAGGCTGTCCGAAGTGTACGAGCAGTTAAAAAAATGGGGTTTTTATATTAATCCCCATATTCTTGTGACTGATGATACAGACCGTATCATTGAATATCATAAACAGTGGGAAGCGAAAAGGGATTTCATGGATTATGATATGGATGGGATCGTTATCAAAGTGAACCGTTTCGAACAGCAGGCCCATCTGGGCGAGCTGACCCATTCACCGCGGTGGTCGCTGGCCTGGAAATTCAAGCCGAAAGAGGCTACCACAGAGGTGGAGGATATTGTGGTTCAGGTGGGCCGGACCGGGGCTTTAACGCCTACAGCGATCTTGAAACCGGTACCGATTGGCGGTGTAATTGTTAGCCGCGTTACCCTGCATAATCAGGACGAGATCGAACGGCTGGATGTGAGGATCGGGGATACGGTGGTGATTTACCGGGCGGGAGACGTTATTCCCAAAGTGACCAAGGTGATCATCGATAAAAGACCTGACAGGGCTAGACCCTTCCGGTTCCCGGACAGGTGTCCTGTCTGCGGGACAAAAGTGATTAAACCTGAAGATGAGGTCATCCCCCGTTGTATCAATAAAAGATGTCCGGCGATCCTTTCCGAAAGTTTAAAACATTTTGCTTCCCGCAAAGCCATGAATATTGAAGGCATAGGGGAAGAATGGATACAAAAGTTCGCTGATACGGGTCTTTTAAAAGATGTGGCTGATTTTTATTATATTACCAGAGACGATCTTTTACAGTATGACCGGATGGGTGATAAACTGGCTGAGAATATGCTGAATTCTATCCATAAAACAAAAAATACAAGCTTTGACCATTTTCTTTTTGCTCTGGGTATACGGTATGTGGGGGAACATCTTGCCCGCGTGCTGGCCAGACATTTCCCGTCTCTGGATGATCTTATCGCGTGTTCCCATGAGACGCTGTTGAATATTCATGAGATCGGGCCCAAGGCCGCTGAGAGCGTTTATCAGTTCTTTCAGCAGAAAGAAAACAGGAATATTGTCGATAAGTTAAAAAAAGGCGGAGTCCGGATCATTTATGAAAAGCCGCAGGGACAGAGTTTGAAAGGATTAAAGATCGTGGTCACAGGAACTCTGGAGAATTTTTCAAGAGAAGAAATAAACAGTTTCATAGAAACCAACGGAGGCCATGCCCTGACAAGTGTGAGTAAGAATGTAGACTTTGTTGTTAGCGGGACCAGCCCGGGCAGCAAGATCCAGAAAGCCAGGGAATGGGGGATCCGGATCATAAATGAAACAGAGTTCATGGAACTCGTGAAGACCGGGAGAACGAAATGAAAAAATTGGTAACGGTAATATTCCTGCTGATCTTTCTTTTTCCTCTTTTTGCCGCTGATATCAATGAAGGGATCGAACTTTATAAAAAACACAGTTATGAAAAAGCCAAAAAGATTTTTTTAAAGGTGATCGAAGAATCACCGGATGATTTCAAGGCGTACTATTATTTAGGGATCACGGCTAAAATACTGGGCGATAACGAGGACGCTATCCTGGCCTTGAAAAGGGCCATCGAGATCCAGCCCAATAACATCAATCTCTATGTGGAACTGGCTGAACTTTATCTTATAACAGGCAATAATAAACTGGCTGTCAAACTGTGCCTTTATTCTTTTCAGTATGACCAGGAAAATGACCGCTTGTTCTTTATTCTGGGCCAGGCTTACTATAATCAAAAGGAATTTGAGAAGGCGGAAAAGTCATTTATTAAAGCCATTGAGATCAATCCGGACAGCGCCTACTATTATAACCTTCTGGGACTTTTATACTTGAATACAAAGAAATACAACAAGGCCAATACCGCATTTTTAACGGCCATTGCCCTTGACAGCAGTGTTTATTTTTTCTATTATAATCTGGGCCTGTCTTATGAAAAGCTGAAGCAATGGAAAAAAGCAGCGGATAATTATGACAAGTGTCTCAAGTTGAACAAAGATTTTGATACAGCCAGAAAGCAATTGAAAAAAATAAAACCTTATATTCCAAAGACGACCAAAACCAAATGAGAAAAAATGTATTGATCAGATCAGTGGGATGCCGGCTTAATCAATTTGAAACCGATCGTCTGAGAACAGACCTTGTTAACTACGGCCTGAAAAGCGACAGAAAGTCTCTTCCTGATATCTGCATTATCAATACCTGTACCGTAACAGGAAAAGCGGATAGAAAGTCACGGGCTCTGGTGCAGCAGACCATCCGACAATATCCACGGGCTTTTGTTATCGTGACGGGGTGTTACGCTCATACCGATGCGCCGGTCTTTATAAAAATGAAAGGCGTGGATCTTGTTGTCAAGAATGATAAAAAAATGGAAATGGGAGAGGTTTTGAAGGACAAGGGGATCATTGATCCCCTCTCCGGGAGACCTTCCCGTGGCCTTTATATCTCTGACCGGACGCGTCCGTATATCAAGATACAGGATGGCTGTGATATGAACTGCACATACTGTAAAGTGAGGATCGCCCGGGGAAAGAGCCGCAGCCTGGACCTGAACAAGGTGCTTGACACGGCCAGGCGGCTGGCTGAACGATCTTATCCTGAGATCGTTATCACCGGGGTCAATATAGGGGATTACCGTTTTGAGGGCCATGAACTGGCTGACCTTTTAAAAGAGATGGCCGGGATCAGGGATTTGGAAAGGATACGCTTAACATCCATTGAACCGGCAAACATCAATGAAAGACTTTTATCGGTTCTCAGGCATGAAAAGATCTGTCCTTATTTCCATGTTCCTCTGCAATCCGGGTCTGACAGAATATTGAAACTCATGAACCGTCCTTATACATCTTCTGACTATGCCCGCCTTATTGAACGGTTACAAAAGATAAAGAAGAATGTGATCATTGGAAGTGATGTGATAGTGGGATTTCCCGGCGAAACAGAAGAGGATTTTCATAATACGAGAGAACTTTTGAAGCGGCTTGATATTTTTTACCTCCATATCTTTAAATATTCTCCGCGCGCGGGGACTTTGGCCGGATCGTTTAAAGACAATGTTTCACAGAAAGATAAAACAAGCCGTTCCGAGTATCTTCACAGGTACAGGGATCAGCAAAAGGCTCATTTTTTCAATTCGCTGCCGGGGCAGAGATTGAACGTGATCGTTGAGCATAAAATTGTCGATCATAAATTTGTGAGTGCGCTGGCAGATAATTATGTCCCGGTCCTTCTCCCCCGCAGGGACAGGAAATATCATAGAAAGATCGTGCCGGTTCACGTGATAGAGTTTAAAGGAGGGCATCTTTATGCCAGGATCATATAGAAGAGCTGTTCTCTTCTTATTATTCTTCTTTGTTCTTTTCGGATGCGCTTCGAAAAAAATGTTACTGGAGAAAAGTAATGACCACACGCCTTACTGGATCGATCTGAGCCAGTGGGAAGATGAAAGATATATTTATTTTGTCGCATCTTCCAGAGATGAGGTCAGTTCCGCCGAGGGATTAAGAAAAGCCAAGGAACTGTTGATCAAAAACATACAGGAAAAGATGAAAGATTGGATCGATTCCGATTATGCGGATCATTTTTCAAAAGCCGGGTCCTGCAGGGATTCTGAAAAAATAAAAAGGGATCTGAACAAGATCACCATAAACCTTCTGGATTTTGAAAACCTGATACCGGATAATTCTTATTATGAAAAAATGTCAGATCATGATCAGACCTACTATAAATGCTATCTGTACAAAGCCCTGTCAAAAGAGATCATACGATCCAGGCAGAAAGAATCAGTTGAAACGATACAGACACAGTATACAGAAGATAAAGACGCGTTGAAGTTTTTAACCCGGCTAGGGGAATCTTATAAATGAAGATCCGGCTTCTGGACTATCTTAGTATTGCCTATTTTTTCATCGTATCTGTATTAATATCATTTTTCCATGACAGGGTCGTTCACTGGCATTATTATTTGTTCTTCTATATGATGTATATTGCCGCCATTTTCCTGCTGGCGCATTTTTCATTCCGTTTTCCGCAAAGCCGGATCATTCGTTTTTTGAGGCTGTTCTATCCCCTTCTTACCTTTGGGTTCGTCTATAGATTGATACAGGCTCATGTGCTCATCCTGCACGGCTCGTTCCTGGATCATCACATTATCGCTCTGGAAAAAGCGCTTCTGGGAGTTAATCCCACACTGGCTCTGGAGGCGATCGTCACGCCGGTCCTGACGGAATTTTTGAAATTTTCCTATTTTTCCTACTATTTCTACGTGCCGATCCCGGCTCTCTTCCTTTTCTTTAAAAAAAGGTATCGGGAACTGGAACAGTTCATGTTCACCATTACCTTCACCTTCTATGTTTCCTATATCGGTTTTGTCCTTTATCCGGTCCAGGGACCACGGTTTGAATTCGCTGACGTATACCGGATAAAGGAATTGACAGGGTTTTTGTTTACATCCATTCAGGATTTTCTGATGGCCAGAGCCGCTGCCCGTGGGGCCTGTATGCCTTCATCGCATCTGGCCGTAGCCTGGGTCAGCTTATTTCTGATAAAACGTTTTTTTGGCAAAAAGATATTCTGGCTTATCTTTCCTCTCACTTTCGCCATGACACTGGCCATTGTCTATAACCGCTACCATTATGTGACAGACGGCCTGGCCGGATTGATCGTCGGATTTTTATGCTACCACGCAGCCCGGATGATCTTTCAAAAGCAACCATCCCTTGAATGATCTTATCTGTACCGGATGAGCAAAACCCCATATACTTTCAGGCGGGGGAGAAGGGTTCTCACGTGTTTCCCTTTTATTTCAAAATCAAGTTTTTGAGGGATCAACAGCTCTTGATAGTCAGGGCTTCCATAATAGACATCCATGACTTTTCTCTTAAAGGGTAATTTAAAGGCGATCTCATAATTTTTTAATTCCTCCGGCTGTTTGATCGGGATATCCCATTGATAATTCATGCCATGATGCAAGAAAGAAAATATGAGAAAATTTTTATCGCTGTTAAACCCTCTTACAGTACAGCCCGGTATAGTAATCTCTGTTTTAATATTGGAAACCTGAGGCCCGTGCTTGATGCCATACAGCAGGGCGTCAAAAAAGTAATAATTTTGAAGGATTGTCCGGTTCTCAGATGACATGACCACATTATCAGGATAATACAGGGTATTGAGCGCATGCATCTGAGGTTTCTCTTCATCCGGCTCACCGGCTACCATGACAGACCCTCCTCCTGTCATGGCGGCTCCCAGTATATAACTTGTGCTCTTAGGATCGAAAGACTTTGAACCCGGTTTTGTATCAGCCGGATACACCTTGAGTATCACGCGCTTATTTTTCTTTCCTCTGTTCTCATAACAGATATCGATCAGATCGTCCAGCCCGTTCTTATAACCGGACCAGTTCTCGACAAAAATAAAATCAACAACATCATAGATGTTTTTCATGCCGTATTCATTAACGCAGTTAAAGGAGACTAATCCGCTGGGTTTCATGGAATGGGTCAGCTGTCTGACATCGCCAACATATTTTTTTAATACCAGGCTCAACAGTTCACCATTGTAACGGCTCTTTTCGCTGTAATACCTGTCATCTTCGGAATGCCCGTAGGAATCGATCTCAAAACCGTCAAAGCTGACAAGATCATCAGGTGAATCGTCCAGTGTCCTTTTCAGTTCTTTCATGATGACCGGGTACCATCTGGAATCCCCGGCAATGGCCATGAGATAGAACCAGACAGGCTTACCCTGTTCCCGGGCCTGTTGTTCTGTCATGACAGAACCATTAAAGATGAGGGGTATCCCGTTTCCATCCGTCATGGCATAGGGGTATTTTTTATAAATACTCTCTGAAGCCGCATAAGCAGCAATATAGGCCAGTGATAATATGTTCCTTTTTCTGGCTGCTTTTATCTTGTCCTGAATATCTCCGGTCAGGATATTTTTTCCAAAAAATGGTTCAAATTGATAAACGTCTTCTGTGGGTGCGTAATTCCCGTGAGCCGGAAAATAATCGTAATATTCAATGGCATTGATATAAAGGTCAGCGAACATCTGTGTTTTTTTATCATAGTTCTTGCCCGTTCTGTCCCAGTTCGCATAAAAGCCGTATCTCAGATCATCTGATATGCGGTTAGCCACTGAAAGGACATGGATGTCCCTGTCGATGATCTTATTTGTATCTTTTAAAAAGCATTCAATAAGATACCCTCCTTCTTCTTCCGGTGCCATGACAGAGACCGTTTGCAGGGGTTTGACCTTTGAGATGTTCGTGCTGAACAGAGTTTTATCCATCTGTTTTATATTGATAAGCAGGGAAGGGTTTTTTATTTTTTTTAAATCGGCCAGGGTCAGTATAAGGCTGTTGGTTTGACCGGGCTTAAGCCATACTTTTTCAACAATGATCTTCTGAATACGAGCTCCTGATCTATTTCTTGTTCCTTTTTTTAGATCAAGAGGATCGAGTTTCCTGCCCTTGACGAGAAATCGTTCTTCAGACAGGATAATGATCCGGCTGAAATCGAATATTGAATTTTCATCTTTGTCTTTTTCTTTAACAAAAGGATCAGGATACCAGGTGAAATTACTGGCCTCATCAAGAACAACATATTTATACTGATAGATACGGGGTTTGAGAGTGACATATTTGAACCAGATCCCGCCCGGGCTCTTTTTCATTGCAAAAGCCGGGTCGTCTATCTTACCGGATCGGTTATTGGCCCAGTTATTGAAGGAACCGGCCAGGAAAACTTTCCTGGCGTTTTCAGATTGGAACGTAAAAAGAACCTTGTTCTCAACAAAACGCGGGGCTGAGGCTCGGCTTATCTCGGGATAGGCATGATAAAAGGGCCAGAATGATCCAAGACAGAATAATAGAAATGTTACTTTTGTTTTAATAGGAAACCTGCTGAAAAATTATCAAAGTTTCTTGCCTGTCAGAGATATCTTTTTTAATGAAAAAGGCACACGGAATGTTCCCAGGTCCTTGTAAATTTCCGTCTGGATGCGGCCTTTGGCCGGGAAAGCCCCGTTAAGCGAAAAACTGAAGACAGTGGATTTTGTTCCCTGAGAAGAATATCCCAGCCTGTAAACATCCATCTTCTGTCCGGCATCATCATAGAATGTGACCTCTTTCAAAGCCTCGTTCTCTATATCCATCTTCAGTTCCATAACATAACTGCCTTTTTTCCACTGATCTTCTTTAATGGAAAGGATCTCGGACCCCAGGGAGGTGCCTTTCACCCCTTCTTTAAATTCTGTCAGGCCAACATCCATTTTAGACGTTCCTCCGGAGGAAATGTATTCCAGGTAACCTGATACGTCTTTGATATATTTCACATTTTTCCCTGGCAATTTCATCATGACTTCGAAAATAATGGCTTTATTATCTTTTGAAAGCGACGGGAATTTAATATCCCTGTCCCATTCTTTTTCCGGCATTAAATTCTCATTATTATTGGCAACGGCTTTTTCCAGTTTACCCCCTGTGACCTTCAATATGGCCCCGGGAAGATCCCCTACCAGTGAGAGGGTATAGCCCTGGTCAGCATGAAACGCTCTGATGTTTCTGTCCCAGTCAGCGATGTTAACGATGCGCACACCTGCAACTTTCAGGGCCTTGAACTTCCCGCCACGTGCCGGCTTGGCCGGGGCCAGTGTTTCATCAAGATCCAGTTTTTTCAGCATCGCGGGATAATCTTTTTTAGCCCGGGCCACCTCTGTTTTATAATTAAAAAGAGGTTTCAACTGTCCTGCTATGTTCGCCTGGACAGGACCTTCTTCCCCGTACATCATTTTATTGACCTGATGATCTGAAAGCGGGCTGGACTGATCCATTTTCTTCCCTTCAACGATAAACTGTCTGATGTAATTATCATCCTCCATTATTTTATCCATGACATCCATGAACTTTTTCCCGTCAAAAACGATGGAGAGGATATCATTTTTCTCTTTTAAGAAATTGATTGACCTGGCTATGTTTCCCGGAAGTCGAAAGGAGGCTTCCATCTTCATGCCGGAAAGGATGGCTGACATCATGGGCTTGGATTGCTGATAACTCATCTTTTCTTTTTTTATGGCCTGCTGGATCTCTTCTTCTGTCATACCGGAAGGCTTGCCGGCTGATCCTTCCTTCTTTTTTTCATCCCCTTTGATTACAAGGACCATCCCGCCCTTCGGTGATTTTTTAAATTCCGCCTTTATCATGGAAAGATTATGAAATTTTAGTTTGTTAATATCCTTGAAAAAAGCGGTACCTTTGAAATGGATCCGTCCGTCGTCTGTTAATTCATAACTGACATCTTCCCAGGTTGTCACACCTTCTGATTTTTGAAGAATGTCACTGACCGATCTTTTCATTTCTTCTGCCGGATCTTTATCTTTTCCCATACCCAGTTTCATGGGCTGGAACCTGGCCTGGAAGATAACCTTACCGGATCCGTCCGGGTTAAGCGTATAATCCTGTTTGGTTTCCATGCAGGAAAATAAGATCAGAATGGAGGCGAAAATAATCAGAGTTTGAAAATATTTTTTCATTGGTTTCTCCTTTTCATTTAAACCACAGATTAACACGGATTTAATTTATATTTAATATGAAAATATATTAAAATAAATCAGTGTTCATCATTGGTTACTTTTATAAAACGAATATATTTTTTTAAAAATCAATTTCAAGAAGATTGGTCAATTACTGTACAAAAATATTGACACTGTCGCTTGTCATGGTATTATGGGGATCGATAACCGCGATACAATGGATCGAATGATTGCCCTGCTGCAGGGTCCATTTGCATTCTTGCCATCGGTCGACTTTTTGCCAGAGATGATTATCAAGATACCATTCAATATACTTGACCTGTTCAGGGACTTTCGCTTTGAAATCGATCTTCTGGAATTCGCGGGGGATATGGGGATCGATCCGGAACTTGTCCCCGTCGTCCGGAAATATGATCCTGACAGGTTCCATGACTATTTCTTCCTTTTTTACCGGGAGCCATTCTTTATCAGGTTTTTCAATATTATGCTCATAGACCCATTTTTCATATTCTGCGGGCAGGATGGTAAATGTTTTAAATATTTTTTTATGGCCCGCTGTTTTATAGAAACGTTTGTGGAAAGAGCACATCTTTTTTGGTTCATATCCCTGGATATAGACCTCTTCGACAAAATGAGAACAGGAGCCATTCGGTAAAAGCCCGCTCAAGGCGCATACCTGAACTTTTATTATTCCTTCAGGTTTCGGAAATACCGTATTCTTCTGATCAGGGTTCAATTCTAAAAAAATATCATACATGATGGGGATGGCACCCACTCCGCCTGTGATCTTTTGCATGGACTTTCCTTTAAAATTACCCAGCCAGACCGCCACGATATAATCTTTTGTATAGCCGACCACCCAGGCGTCTCTGTAATCTTTTGAGGTCCCTGTTTTAAAGGCGATATCAAACGGGTAAATAACCCCTCTCAGGTCAGGAAAGGCTTTCAGCCTGGCCGAGCGGTCCGTGAGAATGTGATTCACCAGATAGATGATCCTTTCATCAAAGATCCTTTCTTTAGGAGAAAAAGCCGGGGATATTTTTTTTCCGGATGCCAGTGTGATCTCTTCCATATCGCGGTAAGGGATAAAATATCCTTTATTCGCAAAGAGAGTATAGGCATTGGCCAGTTGCAGAAGTGTTATTTCAGCTGTCCCCAGGGCCAATCCCAGGCCATAGAATTCCGGATGTCGTTTTAAAGGAAAATGGAACTTTTTAAAAAGCCTGTAATATTCTTCCTGATCGTATCGGTAAAGCCATTTCACGGCCGGTATATTATAAGAGCAGGCCAGGGCGTTTCGTATGGAGACCGGGCCATGATATTTCTGGTCATAATTCAAAGGCGAATAATCACCCCTGTGTGAAGGGATATGGGTCTCAATATCACCGATCACATCACTGGGGGAATGGCCTTTGGAAAAGATATAGGCATAGAAAAAGGGTTTGAGGCTTGAACCGGGTTGACGAAGGGATAAAGCGCCGTTCACCTGACCGTCATCATCCCTGTTATAAT
>JAFGFC010000125.1 GCA_016931325.1 Spirochaetota bacterium | reverse complement strand
GGAGCCACGCGGTTTACGGACCATGGGAATGGTACTGTAACAGATAATGTAACAGGTTTAATGTGGACAAAGAATGCTAATTTATACGGAGCTCAGAACTGGAATAGTGCCATAGATCTGGCAGCAGGATGTTCTGTTGGCGGATATACTGACTGGCGTCTGCCCAATGGTCGTGAATTATTATCTTTAACAGAAGACAATAATTATAATCCTGTGTTACCAACCGGTCACCCCTTTATCAATGTTCAGAATGATAATTACTGGGTAAGCACTACATGTGTTAATAATCCTGCCAGCGCAGGATATCTGGATATGGGCGGGGGCAATATGGCTGGTGATAATAAAGGCAATAACCACTATATCTGGTATGTGCGGGGCGGAGAATAATTTTTTAAAAAAGTGCAAAAAGGGGACGGTCTTTAGGTTCGCTTTTCATGCTAAAATGCCTTGAGTAAAAAAACCGTCCTTTATGTGGCAGAATGGTTTCTTTTTATAAAAAAGTTGAAATCCCTGTTCCATGTTGTATATTTACATCAGGCCTGGAATGTTCGTGATGCTATGAATAATAATTGACCCAACGCTATTTTAAAAGGGATCTTTTCAAGAACCCACTATTTTAAAATGGTTCAATTTTTTCATTGCGCACGGCATTCCGGGTTAATTTTTATAGGAGACCATTATGAAAAGGATCTGGCTTTTTTTATCTCTTTTTTTGATCTCATTCACATTTATCCATTGTTCAAGAAAGAACAGGGTGATTGCTACCTTTGACAACGGAGTTGTTCTCCAGAAAGAAGTGGATTATTATATCTCACAATTCCCCCCTGCCCAGCAAAAGGAATATCTGGGTTCTCTTGAAAGACTGAAATCTGTGGTGAAGGAGATCGCTCAGAAAAAGATCATCTATCAGCTGGCTCAAAAAGAGCCGACTATAGATTTCACCCATATTTCCAATGAAGTACTGCAATTCAGGAAAAATTATATCGTTCACGCGATGACCTCGGATCTGATAGATGCTTCAAAGGAAAATGTATCGTTTTCCGATATCAGGAAATTTTCTTCCTCCATGCTCATCAGGCTGATCTGGCGAAAGACGTATAGCGGCATGTCTGAAGAAGACATAAAGAAAGAGAGGAAAAAGGCAGAAGAAATAAGAAAAAAGATCAAACGAGGGGCGGACTTTGGCGAGATGGCCAATCAGTATTCTGATGATGGCGCCAATTTTAACGGGGGCCGTGTGGGACCGGTCAATATAGACGATGTCCCCGCCGGGATCAGGGAGAAAATTCTGTCTCTCAAAGAGGGGCAGGTAAGCGAGATATTCAAAACAGAGAATGGGTGGGAGATCGTCAAGATGGAAATCCTGGATAAAAAATCCAGGCCGTTCAAGGTGACATTCAGCCATATCCTTGTGGCCCTGAAAAACAGAACTGAAGAGAAGGCCCTGGAGAAGATCAAAAAAGCTGATGAACTGATCAGAAAGGGCGAGGATTTTTCTCTGGTGGCAAATCAATTCACAGAAGACGGTTCTAATTTTAAGAACGGGCAATTGCAGCAATTTTCTTTTGGCCGGGTCTATTATCCCATTGCTGATGCTTCTTTCAAATTGGATCCGGGCGAGCTCAGTGATGTGATCCCCACAAAATATGGTTTTTTTATTATCAGGATGGAGAAACTTGATGTCCCGTCCGATAACGATCTGGAAAAACTTGAAAAGAACGAAAGGTTCGTAGAAAGGATCAGAAGGATCAAAGAAAATTATATTCACTCTGAAAAGGAATTTGAACTTCAAAAGCGGATCAGAGATGAATACAATATCAAGGAACATTATTCATTATTAACAGACGAAAAAGCCTCTTCCAACAGTATTGTTATGGATGTTAAAGATACAGATATAAAGATAACAAAAGGGGAATGTATGCCCATCATTAACATATCCGGCCCCACGTTCCATTCAAAAGAGATAGGCCTGCAGGAAAAGATATATTTTACCCTGCTTTTTCCGCGTCTGGCCTATGATTTTGCTTTAAAAAAAGGATATGACCAAAAGGAAGAAGTCAAATTGAAAAGTGCAGAGTACAGGCTTAATCTTGTCTATCAGGAGTATATGGATAAAATGACCGCGGAAGAGATCCCTGTCAGTCAACAGGAACTGAAAGACTATTATAACCGGAACAGTTCCCGGTATTTTATCACCAGGGTCAACAAGGGCAAGGTGGAGAGAGTCAAGCAGAATTTTGAACAGGCCAGGGAGATCGTGAAAAGGCATGTTATCCAGGAGAAGAAAATGGCCTTTCAAAAAGACAAACTGGATAATATCCTGGGTCAATATCATTTCAAGTTAATGGCTGACCGTTTATATGTGGAAAAAAATTTCAAGTATTACCTTTCTTTGGGCAATATCTATTATGATAATAAAGAATATAAAAAGGCTGAAAAAAATTTTAAAAGGGCTTTAAAGATGGAGCAGAACTCAGATGAGGCTTCTTTCAAGCTGGGTCTCACGTATTATAAAATGAAAAAGGAGGATAAGGGTCAGGAAAGGATGGCCAATCTGGCTGTTAGAAGGATCCCGACTTCTCTGATCTTGAATGAACTGAAAAATTCAGAGGGCAAACTGAAACTAAAGTTAATAGAGATGCTGGGTATGAAAAATGACCCTTCTGCTGAGGATGTGCTTTTAGAGATCTATGCCACAAGCCAGGTCATGGAAGAAAAACAGGTGGCCTGCAGAAGCCTTGGCCTTTTAAGGTCGGAAAAGGCGGTCAATATTTTTTTTAACGATCTGAAAGAGATAGCCGGGTCAGAGGGCGGGTCTGATAAAAACCAGGCAAAGATCCTCAAATGGTATCTGATCGAGGCTTTGGGTTATATGGGGAATAAAAAAGTCACTCCGTATTTTATTTCTTTATTCTCCAGTACAAAAGATGAAAATGAGAAATGTTTTCTTGTTGAGGCATTGGGACGATTACAGGATAAAAGGGCTGTCCCCATACTGGAAAAAGCTCTTAAAACCGAGATCTGGGGAATTAAAGTGCTTGCCGCCGAGGCGTTAAAGAAGATAACCGGAAAAGAGTACAAAGTCGAGGAACCTAAAAAAGAAGGTGTCTAAAACAATGGGAAAATTAAAGTTCGAATTTTCAAACCGGTTATACCGGCTTCCGCCCTATCTGTTCGGTGAACTGAATGAAATAAAACTGGCCCTGCGCCAGAAAGGGGTTGATATTATTGATTTCGGAATGGGCAATCCGGATAAACCCACACCTTCTCACATTGTGGAAAAATTGTGTCAGGCTGTTCAGGACCCGCGCAATCACAGGTATTCGGCATCAAAAGGTATATTTAATTTGCGCAAAGCCATATCTTATTATTATGAACACAAATATAATGTAAAACTGAACCCCGCTAACGAGACCGTATGTGTCATTGGAACGAAAGAAGGTATTTCCCATCTTTCCCTGGCTCTTCTGGGGCCGGGTGATACGGCCCTGGTGCCGAATCCGGCTTTTCCCATCCATATTTACAGTGTTGTCCTGGCCGGGGCCAACGTGATCAATATTCCCCTGGGCAATGATGAGAACTTTATCAGACAGATGGAGCATATCACCCGTACCCTGGTGCCCAAACCCAAAGTGCTTTTTATCAATTATCCGAATAATCCCACAACATTGACGGTCGAGATCGATTTTTTCAAAGACATTGTTAAATTTGCTAAAAAACATAATATCATAGTGATCCATGATTTTGCCTACGCTGATATCACCTTTGATGGCTACCGGTCCCCGTCTTTTCTTCAGGTCAAAGGAGCGAAAGATGTGGGAGTAGAATTTTTTACCATGTCAAAGTCCTATTCCATGCCGGGCTGGAGGATCGGTTTTTGCGTGGGAAATGAAAGGGTGGTCAGCGCTTTATCCAAGATAAAGGGGTATTATGACTACGGTATCTTTCAGGCTGTCCAGATCGCCGCGATCGTGGCGTTAAAGGGGCCGCAGAACGATGTGAAAGCCATCGCGAAAGTCTATGAAAAGAGACGAGACGTATTATGCGACAATTTGAACAGGATCGGATGGAAGGTAGAAAAACCCAAGGCATCCATGTTCATCTGGGCTCCCATGCCATCCAAGTACCGGTCCATGGGATCCATGAAGTTTTCCAAGCTCCTGATGCAGAAAGCCAATGTGTCTGTTTCACCCGGGATAGGATTTGGTGAAATGGGGGAAGGATTTGTCCGTATCGCTCTGGTGGAAAATGAATTAAGGATCAAACAGGCTGTACGGCAGATCAACAGGGTATTAAGACTATCATGAACCTTTTTTCAGAAGGCCATGAAAAATTCCAACCGCTCAGCTTTCGATTAAAACCGGATGATCTGGATGGTTTTTACGGCCAGGAGCATATCATGGGAAAGAACAAGGTTTTACGGGAGCTGATCGAAAAAGATAAAATAAAGTCTCTGATCCTTTTCGGGCCGCCGGGCACGGGAAAGTCATTGATCGCTCATATCATTGCCAGAAAGACGTCATCATTGAATTATCAGATCAATGCCGTTCTCTCCAATGTGACAGAACTCAGACAGCTGATAAAAAAGGCCCGCCTGGAAAGAGAGGCGCATAATAAATGGACTATTATATTCATTGATGAGATCCACCGGTTTAACAAAGCCCAGCAGGATGCCCTGCTGCCTCCTGTGGAAACAGGCGAAATCATTCTTATCGGCGCCACAACGCAGAATCCCTTTTTTTATATTATCCCGGCCTTACAGTCGCGTTCCCATATCTTTGAATTCAAGCCTCTGGAAAAAAACGCGCTGGAATCAATTTTTAAATATGCTCTGGAAGACAGGAAAAAAGGGCTGGGTGAGATGGGACTTGCCATCAAAGAGAATGTAAAAGCGAAGTTGATCGAAAAAGCAGGGGGAGACGCGAGGAAGCTTCTCAACATGCTGGAGATGTGTGCTCTTCTTGCAGGAGGGAAGAAACAGATCACCGATAAGATAGTCACAGAAGTTCTCTCACAGGAGTATCATCTCTATGATAAAAAAGGTGATTATCATTATGATATTATCTCTGCTTTTATAAAATCCCTCAGGGGCTCTGACCCTGATGCCGCGGTCTACTGGCTGGCCAGGATGATCGCCGGTGGCGAAGACCCCCGTTTTATTGCCAGGCGTCTTGTCATCTTTGCTTCCGAAGATGTGGGCAACGCGTATCCCATGGGCCTTGTGGTGGCCCAGGCCTGTTTTGATGCGGTTACGCATATCGGAATGCCGGAATCCCGGATCATACTTGCCCATACGACCACCTTTCTGGCCACAGCGCCTAAAAGTAACGCTTCTTACATGGCCATCGATAAAGCCCTTGACGATGTGAATAAAGGTGTTATACTGGAAGTCCCGAAACACCTCAAGGATTCACATTATGCCAGTGCCGGGAAACTGGGACATGGCGATGATTACCAGTACCCTCACGATTTCAAAGGGCATTGGGTCGATCAGGATTATGTTCCCATGAAAAAAAAGTATTATAAACCAACTGATATCGGGTATGAGAAAAAGATCATCGAGTTCATGAAGAATATAGAGAAGATGAAAAAAAAGAATTAAACGTTCGACGCGCGACGTTCGACGACCAGGATGGTAGTCGGGTCAGATCCACTAGGAGGGTCAGGATTTGACCAAAAAGTGAGATGTTTGAGATCAATCTTAGGCGAAACGATCGAATCCTATCCATCCTTGGAAGATTCGACACTCCCTACGTCCTGTAGGTCGTCGAACGGAATAACGCTTCGCATGATGTTAGTGAATATCTTATATGTAATGAAAGGAGTATGGGAATGAAGATCAAAACAGCGCTTATAAGCGTGTACGACAAAAAGGGTGTTGTGGAGTTTGCCCGGGAACTGCACAGACTGGGTATTACTATCCTTTCCACAGGTGGAACCGCCAGGATACTGGAAGAGAACAATATCCCTGTCATAAAGATCGAGGATTATTCAGGCAATCCCGAGATCCTTGACGGTCGTGTGAAAACGTTGAGTTTCAAGGTCTTTGGGGGGATCCTGGCGATCAGGGATTCTCATGAACATATACGGCAGATGGAAGAGAGGGATATAAAAAGTATCGATATGGTGGTGGTCAACCTCTATCCTTTTGAAGAGATGATGAAGAAAAAAATGAGCGTTCAGGAAATGATTGAATACATTGATATCGGGGGAAACACCCTGTTAAGGGCGGCTGCCAAGAATTTCAAATATGTTGTCCCCGTCTATAACAGAAAATATTATCCGGATATCATTATGGAACTGAAAACGAACAAAGGCGAGATCAATGACGAAATACGCATGAGCCTGGCGCGGGAGACATTTTTCTTCACTTCTTATTATGATAGTCTTATCAGCCGGTATTTAAGCCAGTCATTAGGTGAGAAAAGTTATCCCCTTTATTATAATGTGGCATTTGAAAAAATTCAGGACCTTCGGTACGGGGAGAACCCGCACCAGGAGGCTGTATATTACAAGTTGTACAATTCAGATAACCCGCCTTTCAAGCAGCTGGCAGGCAAAGAGCTCTCTTTTAACAATATTTTTGATTTTTACGCGGCTGTTAATCTTATCGCCGAGCTGGGCAAGAACTTTAAAAAGCCAGCCTGCGCCATTATCAAGCACAGGAACGCCT
>JAFGFC010000015.1 GCA_016931325.1 Spirochaetota bacterium | reverse complement strand
CATCTCTTCTATATCATTATCTATCATCCCCTGATATCCCCTTTTGATACCGAAGACCCTGTTCCCATGATAGATGGCTGTTCTCACAACAGACCTGACACAGGCATTCATCCCGGGAGAATCACCACCGCTTGTCAAGACCCCTATGACCTTCTGGCTCATCCTATAGGACCCACCTTTCCATCTTACCCGCGGCTTTATCAAGATGATATTTGATCCTTTCTTCCATTATCCTTTCCAGATCGCTTTTTAATTTCTTTTTGTCCTTTGTATCACCGGCCTTCAGATACTCTTTATAAGCTTTTTCAATCTGGCTGTCAATAAGTACATCATTCAAAGCGTCACTTAAATATTGTCTTCCCAGTAACCAGCTGTCCTCTGAAGGTTCTAAAAATCCATCTTTCAACTGAAGGATAGAGGACTTTAATTCAGGGTCCGTGCGGAATTCATCCTGTAAAAATTTAGAGTTCAGAGCTGATTTTCTGACAGGCAGATAGGCTGTATTTTTACTCCATCTGGCTGTGTTCTCGGGTGAAATGAACCATTTGATAAACTCCCAGGCTGCTTTTTTCTGTTCATCTGTGGCTTTTTCAAACAGTACAATATTGGTTCCATAGATCAGGACCGCCTTTTTCTTGTTCCCGAACAAGGGGGCTGTACCCAGACGAAAGGTTAGCGAATATTTCATATAAAAACGTGAAACACAGGTGCCGATGATCATGGCGCATTTCCCGGCTGTAAAATCATTCTGATATTCAAAAGGGTTCCCGCTGCTATAAAAGTCTGCGATACCGTACAAGAACTTCCACCCCAGCATGAATTTTAAAGCTTCGATCCCCTCTGTACGATTGAAAAGCACTTTTTTCCCGTCTCCTGAAAGAATAGATCCATTGTTCTGCTTGAGAAAATCAACAAAATCAGTGGAATTGGCTCTGGCTATGATCCCGTACACATCGACCTGGCCATCGGTGTTCTTATCCATGGTCAGTTTTTTAGCGATCTTTAAAAATTCAGCCCAGTCCCTTGGAGCCCGGCTGATCCCGTATTTTTTAAACATATCCTTATTATAATAAAGGACAGGAGTACTTTTATTAAAAGGTAAAGACACCAGTTTCCCATCCATACTGCAACTTTTAATAAAAACAGGGAAAAGATCATTTTTAATCTGTCTTAGCTCTTTCTTATTCTTGACATATTCATCAAAAATAACGATCTTGTCCGCTTTATAAAATTTATTTATCCAGCTTTCATAGGCCAGTGAGATCTGGGGTTGATTTCCTGCAATAATGGAAGCGATCAATTTCTGTTTTAATATATCATAGCTGCCCATGCCTTCAGGCTTAATGACCCACCCCGGGTGAGCTTTGTTGAATTCACTCACCATGGACATAAGTGTCCGTCCGATAGACGAATCAACAGAAAAAGGATGCCAGAACCGCACGACCACCTGCTTTTTCTCTTCCGGTGCTGGGCCATAGCAGCTGACAAGTATTAAAAGTAAAATGATAAAATATTTTATACTATTATTTTTCATTTCAAACCTGTTCTGGCAATACCTGTTATATAATGTTTCTGGACCAGCAAGAAAAGTATGATCAAAGGAATCAAAGAAAATGTGGCGGCAGCGGTTAAAAGCTCCCAGTATATTCCTGATTCCTGGCGAAAGACAGCCAGCCCGACCTGCAGGGTCCTCATCTCCGGGCTGTTAGTCACAATGAGAGGCCATAGCAGGGCATTCCAATGTCCTACAAAACCGATCAGACCAATCGTTAACAGGACTGATTTCGAAAGAGGCGCCACTATCTTTTTAAGGATCTGAAAGTTGGAACAACCATCGATCATGGCCGCATCAAAAAGATCCTGTGGAATAGTGTCTATATACTGGGTTAAAAAATAGATACCCATAATGTTGACCGAAAAAGGAATGATGAGGGCATAGAATGTATTGATCCAGCCGAGCCTGGCCAGAATAACATAGTTAGGGATCAATAAGAGCTGCCCCGGGACCATGATGGTCGCCAGTAAAACCCCGAAAATTGTCTTTTTCAACGGGAAATGCATTTTAGAAAAAGCGTAACCGGCCAGAAGTGACGTGAGGATATACAGTATCGTCGTGCCGCCGGCCATAATAAAATTATTAATAAAATATCGGCCGAAGGGCGCGCTTTTCCAGGCTTTTGAATAGTTCTCCCATATAAGCCTTTTTTTAATGATCCGGCTTTTATCGATGACAAGTTGTTTCTGTTTTTGAAGGCCGAGAATGATTTCAACTTTAACTTTGTCTTCAGGTAATTCTTTTAATATCCTGACCCTCTGCAAATCATCTTCCCTGTCCATCTGAATAAAATATTTAACTTCCGGGATGAGAGTGGGAGGAAATTTTGTTGTTTCATCCGGAGCCTTTAAAGACGTTATTACCATCCATACAAAAGGAAAGACCATAATGAGACTTCCCACAGACAGGAATAAATATTTTAATACATCCAGGATTGTTTTTTTAACACGGTACAGTTGTATCTTTTTATCTTTCTTTTCCATATTAATATTCTATATCCTTTGCCGGGCTCAATAAACGCCTCTGAAGAAAGGTGATGATAAGGATCATAAAAAAGACCATATAAGCGATAGAAGCCGCGTATCCCATCCTGAATTGTTCATAGGCGTTTTTAAACAGATAAAAGACAGCTGTCGTGGTTGACCCGTTCGGTCCGCCTGTGGGAGTTAATACATAGATCGACGGAAAGATCCTGAAAGCAAAAATCGTGGACATGGTGAGGAGGAAAAGCAATGTCGGCTGTAATAAAGGCCAGGTTATGAACCGGAATTGCTGCGCGGGGGAAGCGCCGTCAATGGAAGCCGCCTCATAATAAGAGGGATCAATGCTCTGAAGCCGGGTGAGAAAGATGACAACGTTGAAACCCAGATTCTTCCAGATCAACATCAAGATCACAGCAGGCATAGCCCAGGTGGGATCAGATAGCCATTTTATTGGCTGGATCCCGAACAGGCCAAGCATATAATTTAAAAGTCCATAGGATTTAGAATTATATATCCATAACCATACCAGAGAAACCGCTACGGTTGAAGTGATATAAGGCAGGAAATAAGCGGTACGGAAGACAGGCAATGCTCTTATTTTGGAATCTAAAAGAACAGCAATAAAAAGAGACAGGGACAGCCCGAGCGGGATAGAAACTCCGACATAATAAAAAGTGATCCCAATGGCTTTCCAGAACTCGGGTTCAAGGAGAAGATTAGAGTAATTTCTCAATCCGATGAATACCTTGGGTGTGATCATATCCCAATTAAAAAAACTCAAATAGAGAGCATAAAAAATAGGAATGATCTGAAAAACGATAATCACCGATAATGCGGGCAACAGGTAGAGAAATGGAGTGTAGGAACGTGTCCGTAAAAAATGATATTTCATCCATTACTCCTGAGACGATATTGTTAAGATAATATACAATTTTAAAACGCAGGTCAAGTAAAACTTGGGGAATTAAATTTTCCCCTTTTTCTCTTACACGTAAGTGAAGCATCTTGTCTTTGCCGGATTCGGTAGCCTCCTCTACCCCATTGTGAGAACACTTAAATTTATCGTTTCAAAAAGACTCTGATACCTACGGAATTTTGCCGATTCAAAAGATATTCTCTTACCCTATGTGAGGATATTTAAATTTTATAAATAAAATGATTTCTGCATTTGAAATTTTCCGGATTCGGCAGCCTATTTCCCCATGGAAGGGGAAATAGGCTGCCCCGAGGGATTTTTTGGAAAAAATCCCCGGGACTAAAGCACCCGAAATTTTCACTCCGTGGAAATTTCAGGGTGCGCGCGAGAATGAGAACAACGAATCCCATCTTCTTCACCGTATGTGAGGACATTTAAATTTGTCATTGTTCAAGGGCTCAGATATTTAAATTTAACGGATTCGAGTACCGTCATTTTCACAGGGATGTGAAAATAGGTACTCGCCCTCGGAAAAACCAAAGGAGTTGGTTTTGAGAATGAGTCAAATTTAAGATATCTGAGCCCAGTAAGTAAAAGTTAATTTGCCGAACAATCTTGACTTTTTCTTTATTTATTATATTTTTCAATCGATACACTTTATATAGATTTAAGGCGGAAAAAATAGAAATGAAAAAAATTGCTGT
>JAFGFC010000124.1 GCA_016931325.1 Spirochaetota bacterium | reverse complement strand
ACTTTAATAAGGTGACAAAAATGTTTCTTTATCTGGTCCTGCCGGCATTGCAGTAAAATCAAGATGGAAAACGGATTTGATAAATTTAAGGAATTAAGAGCAAGAACAAAGCCCATTCGCTGGATGATCATCCTTATTATCGCTCTGTCATTTCTCCCGGCGTTGATAAAATTTTTCATAAACTTCCCTGTAGATTACCTCTGGTTTCGCGCCCTGGGCTTTCAAAACCGCTACCTGAAGGTTATTGTTACAAAAATGGAAATATTCTTCCTGTTCGGGCTTATTTTTTATTTTCTGGCTTTTTTCAATAATCTCATTGTCAAGATCAATATCACCAGCCAGGTCAGGAAGATGATACTGGGGGAAAAATACATAAAAGAGATCTCAAAGTATCTTCATGTGGCCCTGATCATCTTTATGGTCATCTTTGGTCTGGCCGCCTCGTCCTGGTGGAGTGAATTCTTAAAATTCTATAACCTGGAAAACTTCAATCTGTCTGATCCTGTTTTTGGCAAAGATATCAGCTTTTACGTTTTTAAATTACCGATCTATCATTTCTTGAAAATGTGGAGCCGCATGCTGTTTATCTTTTTGCTGGCATGGGCTTTGATCCTGTATACGCTTTCCAATACCGTATCGATTTCAGCCAAGACCATTTTTGTCCCTCAGCATATCCGTATCCATTTAGGGGTGATCATCTTTTTTCTTTTTATTAATTATGGATTGGGTTTCTTATTGAAAAAATTCGATCTGGTCCTGAACCAGCATTCTATCGTTAAAGGCGCATCCTATACGGACATCTACGCGTATACCTTTGCCTATCATATTTTATTCTTTGCTTCTCTTATTCTGGCTCTCTCATTTATCTACTGGATCTTTTCAAAGGACTTCAAGACCAATCTGGCCGGTATCATCATTTTCCTGATCCTTCTGGTGAGCCTGAATTATATCTACCCCTTCTTTTTAGAAAAATTCGTTGTTGCCCCTAATGAGATAGAAAAGGAAAAAAGATTTATAAAGCATACCATTCATTACACGCGAATGGCCTATGATATCCATAAAGTGAAAGAGCGATTCTATGATGTGAAATACAATCTCAAGCCCAGCATTATCAGAACCGAAAAGGAAGTGTTAAAAAATATCCGTTTATGGGACTGGCGGCCTTTAAAGATGACCTTTAAACAGCTCCAGGAGATAAGGCCTTATTATATCTTTTCTGATGTGGATATTGACCGTTATAAGATCGCGGGAGAGTTCAGGCAGGTCATGCTGGCGGCCCGGGAGATCACGCACAGCAATCTCCCTAAAGAAGCCCGCAACTGGATCAATCGTTATTTAAAATATACTCACGGATACGGCATGGTCATGATACCGGTGAGCCAGGTGAACCAGGAGGGCTTACCGGAATTCTATATAAAAGACATTCCTCCGCAGTCCATTAAAGATCTTAAGATCCAACGGCCTGAGATCTATTACGGAGAAACCGTAAGAGATTATGTGATCGTTAATACCAAGACTTCTGAGTTTGATTATCCATCAGGGGATGGGAATGTCTATACCTTTTATAAAGGCAATGGCGGGATCAAATTAAATTCCGTGTGGAAACAATTTCTCTTCAGTGTCTATCTGGGAAGCATCAAAGTCCTTTTTTCTGATTTCATAACGCATTCAAGCCGGGTCATGATAAGACGAAACATTATTGAAAGGGTGAAGGAGCTGGCCCCCTTCCTCCTTCTGGATAACGACCCTTATATGGTACTGGTCAAAGGCCATTTATACTGGATCATTGATGCTTATACTTTCACTGACCAGTTCCCTTATTCGGAAAAGTTCAATGATGAGATCAATTATATCCGCAACTCGATAAAGGTCATCATTAATGCCTATACAGGTAAGGTAAAATTCTATATTGTGGATCCCGGTGACCCTATTGCCCGAACTTTTAAAAATATTTTTCCTGACCTGTTCAGCAGGTCGGAAGAGTTGGATAAAGAGTTCAGGGAACATTTTCGATATCCCTCTGATCTTTTTATGATCCAGGCTGATATGTACAGAACCTATCATATGATTGAGCCTGATGTGTTCTATAACAAGGAAGATATCTGGAATGTTCCTTCAGAGATATATGACGAGAATGAGATTCTTATGGACAGCTATTATATTATTAACGAGATCGATGAAAAAAAAGGCCCTGAATTTCTTAACATCATTCCTTTTACACCTTCGAAAAAAAATAATATGATCGCCTGGATGGCTGCCCGGTCGGATGGAGAGCATTATGGCAAGCTGGTCGTTTTTAAATTTCCTAAAAGGAATCTTATTTACGGGCCCATGCAGATCGAGGCGCGGATAGATCAGAATCCGGAGATATCCAGGCTTATCTCTTTATGGGGTCAGAAAGGTTCACGGGTGATCCGCGGCAATCTACTGGTTATCCCTATTAAAAATTCCATCCTTTATGTTGAGCCTCTGTTTCTGCAGGCGGAAAAGCAGGAATTACCGGAGATCAAAAGGATCATTGTGGCTTATCATAACAATATTGCTATGGCTTCTTCCCTGGAAGAAGCATTGTCCATGGCTCTTGAAGGAAGCGGCATCGAATCCTCGGGTACGGACAAAGACCTTGAAGCCTCCTTAAAAGAACTGATAAATAAAGCCCTTATTTATTATAACAACGGAACAAAAGCCCTGAAAGACGGTGACTGGACCGGTTACGGCAATAATATGAAAAAACTCAAAGAGAAATTACAGCAGATAAAGAACCGCACCCCGTAAATTTTTTCAGGCGAGTCTTCAGGGCTGGTTTGTTTTCAAACCAGTCCTTCAGACTCGCATGTCAGATATAAAATCGAATTAATACCATGTCTCTCCCGTCAAAAAATATAATTTCTGTCAGCCGAAGGACCGATATCCCTGCCTTTTACAGTGATTGGTTTCTCCAAAGACTCAAAGAGGGATTTACCTATTATATCAATCCTTTTGACCCCTCCAGGATATACCGCGTCTCCCTGAAGGAAAAGGATGTTT
>JAFGFC010000123.1 GCA_016931325.1 Spirochaetota bacterium | reverse complement strand
GTTATTTCTAAAACATTTGATTCGGGCAATGACCATACGACAGGATCCGGGAACAGTATAAAGCTGGATTATAATATTGATCAATACGGCGGTATTTATATTATATTTACAGATACCAATGCGGTAAATCTTTTGCTTCATCCTTATATAAATGGTGAAGAGTATAGAAAATTCAGTTTCTGGATAAAATCTTTAGTATCTACCTCTGACTGGATCATTGATATAAAAGATAAAGATGGTAATAAGGCAAGATTTTTAGCAGGTAATATTGGGACATCCTGGCAAAGAAAGGAGTATGATCTTGTTGATATAGGAAACCAGTTCCCTGCAGTTAAGATCACAAATGTCAATACCCTGGTGCTTTTGAATACAAATAGCGGATCCATGGGAACTATTTGGATCGATGATATTGTTGTGGATGATCTGGAATTTCTTGATATTTCAGAAAGTAAAGAAAATTTAATTAAATTTTCCCACTTAAAAATTGACAGGAATAATCAGAGTATTCGCCTGTCCATTACACCAAAACTAAATAGCAAAATAAAAATTGAAATTCTTAATAAAAAAGGCATAAAAGTTACTGAGATTGTGACAGGGGATTTTTACTATACGGGTGGAACGGAATATACTTTTGAATGGTATGGAAAAGATATAAATGACGCTTCATTAAGAAATGGCATATATTTTATGAAAATCAAGATCGATAATCAGCAAAAAAGTGCGAAAGTTATAAGGCCAATAGGAATATTTAGATAAATTTTAAAAGGAGAACCAAGATGAAATATATACTGGTATTTATTATATTATTATCAGGATTATTAAATGCCCAGATCATTGTTCCTTCTTCTGATAGCAGCAGGGGAGCTACAGTAGGGTATAGTGTTTCATCTTCTTCCATTGTTAATAATCCCTCTTTTCTTACTTTTTTAAAAGATGATTTTTTAGGATTTGGCTATGTCCGTTATTATAATCCCTCTTTCTTCTATTCTTTTAACATAGGTTATGGGAAAAAACTGAATGTTGACGGCGGGGCCGCTTTTCTGTGGCAGAGGTATAACTCAAGCGAGAATGTCGAGTTCTTTGATTATCAGGAAAATCAGTTCAATATTGCCTATGGCCATATTCTTTTTGATTTCCTAAGGCCCGGCGCCTGTTTGAAAATATTGAACATTGACACGGATTCCGGTTCGGCCATGGGATATGGCTTGAGCCTCTCCTTTCTTGTTATTCCTGCGGATAACTATTATCTGTCCGTTATTCTGGACAGGGTCCTTTCTTCGCAGCTGAAATGGAGCACGAATCTCAAAGAAGAGATGGAAAGGGGCTTGTTTGTCGGCGTGGGATATAAGGTAAAATTATGGAAGATACAGACCATATTCAGCGCAGATTACATGGTGAACAATGTCAAGATCAATGATTATGTTATATCTGATGATCCGGGATATGATGATATTAAATCCGGGCTAACGTTCAATTACGGTTTTCTTGACCTGTCCATCGGGTTCATTAAGAATGATCAGTGGAATATCACTTCTGGATTGGGAGTGAGCATCATGGAGAATGGAAAAACCGGTATCAATTTTATCAATAACGGTAATGAACTGGGTTATACCACAGGTTTTTATTTTGAATATGCCAATTAAAAATTATAAAGTGGAGTATCCATATGATTAAAAGAAATCTTATTTTTATTCTGTTCTTATTCATGTTTTTTCAATCACCCTTGCCGGGACAGATAACTGATACAGAAGAGGCATCTGAGACCAGTGTACAGGCCACTTCGGATGTGAAAGATCTGGAAGATTTTGAATATGAGAACCCATCGAAATATTACAGTATCAACCTGTATGACCGTTCTGATCTGAGACTTTATTCCACGCGAGACAGTTTCGAAGGACAGTACTCTATGAAAATGATATATGATCTCTCCTCCGATAACCTGTGGGGAACAAAGGTAATCGCTGAGAGGGTTTTCGAGACACCCCAGGATGTGGGAGATTTTGTCAAAGGTTCCATCATGGTCAAAGGCGATGGTTCCTTAAATGTTCTGATGGTGCAGATGGAAGATACAGACGGAGAACTGTACACCTTTCAGTCCACAACCGCTCTGGAAGTCTCTTCATGGAATGAGGTGACTTTCTCAAGATATGAACTTTTACTTGATGAGAGTTCTGTTCGAAAAGATGGCAAGCTGGGCAGCAAAGTGAAGGGATTGAGGATTGTTATTGCCAACCCCTTTACCGAATCCGTGAGCGGAACGGTCTATGTGGACAGGATCAGACTTTTCTACAGCCAGGAACAGTTCAGGAAGAGGATCACAGAGAGAAAATCATCTTTAAAAGCATCTGAACGGATATTCAAGAACAGCTATGTTGACCTGGAGTACAGGAATATCAACCGGTACAGGGCCCCGGGAACGCCTGCTTATGCTCCTGAATTCAGCCGTGGTGATCAGCTGTGGTTCTGGTTCTATCTTAATACCGAGTATAAATTCAAGTATTTTCTGGTCACCGGATTGATCGGGTTCCAGGCCAGAGATTTTTCCTATTCCAACGACCGATGGGGCCGGTATGATCTTTTCGGACAGGATTTGAAACTCATCATTGATACATCCGAGTTTATACAATATACCTATGCGTTAACCGTAGGGCAGTTGAATCCATCTTATCATCGTTTCCTTTTTTATAATGACCATCAGTACTGGTGGGAAGGGGCTCAGCTGAACGGCAAGCTGATAGGCAGCCAGGGTTATGATAAGACAGGATATGATCTGTTTTACATAAAAGGATGGAATGATTCCTTTGCTATCGGATTAAAGAACTGGTACACGATATGGGATGCTAAATTAACTCTGTCAGGCGTGTTTTCCAAAGACAATGCTTTGCTGCAGAAAAATGAGTATGTCTTTGAATCGAAAAATGTTATGTCTGATAATGCCGGGATCATTGAACTGACCAGAGGATTCAATCTGACAAAGGATGGTGGTTTCGCGGTTCTATGGCTTACCTACGGTCATCACTCCTATCGCCGAAACGGAAAAGTATATCTGGATGACGGGAAAGGGAATCTGTCTGTTGTCTCCAATGAATATCAGATCCTGGGTGAGGAGACCGATCTTACCAGCCTGGCTTACAATAAGGATTCTGAAGGGAATCCTCTTTATGAAGAATTGGACAAGGCTGTTAAAAAAGAGTCAGATCTTTATCATATAAGGATGCGTTTAAAAGACCTGCCTTTCAAGAATATGGAAGAGAATATTCAGCTCAACTGGGTGGGCCCTTATTTTAAACCAAAATTTTCTTACAGGCCGGTCCTTGTAAGCGAAAAGAGTATAGAGTTTGGGATCCTGTATAATTTAAATCCATGGTCCAGTTATAAGAACTGGAATTTTGGCGTTAACAGTAAATTAGGTGAATCAACACTTCCCAGGACAGATCCATTCTATTTCAGTAATTTAAGGACCATTGAATGGAATCTTGGTAAATATATCGGTAATATCGGTATTAATTTAAAACAGACTCACCTGTGGCAACAGAATCCGTCTCACCCGGATGAGAGATTGAACTCCTACTGGCTCTACAATTATCTAATATTGAGTTTAAAGTTTTCTCCGAGAACAGTGGCCAATCTGACATTGTCTGATGTGAATAAGGAATTGTATGAAACAGGTAAATCTGACATTAACTATTATGCCACAAAATTCAACTTTAATTTCAAGGTCTATTTTACACAGGAATCGCTGCTTCAATTTGAATATATAAAAACAACACCACCTGATACGGAGCTTTATACCAATACCTGGGAACTGGATAACCTGATCAAGGTGCTGTTGCACATTGATTTCAAATTTTAATCCGTAAAACAATATTTTAAAAAAGAGGTAAAAAAATCTATACGGCTTTTTCTTTAATTATAATTGATTCAATGAATGAATTAAAAGACTTATAAAGTAAGTCTATTTATATAAAAGGAGGTAAATCTATGTTAAGTAGTTTAAAAACTTTAACTCTTCTAGTGATGTTTGTTATTTCAGGCTCTTTAATAATGGCCCAGAGTACAAACGTTACTGTCACGGCTACCGCGACAATCGGTACCTCTCCCATGTCACTGACTGTTGTGGCTGTTGCACCGGGCCGTAATAATGGCCTTGATTTTGGAACCGTACAGGGTGGTGTAGGAAACTTGCGTTTTCAGGCCACGAACCATGTACAGATCAATTATTTTCCGGGCAGTAATCCAACCTGGTATCTCTATGTTTCAAGCCAGAATTACGCTGGCCTGGAAAAAGATGGGGGCTTGAAGGCTGTTGTTTCAGGAGAAACAAATTATCTGCCTTTGAAGTCCTGGTGCGCCAATTACGGGCCAGCCGGATTTGGCGATGGTTCAAATCCACCGTATAATAACTCTGAAGATGATACGTTCCTTTGGAGCGGAAAGGATTTGAATACCGATGGTGACAAGGATGATGTCATGACCACCGGTACATATTCTGAAGTCACTTTTGACTGTGATTTTAATGGAGACGGCGACAAGGCCGATACCTGGAATACAGCGGTCGATGGACCTCTTGCTGAAACAGGTACAGGATGGAACTGGGTATGGGATCTTGACCTGGCGGAGAACGATGCGGGATTGACTAAAAGGATCCTTTGCAGCAAAGTAGGGGCTGTGGACAGCTCTTTGCCGAGCCCGTTCAATTCCTATTTTGCTATTGATATCCAGGGCGCGGCGGCTGCCAATTATGATACCCAGCTGGTGTTTGAAATGGACGTGAACGAAGAATAGTTGATTTTATAGGGGGCATACTACTGTATGCCCCTGTTTATTAAAAAAAATGAAAAAATTATTTATTATTTTTAATGTATTGTTTCTTAATGAATTATTGGCCTTTTCTGTCAATCCGGGAAAATTCGAGATAAACTGTGAGGCCGGGAATAAAGTTGTATTGAAATATGATCTGGCCTGTACAAAAGAGATTCCGGAATTTATCAGGATAAGCTATAAAAACATTGCAGGTGAACTGCATGATTCTCAGATCGAATTCCCTGAAGAAGTGATAAAGCTGGAACCTGGAAAGACATTAAAAAGCGTAGACATCATTATTAATACACCCATGGATGTTCCTGAAAATATTTTAAAGATATCGTTTACTGATATACCTCAGGCCAGCCCTATCGGTATTGCCAGCCGAATTTCCACAAGGGCTTATATCCGATATAAGAAAAAAGCAAAGATTGATTATAATATAGAAAGCATTAAATTGGAATCCATTCTGTTCAGGGGGAAAATGTTAAATTATTTTGTTGTAAAAATAAAGAATAACAGTAATGTGTATATCAGGCCTGAAGGACTATTGATATTAAAAAATATCTCGGATAATACAAGAAATACAAACCATGATAGTATTCCCTTGCAGGTACCTGTAAATGGAATAAAAGTGCCTGTCTATGCGGGACAGAGCCGGGAATTAAGGACTTTGATAACAGGCATTCCGGATCAAGGAACCTATCTGGCAGAAATGAAGATAAAAACAGACCTGACGGATTATAAGACTTTTCGATTCAAGATAAAGATCTATAATAACGAGATATTCATCCTGGGGAAAGATGAAGAATAAATTGTTACAATATCTTTTACTTGTCATTCTGGTTCTTGTTCCCTGGCTGGTAAAAGGACAGACCAATGTTATTATCCCTGTTTCATGCACGATCACAATCCCTACCAATATCCCGCCTCTAACAGAGGCCAATATTACCATCATTGATTATGACCCTAAGATCCTTTATACAAAAGGAACAAAGATCATTTTACGTGTGGAATATACCTCCGGCGCCTTGGGCAAATTTGCTATTCAAGATCTAAAGGAAAACCTGTATCATGACCTGATAGAAACAACTAATGGCCTGTACTATGGGGAATACAGGGTGGGGGAAGGTGATGTTAAAAGGAACACGTTTCCCATAATAAAGATGGAGGACATCTACAGTAACCAGACTATCTATACATCCACGAAGACCTTGGATATCGATCAGGTTGTTTATCAGGATGAAGGGACAGAAAGGATCATCATATCCCAGGATACATCAAAGACCAGGATCTATATTTCAAAAGGTTCTTTAACGGATGATGCGGTTATCGTAATAAAAAAGACCAATCTTCTGGAGAACTGTATCGCCTATAATTTTAATATGGTTTCAGCCAAAAATGGCCAGATGATAAAATATTTCAAAAATAATAACAGGCTGGAGATCTCATTCAACCTGTCAGATAACAATATTATTGAAAAGATCGGTAAAGATCTGGATCAGGCAAGGATCATGATATACTATCATGACGGCGCTCAATGGATGCCGACAGGGGGAAGTCTGGATAAGGTCCGACAGATTATGTTAACCTATGTCAATCATTTCAGTATGTATGCTATACGCCAGATTGATGGCATTGAATACAGGATGGGTCCCAATCCCTTTACCCCTAATTCAGACGGGATCAATGATCAGGTAGTATTCAGTATTACAGATATTGAAGAAAAGCCGTTTTCCATATCTATTTTCAAGCTGAACGGTAGCCATGTCATCACATTGGACAAAGCAGAAATTAAAAGTCCAGGAATCCTGGAAATATACTGGGATGGCAGGGATGAGGGAAATACTTTATGTGAAGACGGGATATATATCTATCATCTGGTTCAAGGGGATAAACACTACAAGGGTTTAATTATTTTAGCCAGGTAATGATAATGAAAAATAGAATAAAAATAGTCATTTTGATGATCTTGATCTTTTCAACGAGCCTCTTTTCAGCCTTTGATGGGCCGCAAGTCGGAGCCAGAGCTGTAGCCTTATCAGGGGCTTTTTGCGCTATTTCAGATAATGTTACAGGGATATACTATAATCCAGGTGGTTTGGGTCAATTAGACAATAACCAATTATTTGCTTCCTTTTTTTCGTTATATCATAATATAGATGATTATATCTACAATGGCTCCTTAAATATATCTCTCTTTAATATTAACCTGGGTGTTATGGCTTTAGGATGGTATGGTCTTTTCACAGAGCCGTATCAGGAGAACACAATCACTTTTTCTTATGGAAACAGGATCCTGGGATTAAAGGATCACAGGCTTTATGGCGGGATGAATATGAAAATTCTTCATAAAAGCTATAAAGAGAATGATTATACCCGTTTTGATCCTGTTTTTTCTTCTGGACTTTCAAAGATGGGTCTTTCTTTTGATATTGGATTTTTGTACAGTATATTTAATCAGTTAAACCTTGGTCTGGCTTTCTTAAATGTAAATGAACCTGATATGGGTTTGGAGGATGAATCCAGGGTACCCCTTATACTGCAAACAGGCATTGCGTATGATCTAAAAACCTTATTATTGAGACGGTTAAAGTGGTTCGACAGGTTCAGGCTGACTGTCAATGGTAAAATACGGGAAAAAGAGTACAGGATATCATCAGGATTGGATCTGTTATTCTTAAATGCTATTAATATTAATTCAGGCTACAGCATGGGAGAGAGACGGTTTGAGCAGGTTTCCTTTGGGTTTGGGTTCCAGAAGAATTATAATTATCCTTCGAGCATTGAAAAGCAGGTCGGGGACGAAGACAGCTATGAAATTGTGGAAATTGAAAAAACCCTCAGGATTATTGTGAATTATGCTTTTGTTTATTATCTGAATGATGCACATCTATTTACTTACGGGAATCATTATATTGAGGTTGGAATAACATTTTGAAGGCCATAAGATTAATTTGTATAATACTGTTGTTTAATATTCTTATCCCTGAAATAGTATCAAGTCTTGATACTGGAGAGGAAGGATGTAAACCTCAGATCATTATCGATGATCAGGATCAAGATATTTTGCATTGCGCATACTATAAACACTGGGGAGTAAAAGGAGTCTATTATAAAAAAAGCATAGATAAAGGAATGAGCTGGTCAAGCCCTGTAACCATTTCCACCATGGCCAGCTCGAAAAAATCCTCTCTGGCTGTCAGAGGTAATAAGATCGCTATTGTCTATGTAGTGGATTTTGGTGATGCCAGCGGGAAAAAGGATATACGGATCAGGATAAGTGATAATGGAGGTAATAGTTTTAGCTCTAATGATATACTGGATAATCATCTTGTTTCACAGGAAAAATGGCAGGATTTTCCGGATGTGGCTATTGATTCAAAAGGCTTTATACATGTTATCTGGAGTTGCCGTAATACAGTTAATAATTACTGGCATGTCATTTACCGGAACAAAAATGTCACATGGAGTTCACCGGAGATCGTAGAAGATTATTCCATGGTTATCAAGCATCCCTCAATCTGTGTTGATTCCTCTGACAATGTTCATGTTACTTATGATAAAAGGGACTGGAGATGGTGGTTGGGCCTGGATAGACAGTACATTCAATATAGAAAAAGGACAAGTACAGGAACATGGGGTAGTTTGGAGAGTGTATGGGATCAGGCAGGTGCCCCTTCTGATTGGGATAGCCTTATGTCCCCTGAAATAGTTATTTCAGATGATTATTTACATATTACCTGGCAGACAGGACGGACCAACCCGGATAGTATGAACAGCATGTCCCGTATCCTTTACAGCCGTAAGACCAATGATTCCACAGCAATCTGGTCCTCTGCCATTACTGTAGGGACAGGATTTGTTCCTTCAATTGATGCTTATCAAAATGAGGTATTTATTGTATGGCATGAGGCAAACAACCTGAAACAGGTCAAATATAGCCTCACTACCAACAAAGGTATGTCTTTCAGGAACAGTTCAATCATAGCCTCAAATACATCCTCACCCTATTTTAATATAGATTTTGACCCTTATTATGGGATACCATTCATTTCTACGTTTCATTCCAACTGGGTTATTTCCTGGAGGGATGATAATGTTCCTAATTATGTTAATTTCAGGTTTAGAAAAGGACCACAGGGACCTCTTTTAAATGTATCATCCTCTACTGTGGGATTTGGATTGATCACGGCTAAAATTGATGATCAGAGAAAACAGGCGACGAATTATATTACTGTAACTTATGCCAATCTGGAGGATCCCTGGTATATAAAGATCTACAGTGATGATGGAGATGACGGTCAGGAATTGTCTGGTTTAAAAGGCCAAAGTGATCCTAATGTTTTGGTGCCAATAAAATGCTGGTGTGTCAATTACGGTCCTGTCACCAATACTAACAGTTTGTTCGGGCCAGATGAGGAAAATGCCTATTTTTGGGCAGGATATGATTTTAACAAAGATAGCGATAAGAATGATGTATTCACCAATGGTACGTTCATGGAAAGCCTCACACCGGGTGTGGACAGATATCCTTTTGACCTTGACGGAGATGGCTTTATGGAAGGTGATCAGTTCGATTTCTCAAAAGGGGACCTGTCTGAAGAGCCAAAATGGCTGACCATTCCCGAAAAGAACTCTTCTTTTGAACGAAAACTTACAGGCACCGGGTCAGAACTGGGGGGAGAATTCAATACCCATTTTGGTCTGGATATTAATGGTGTACAAGCCCAGGGGTATAAAGGAGAGTTGATCATAGAAGTTGTACTTGAATAAAAAGAATTGAAAAATAAAATTCTAAAGATTATAATATATACAAAATGAAATACCGGCTTTATATTTTTATCATTTTCTTCATATCAGCATTGAATCCATTATTTTCTCAGGTCATTATATGGACCCAGCAGTACGATGGGGGAACAAATGACCAGGCTTTTGGTATAGCAGTAGATTTGTATTTAAATGCCTATGTAACAGGTCGGAAACATAACGGCACGGATCATGATTATTTTACGATTAAATATGATAAAGATGGCAATACCGTATGGACGCAGCAAAAAGATGGGGGGAATGGTGATGACATGGCTTATGATATATGCATAGATCCTTTTGAAAATATCTATATTACAGGATCTAAAAGGAATGGAGCAGGGAATAATAACTTTTTTACAGTAAAATACAGTACCTCAGGAGTAATAATATGGACTCAGCAACAATGGTTTGGGATTTCCAGTGGATTTGCCAGTGGAATCGATGTCGATCCCTATCAAAATGTATATCTAACCGGATATCGTGTAACCAATTCTAATTATGATTTTTTTACTATAAAATATGATCCTTCGGGCAATACAATATGGACACAAATATGGAACAGTGGTGGAAATTACGATATAGGTAAGGGAATTACTGTTGATAAGGATTTAAACGTTTATGTTGTGGGTGATAAGGGGATGATCGCGGACTGGGTTATCATCAAATATGATCCCTCCGGAACCTCCATATGGACCCAGTACCATAACAGCGGACCTATGAGTGAAGACTGGGCCAATGGTGTCGTTGTTGATTCCATGGGGAATATCTATGTGACTGGACAAAAACGTCTGGGTGATAACAGGGATTTTTTTACAAAAAAATATGATTCTAGTGGTAGTACCGTATGGACACAGCAGTATGAAACCGGTAAATCTTATGAGTATGCAAAAGATATTGCCATTGACTCCTATGACTGTATTTATGTGACCGGCATGAAAAGCAATGAATTTAACCTTGATTTTTTTACCATAAAATATGATTCTGATGGAAATACTGTCTGGACGCAACAATTCGATGGAGGAATAGGCCATGATATCCCTAATGGAATAACTGTGGACAGGGAACATAATGTATATGTTGCAGGAGAAAAATTTAATGGAACTGATCAGGATTATCTTACGATAAAGATTCAGCAACCTCCCTATGTTCCGTCATTGACTTCTGCGGTCCTTGTATCGGAAGACTCGATAAGGCTGTCCTGGCTTGATATTCCGAATGAGAACCAGTATATCATCTATCGCAGCCTGGATGGTGTCAATTTCAGTGAATTGACCATGGCCAATAAAGACAGCACCGGTTATGTCGATACGGCCCTTGAACCTGACACGAAATATTTTTATCGCATAGCTACCACCAATGCGGCGGGGAAATCGCTTCCATCCAATATTCTCCAGGCTCAAACAACTGTCTATTCTATAGGACAGGTTATCATGGCCCCCAATCCTTTTATACCACAAAGTGAAGATGATTTGCTTTCGATCTTTAATCTGCCCTTTGATTTTGAATTAAATGTATACAGCACAGGGGGGTCTGAAGTAGCCAGGATCGATACCAGTTCCATTAATGGCAAATATTTGTGGGATGTGAAAAATAAAAACAGAGAGCCTTTAAAGAGTGGTGTCTATATCTGCTATTTTAAGGATAAAAAAGGTAATAGTAAGAGTTTGAAACTGGTTGTGGTTCGATAATCAGGCGACAGATTCCTTAATGTCTTCACCTAAAAGGCTGGAATATCGATCATACTTTTCTTCGATCTTTTTGGATTCTTCCTTAAGTTGAAGGACAAAATTATTCTTATCGAAAGTCCCTCTGACAGTCTCAAAATCCATATCTTTTATTTGACTATCCCCATCCAGGCCAAAGCCGATTCTGGCATTACTGTCAAACTCTTTTTCAGCATCTTTCAGTATCATGTTGTTGAACTTGATAACAGAATCCTTCCAGTCCTTTAATATCTGTATGATATGTTCAGACCTGATATCCTCTATCTTGATATTATATTGTCTTTCAATAAGTCCGACGCACCAGCTCCATTCATTCTGAGCGTATTCTGAATACATTTTATTCAATTGAACCAGCACCCTGTCAATGTCTTTCGTTTCTGATCTTACAATGGATTGAATGAGATCATTCAGTAAAAATTCCGGTATGATCATTCCCAGAATATCGAGCCAGTTTGAAGCATGATTTTTAGTATCGGCAATGAGTCTCGTTTTAATTTCCTCCAGACCGGTTCCTGTGGAGATATCACCCAGGCGGTTTATCAATGATTGTCCTGTATATATCCTGACCGCCATATCATAGTATTTTGCCGTTGTCTTTAACAAAAGCCTTTTTATATTTATACCGTTATAATTCACATACTCTAATTCCCTGGATGTCTTTTCATACAGGTCTTTTAGAATCGTGATACCGTTCAACATCTTATTAACCGTAAAAGGATTCAGCATATCAAAATGTATCAGATCTCTTTTTATTCCTTTGCGTCGGTCTCTGGCCGGCCATTTCAGGCAATCCCGCCTGGTTCCAACGGTGAAAAGATTCCTTCCCGGGGACAGGATACTCTTGCCATCCCGTTCTGTGATATAGGAGAAGGGGAGGTTTGCCGTGTCAAAATTGGAATAGTGCTTGCCCAGAATAACCGAAAACGCGCCGATCCGGCAGGGCCAGAGAAGATATGAGAAAGAACCGGTCTTGCAACCCCGTTCCAGGATACCCTGATGGACAGGTCCCAGTTTATACATGTGATTGCTTTGATTCGTACCGCTTCCCGCGTTATAAAAGGATACCAGCGCTGCAATGAGAAGGGTTGATTTATGATGGGTAACAGTATAGGGACCGGCGAACAGGGAAACAGCCTCGCCATGAAACCCCTCACAGTTGGCAAAGAACGCAGAATTTTCAGCTGAAAATTGCTGGCCTATTTTTACGCTCTGGCCGATAAAACAGGATGAGATCTGGGCGGCAGAGTCAATTCTAGAACCCTCAAGAATAATAAAATTTTTAGCTATAACACCATCACCAATACACACCGGGTCATCAGGATGACTTTTAATCGTGCCATTTTCCAGGGACCGGGCTCCTGAGACAACCGTTTTTTCTCCTATATTGATATTGATCAGATTATAGCAACCTGAGATATAACAGCCTTTCCCTATTGATCCTATGCGCGCTTTTTTTGTTTTTACATAATCATCGATCATCTTTTCCAGATTTTGGATGAGATCCTGATTATGCCGGTAAAGGACGAAAAGATAGGCTATCTGCGAGGTAAGCAGGTCGAACAGGATCAGTTCCCTTCCCCCTCCCTCGTTCAAGACCTCTATTTTTACACCATTGCCAAAGGTATTCTCTTTTTTAACGCTTACGGTGTGACAATTTTCAATGACCACATCATTATTGATATTATAGTTGGACAGATTATGAACATGTGAAATATAGACATTATCACCGATTTCGCAGTTGTGAATACAAGCATGATAAAGACCGCAATCTTTTTTCATGCCATCCGGGAAAGGCAGCTTTTTGCCCATTTTGCCGATCTTTATGTGACCGCTGAAAGAAACATGATTGAGGTGCTTTGGAGAAAAGGGATCTTTCACAAGGATCTTCTTCCAGTCAGAGGCTTCGCACCCCTGTTTTTTTAATAAGGAGATCTCATTCTGTTTTAAATGTCTGTATCCCATAATTGTTCCTCCAGCATCAAATTCATAGATTTTGGTCTTGCTTTCAAAACAATGAACCAAGAACTATGCACTATGTTTATAGTTGGGCTGGTTTACAGTTATTTGTTTCAATATTTTTGAAATATTTTACAGTACATACTTTCAGCTCCATGGTGGCTTCTTCATCACAAGCAATAATAGCATGTTGATGAAGTTGCAGCATGGAAACTGTCCACATGTGATTAACACCTTCTTCCACAACCATCTTCAAGGCCCTGGCTTTTTTATAACCATTAATAATAATAAGAACTTCTCTGGCATCCATTACAGTTCCTACACCGACTGTTAAAGCGATTTTTGGTACTTTATTAATATCATCATCAAAGAATCTGGAATTGGCGATAATGGTATCCATCGTAAGGGTCTTGATGCGCGTCCGGCTGGTTAACGAGGAACCTGGCTCATTAAAGGCGATATGGCCGTCCGGTCCGATCCCTCCCAGGAAAAGATGGATACCCCCGAGCTTTTTGATCTTTTTCTCATAATCTTCACATTCTTTTTCAAGGTCTTTGGCGTTTCCATTCAGGATATTCACGTTCTCTTTGGGAATATCGATATGGCTGAAGAGATAATGCCACATGAAATAATGATAGCTTTCCGGATGCTCCTCAGAAATACCCACATATTCATCCATATTGAAAGTGACAACGTTCTTGAAAGAGATTTTTCCGGCTTTGTGAAGTTTGACCAGCTCCTGATAAGTCCCTACAGGGGAAGAACCTGTGGGTAACCCGAGTACAAAAGGTTTGTCTTTTGAAGGCTTGAAATCTTTGATCTTTTTTGCGACATAATGAGCTACCCATTGGCTTAAGGATCTGTAATTATTATGAATGATTATTCTCATATTGTTTACCTCCCGGTAATATTAATCTATAACATTATTTTAGCGTCGGCAACAAAACATCCTTTTCCTTCCTCCAAGACTAATAATGGATTTATATCAAGTTCCTTTATTTCCGGATGAGCCATGGCTAACTCTGACAGATTCATGATACACTTTTTAATGCTTTCAATATCCCTGATCGTCCTTTTCCTGGCTCCGGATAAAACCGGAAAAGATTTTGTTTCCCGGATCATCTGTAATACAGTATCATCATCAACAGGGGCTACACGAAAACTCACATCTTTAAACACTTCGACAAAAATACCACCCAGACCGAACATGATAACAGGCCCAAAAGAAGGGTCCTGTTTTAATCCTATAATGACCTCTTCGCCGCCTGTGATCATTTTGCTGATGAATATACCTTTGATCCTGGCCCGGGGTTGATGTTTCTTAACATTGGAAATGATGGATTGAAAACCTTTTTTAACTTCGCTGGAGTTTGTAATATGGGTATAAACCCCTCCTATATCGGATTTATGAATGATATCATCAGAAACGATCTTCATCACCACGGGATATCCGATCCTTTGGGCTATCTTTACAGATTCTGCTGGTGTACGGGCCAGACCATTATCAAGGACAGGAAGTTCAAAGGCCTTTAAGAAGCGGTTGGATTCATCTTCCGTCAGGAAATTTCTTTTAGACCTTATAGCCTGCTTAAGTATCCCGGCTGATTTTTTACCTTTTATTTTAAAGTGGTTATTAATCAAAGATCTGACATGTTCTAAATGCTTTTTAAATTTAGCTGATACGGCAAAAGCCGCACACATATCTTCTGGTATATTGTAATGGGGGATTTTGTTTTTTTGCAGTATAGCAACCCCGGCAGCCACATCGGCTTCCCCCATAAAGGATGCATAAAGAGGCTTTTCATGTTTTTGAGCGACCCTGGTGATCTCCCTGGCAATCCCTTTGATATCGGTCATGGATTGAGGTGTCAGTATAGCCAGAGCCCCGTCCACATTATCATCATTCATCACTGCCTCAAGCGCCACTTTGTACCGGTCAGATCGGGCGTCACCTATAACATCAATGGGATTTTTAATATTAGCAGTTCGGGGAAGATTTTTACTCAAGATCTCCAAGGTCTTTTCATTCAATGGGGCTAATTGGAGCCCATCATTTATAGCGGCATCCGTTGCCAGAACACCGGGTCCGCCTGCATTGGTGATAATGGCGACCCTGTTGTTCCGGGGGAGAGGCTGGTAAGCCATGGCAATGGCTTTATTGAACATATCTTCAATTGTATAACAACGTATAATACCTGATTGTCGAAAAGCAGCATCAACAATTTCATCCTTTCCTGCCAGTGATCCTGTATGGGAAGACGCGGCTTTAGCCCCTTCCGGCGTTCTTCCGGATTTCAAGGCTAAAATAGGCTTGCTCGTTTTAGCGATGATTTCTCTGGCCGCTTCCATAATTCCTTTGCCGTCAGTGATCTCCTCAAGGTAGAGCAGGATCACTTTTGTCCTAACATCATCTTTCAGATAATATAAAAGGTCAATTTCGCTTATATCCGCTTTATTACCAAAAGAGACAAATTTTGAAAATCCAATCCGCCTGGCCCGGGCATAATCCAATACCGCTGTGCAAAGGGCTCCACTCTGGGAAAGAAAAGCGATCGAACCTTCAGCTGGCATTTTCCTGGCAAATGAGGCATTTAAATGTGATGAGGGATCGGTGTTAATAACACCAAGGCAATTGGGTCCAATAAATGAGATATGATACCGGGCGGCTATCTCTTTTATCTTTTTTTCGCGCTGGAAGCCTCCCTGCCCGGTCTCTTTAAAACCGGCAGAGATAATAATGGCTGATTTCACTCCTTTTTTGCCGCATTGCTCCATCGCCAGATCACAAACAGAGCTGGGGAAAACAATAACAGCCAGGTCAACCGGGTGGGGAATATCCACAATATATTTATAAGATCTGATGCCGGCGATCGATCTTTCTTTGGGGCTGACAGGGTAGAGTATGCCCTGGAAATCATCACGGGCTATATTCATGACAATATCATGAGGGACCGTACCTTTAACATTATTAGCTCCTAATACAGCCACAGATTTC
>JAFGFC010000014.1 GCA_016931325.1 Spirochaetota bacterium | reverse complement strand
TTGCCTTGCAATTCCTAGGGAGGGCCAAGCCCTTGAAATTGTCTTTAAGACAATTTCTAAGGGTCCTTGAATCCTGCGAAGCGTCCCCGTAAGGGGGCTTGAACCCCTTGTGCCCTTTCGGGTAGGCTTCGCTCTGCACCGCGAAGCGAGGGTATTGAATCCTGTTCTTTTTAAATTTCATATTTTATTCCAAAAACAAAATTGAGCAGAGTCTCGTCAATGAGCTTTGTATTATCAAAATAGGCATTATCACCCAGAAAATTCCTTTTGCCAAATTCCATGGAAAGATCCATCTTCAATCCTAAAAGCGGGTAATCCCAGAGGCCAAGGCCCGCTGTGAAGACCGATCGGTCATAGGCATCGCTCCCGTAAAACGGCTGAAAATAATACCCAAAACGCACAGGAACCTTTGTCTTTCCAAAAACAAGGATATGCTCAACTCCGGAATGGATCTCGAACACTTCATGGAACCCGGCCGGAGTATACGCTGAACTGTTCCGGGGTTTGACTGAAAAGTTTTCATAATCCGCATATAACAGATCAAGTGAGAACACGGTATCATAACCGAAAAGGGAGGCGAACATAAAACCAAGCCCATACTGGCTTGGATAAGTGAATGTCGATGAATTCTCTATCTGGATTTCCGCCCCTGTTCGTAAATAACAGCCAATAAAGATCTGTTTCACCAATCGTCCCAGAATACCCATATTAAAAGCACTTCCTTTTAATTTATAGCTGTTTTTGCTTTTCTCATCATTCCTGTTCACGTCATCATAATAGTTGATACCCTGTACAAGGCTCTGTGAGCCTTTCAGAATAGTATAACTCAGGCCCACGGAACCGTAGGATTTCAAGTTGAAGGACAGGCCAAAAGAATAATTATCCGCTGTGCCTTCACTTGTAATATATTTGACCCCATATTTTTCTGATTGATTTTCCGGGATAGCGTGTTCTGACTCATAATTAAAATCCATCTGGGGGTGATACCCGAAGGCAACGCTACAGTAATCCAGGGGTTTGACATATATACCGAAAGAGTTCAGGTTAAATTTGGAAAAGGAACTTTCATAACTCACGGGCGATTCGTAGTCAAGGATCCGCTCATTGCCTCCTATATACTGTCCGGAGAGGCTGGCTCCCATTTTTGACTTTATATGATACAGACAGGCCGGATTGGAAAAAAGGGCAGAGTGGTCATCGGAAGACGCGACTCCTGTTCCCCCCATTCCCAGATTCCGGGTACCGTAATATCCCACGTTATCTCCGTAACTTATCCCGAGATAGGAATAGGATAAGAGTGGAATAGGAAAAATAATGACCAGAATTAAAATAATGTAAAATAAATTTTTCATATTATTACTCCGTTTTTTTCCGAACCTAAAGGCTCGGTTATATTCGCTTAATATTCTTTAATGCCGTTACATTAGTAACCGAGCCTGAAGGTTCGGCTACAAAATTAAAATTTATACTGGATCTCCATACGGAAATCATACTGACTGTTGCCCAGAACTGTTTCGGCCACTTCTGATTCTGATTCTTCTTCATCCTCTCCCAGAATATCAGAACGCTGAATGGAGGTGGCCTCGAAATAGGTTGTTCTGGCTATCTTGAGGTTCCATAAAAGATTCTCGTCCACCTTGTCCTTGAGCATCAGGTAGAGCCTGTTTCCCCTGCCTGTTCCATAAAATGCCAGATTCTCCATATAGCTGGGGATGGTGTTCTCATATTCCCATATCCGCGCTTCGTAAGGGGTATCAAAGATAATATCCCTCAGATAAAAGGTAAGTCTTGTCGTCGGGCTGTATCGGATATCAGCAAAGACGAGATACCCGTTATAAAGGATATCAAGGTCTTCATACTCGGTCCTGGAGAACTCGTATCTGAGCCTGTAACGGATATTCTTTGATGGTTCCCATTGAATTTCATTACGGATTCTCCAGTCATTCTGGACCCAGAACACCTCGCTGCCCTGTTCGGTCGTGACTTTCATATCCTTGTTCTCTATTTTGCCCCTGACAGTATATTTAAATTTGCTCAAAAACTTTCTTTCGATCTGTGAATAGACTTCATATCCCCGTGTGGGCATGATCTCGTAATATTTTCTCCAGTCCATTCTGTAAGCATCAATATACATCCAGATCTTGGTCTGCCTGTCCAGTTTCAGCCGGTTAGCCCAGTATACTCCTTCTTCATTCTGGTCATCGCTTTCCTGGAAAGCGCCGTTATCAAAATTATAAAAATCCCTGTCATATTTTCTGTATAAAAGGGCGGTTTCAAATTGCCCGACATCGATCACATTGCCGATCAAAAAGCCCAAAGATGTATCCTTTTCGTCAGTATTCGAGGGGTCATATGGGTCATAGAACACAGGGTCCTGGATTCTGGGAAAGAAGCTGACGGCTACTTCTCCAAAAAGGTTCATGGAGTGATAAATAAAATCAAAATCAAAGCCGGCCACATCAAGCCAGTCTCCTCGAAATTTGTAATAATAGTTATTCTTTACTTCTGGATTAAGGGGGACGGAATAAGTGGAATGATAATAAGTGGAACCGATCTTTAATGTTTGCAGAACAGAATACTCTATGCGGGAACCGATAAATTTCCTTTCCAGATTATCGATCTTTTTCCTGTCGCTCCCGGTTAAATGACGGCCGTCATCTTCCGTATCAAAAGAGGTGATGATATTGTCTGAATCATCCTCTGGAGTATCATCATCATAATCGCTGGATACAAGGCGGCTGCCCTGATCTTCCAAAGTCGCATCATGTTTCTTAAAGGAATAAAATCCATACAAAGTAAGGTCAGAAAATTCCAGCTGAAGGGCTGGCCCGAAAAAGTAGGCGTTCTCTGAAGAAGTGAGATCGGCTTTTATCCCCTTACTTTTCTCTTTGATCCTGACCACCTCTCCGCCTTTGGCAGAACCACCGGGAGAGGACAGGACCAGACCCTGACCGAAATAGAGCCTGTAATTACCGAAAATGAGCTTTTTTACATACCACAGATTATTGAACTGGATAAAATACTTTTGCATATCATTAAGATCTTCTTCTCCCACATCCCGTTCCATTATAAATCCGGCTTCCGCTAATTGGCCGTAATGGAGCTCTACTTTTTCCTTAAGGCCTACAGGATTATGGATATATCGGTTATAAATGCCGTTTTTAAGATATTCTTCTGAATAAGGATGATCAGCCACAAACCTGAAGGTGATTTTTCCGCCGAAAGCGGGTTTTTTCTTCACTTTTTTTCCTTCCACAACAATAAAAGGTTTTTTAACAGTGACAAACCCGGCTATCTGATTATAGATATCATCTGTCAACCCCTCTACGTTTTTCAGATCGGGGACGCTGTTAAATCCTTTTTTATCCCGGTACTGGATAATGCGAAGGGCCAGGATCGGACTTAAAAAAGGAAATTCTGTCAGATCAGACATGCTGGCCTGGCTCAGGTCCAATGGTGAATCCTTGTATTTTTGAAGGACATCCTTTGTTTCATCTTCTTCCTCTTCAGAATCCTCGATCAGGGTTTCAACAATATCATCCACCTCTTCTTCTGGTGCTTCTTGTGATACTGTTGTTTTTTTTGCTTCAGGAACATCCTTTTCCTTTTCTTCTGGTTTTTCAAAAACAAAATATTGTTGCAGGATCTTTATCTTTTCTTTCGTTATTCCTGACAGGGTTAAAAAATCTTCCACTGATGTTATGGGTGTTTGTTGCTGATATCTGTAAATATTTTGCGCATCCTGCTTATCAAGCCCTACGAGAGGAAAAAACCGTTCAAGATACTCCAATTTCACTGTATTAATGTTCCTTTTCTTTTGTGTAAAGGCCTTGAAGAATTTTTTCTCTTTTTCAGGTATCTTCAAAGCATTCACATTTATAGAAAGGACAAATAGACAGACAAGCAACAATATTCTTTTAATCATCTGTAATTTCTTCATTTCCCTTCAACGAGATCTTTTAATTTTTGGTAAATTTCAGGAGTCATCCCTTCAAGGCCCTTTATCTCTTCGACAGATTTAATAACACCTTTTTTCTCCCTGTACTGGATGATCCTCAATCCTATGATGGGAGAGATGCCTTTGTCAATAAAATCTTTCATCTGGGCTTTATTCAGGTCAAAGGCCATAGGAGCGATCTTTTCTTCCTGTCCTTCCTCTTCCCCCCCGACCGTTATGATATGTCGCATTTTAGCGAATGTTTTTGGACCGATGCCCTTGACATTCTGGATATCATCGATCTTTTTGAAAGGGCCCTGGGTATTCCTGTGCTCAATTATCTTGGCCGCCGTTTTAGGTCCTACGCGCGGAAGTTGTTGCAGTTCTTCCAGGCCGGCTGTATTGATATTGATCCTGGGTCCTAAATACTCCACTTCAGGGACGGCGGTTGTTTCTTCTTTGGGCGGTTTTTCAGCAAAGATGAGTTTTTTCTCTTTTCCCAGACTGAACTTTAGTGAAATGATATGCTGATTGCCCAGTGTATTATGGATACTCAGAGCGTAATCAAATGTCATGTGCTGAAAGCTCAATCCCAGACCCAGAGCATACTTTGTCGGATTGGTCTGGATCCCGGAACGGACGAAAACATAGCGAAGGAGACGAAACTCCTGTCCGGCCCTTAAATTTAATTTCCTGTCAACTACCTTTTGAATATCAAAATTGAGAGACAGTCCGCTTGTCGGGACAAACTCTATTCCCAGCGTCCCGTACTGGCTGATCTCTTCGTTCTGACTTCCTATGGTCGGACTGTTGATATTGTACATAAAACCGCCGATGCTCAGCTCGCGAGATATCTTGGCCAGCACACCCATGTCGATCCCGATGGATGAGGCATCCCCCATGTCTTGAATAGAGAGATTGTAGAATTTCAGGTTGAATCCCAATCCTATCTGATAATAAAGTTCAAAAGCCGGCGAGACCGTAAAAACAGATTCTTTATAATATTCATATCCAAAATAGTTATAGCTCAGGGCCATAGAAAAGAGACCGGGTATCGATTCTCCCACAGAGATGTTGAAATACCGGATAGAGTCCATCTCTTCCAGTGAGGGGTAAAGGGAGTAGTATGAGAAAAGGGCCGATAAGTCACTGACAGAAATAAGACCCGCCGGATTGATCAAAGGGGCATAGATATCTTCGGTAAAGGCAACGCCTGAACCTCCCATGGACGCGATGCGGGCCCCCGGTTCTCTCTCTTCAAAAGCCCCAGAATGAATTTGAGTGAGACATATAAAAAGAATTAATAATATAACTAATTGCTTCGTTCTCATAATAATACCTCTTTTAAAAAAATATTTAAAAATGCAGGGGTTTGATTTACTTGTGACCTTTAGGTTATCAAACCCAAATTACATATTATAACTGACGGGTTCGATTGGATCTTTGATCCATCGAACCCCTACAATATATATTTAACATCACATTTACAATTTATTTCCTATAGCAAAACTTTTTACAGCCTGAGCGGTTTTTCCTGTCTGGGCGTTAAGCGCTTCAAAGTGCAGCAGATAAATGCCCGGGGGAAGGACCTTGTTGCCACAATCCCCGTAAAAATGGATCGTTCTGTTCTCCAGTGTCCCCACATCCTCATGGTGTAACAGGTCCATAATATGATAGCCCTGAGAGTCGAACAGACGAACCGTCACCCTGGCGTTCTCTGTCAGGCTGAAATCTATCTGTAAACTTTCTCCGGCTTTGGGAGAAAAGACTTTTTTATCCATATTTACTGTGATCTTTAATTCTGTGGAGCCTGACTGGCTCACCAGGCTGTTCTCCTGACCCGGTGTCCCTCTGGCCCCATAATTCCAGTATTTGGAGCTTGCGCATTCTCCCCAATTGTCTTTCAGAAAGGCAGGACGGCTCTTGTCCCTTCGCTCGATAGAGATATTATAAAGATCCTCATTCCCCCAGCTGGACGTGTAGATAAGGCCGTCGCAGTATTTCCCGGAAGGATCAATGAGAAAAACAGGCTGGTCATCACTGCTGGAAAGGCTCAGGCTGTTTTCGATGATCGGAATATTGGTGAACGAAGGACTGGTCCCTATAACATCAGGAAAAAAGGTTCTCAGATAATATGATGAATCACAGATAATGGCGAAATTCCCCGGCTGTATGATCTTTGAGACACCGATCGTATAGTCATTTACGCTTCCTGTATTATAAGATAATCGTCTCAATTTGAAATTAATAAGGGATACGGACTGCAGGGAATTATTATATATCTCTACCCATTGATACTTGGAACTGTCAGATGTGCGACACATGATCTCGTTGATAATGATCTTGTAGGACGAATTGAAGTCAATGACGCTGACATCAGTGGAAAAAGAGCTTAAACTGAAACCTGGAGTATCCCGAGCCGTAAGCGTCATGGTCCTTATCTCTTTACTCCAGAATCCGATCCCTCTCGTTCCTGAATCCGTTCCCATCTGGATCTGGCCGTTCGTTAAAAAGAAGATGATCTTTTCATTATAATCTCTTTCTTCCAGTTCACTTCTGAATTCAGTTAACGCATAAGAAGATTTTACTTCAACCTGTCCATTATAGGATGTATCAAGGCTGTCGTCGGCGTTCAAAGCCTGTACCACAAGATAACCCCTCTGGCAGGGGACAAGAGTATTGGTATTAAGGATGATCTTTAATTTTGTGGCCGCATGTAATAGAACAGGTAAAAAGAAAAAAAGAAAAAAGAGTAATTTATTTTTAATACCTTTCATTTTACCAGTATCCTATAACAAAAGATTTAGCCGCATTGATCCTTTTATGTGTTGCCTGGTCCTCGATCTCCAGATAGGCCAGATAGATGCCGCTTGGGAGGAAATTCCCGGAATCGTCCTGTCCTGTCAGGCTGATGGTATAATTACCCGCTGAGAGAGAATCGCTCAAGATCGTTTTTACCAGATAACCTTCTGAATTGTAGATATTTATTTTAACTGAAGAAGGATTTGAAATTTTATAGTAAATCGTAGCGTTCTCTTTTTTAGGATTAAAGGTCTTTTTTGAGATCTCGATATATTTGATCTGGTTAAAGTCCAGTGTCACATCAGTTTTTACAATAGAATTCATTTTTCCTGGTGTGCTCCCTTTTCCATCGATACAGCCGCCCCAGTTATTACCTGATTGAGCATCAAAAGCAGGGTCCTTGCGCTCAATGGAAATATCGTTTTCATCGGTTTTCCAATCATGTTTGTAATCCAGTCTTTCAATAATATTGGTTGAGCTGTCAAAAAGGATCATAGAATCACCGGAAAGATAAGTATGGTTATAAAAACCGGATGTCGGGGGAGAACTTAGCCTGAATGATTTTGCGGGATCATTTTTTTCAACGATCACCACATTGGTATAGTCCCCTGTTCCGGGAGTCACCCAGGAAAAGAAATTGGTGAAAAAATCAAGATTGGCCACAAGGACCAGATATCCACAAGGAGGAATGGTCGTTGTGGCGGCGGGCAGGGTATTGGCCGGCGTGATACGGTTATGTTTATCAGGAAGCGCTGTGAGAAAATAATTATTCATATTGATGCCGGCGGATGAATTGTTATAAAATTCCACCCATTCTTTTTCCCAGACATAGCCTGTATCATAATTGACTTCATTGATAATGATCTTGTTCACCTGGGGGGAAGAGTATTCAGTGATGGTAATCTTGAGGTTGGTCCCTTTCATGGGATGATCTGTTTGTCGTGCATCAGAAACATTGAGCCGGATATCTCCCGATGCCATGTCATAAAAGCTTTCAAGAACACATTTTCCTCTGACCAGCAGGGTATGCCCTGAGGCTCTTTCGCTTCCTTCTTCTTCCCAGCTGAATTCAGATTCAATAAAGGTAGTCGTTGAATTTATGGTAAAAGCCCCGCTTGAACTTTTTCGCTCTGTAGAAAGGTATATCCTGGCTGTTATATTGGTGTTAACCGACCCATTGCTGAAAGCGCATATTACGAAATTATCTTGAAGAATAAAGCCTTTTTGAAGGGAAACAGTATTTTTACGATTAGAAATGACCATGATGGTCTGGCCTTGAAGAGGAAAAATATCCCAGATAAGAACAAACGAAATGAGAAATAATGCCCATAAGAATAGTTTTAATTTCATCTGCCTTCCCTGAAAAGTAACAGGAAACCATGAGAAAACTTAAAATGAATTCGCTCAGTTAAAAAATAATACTTTTTATTTTCGAAAGCAACT
>JAFGFC010000122.1 GCA_016931325.1 Spirochaetota bacterium | reverse complement strand
CTGAGGAATTTTATACCGATGATTCAACCAAAGTTTTTTTATATACCAGAATAGGCTGTGAAAAACCGGGACTTCCGATCTTTCACAGGTGGTCAGTTCTGAGGGAAGGACTGCCAAAAAAGGGCGGGCTCTGGGAAGAAATGCACAGCTCGCAGCTGTGGATAAACTCCACCAATTATCGTACCTGGACCTATAAAACGGTATTTCCCGGCCACTGGTGTGTGGATGTCCTGGCTCCTGATAATAAAACGATTATCAAATCGTTCTTTTTCAAGGTCAAGGGCCCAAAAAGCGGAGAACAGATCGATTTTGATATTCAATATGATATCACGCAGATATCCTTGCTTGAGTCAGAACTCTGTGAAAAAGTCGAGGACAACCAGCCGGTCAATCCTACGGAAGTTTTCAATGTAGCGGAAGATGAATGGGGCGCCAAAGTCTGGATCTATATGAAACTGGGGTGCAAGGCTCCTCCTGCTAAAATTTATTTAAGATGGAATCGATGGATAAAGACCATCGACGGGAATGACGGATGGTCCCCCGATGTGATCACAATGCTGGCCATCAAAGGAGAATCATGGAGAACGAGAGGATTCAAAACCTGTCAACCCGGTCTTTGGCGGCTGGATATACTGGCTCCTGATGGCGAAACCATAATGAAAGTGTTCGAGTTTGAAGTAAAGAAAGAACAGGGAGAATTGGAGCAGGAAAAAAGTGAAACATAATTCAGTGCCTGTCTCTATTCTTCAAACATGGCCGTGCTCAAATATCTTTCTCCGGTATCAGGCAGGATAACCACGATGAGTTTATGCTGGTTCTCTTGTCTCTGACCGACATGGATAGCCGCGTGAAGGGCGGCGCCGGCTGAGATGCCCGCCAGAATGCCTTCTTCTTTTGCTAATCTTTTTGCCATTAAGAAAGATTCTTCATCGGTGACCTGAATAACCTCGTCAATGATCTTGATATTTAATACTTCAGGCACAAATCCGGCTCCGATCCCCTGTATCTTATGGGGGCCTGGATTACCGCCTGAAAGAACAGGGGAATCTTTCGGCTCAACAGCAATGGCTTTACATGATGGCTTTTTCTTTTTGATAACTTCGGTTATACCGGTGAGAGTACCACCGGTTCCCACCCCGGCCACCAGAATATCAACTTTACCGTCTGTGTCGTCCCATATTTCTCGAGCGGTTGTCATGCGGTGAATGTCCACATTGGACGGATTTTTAAACTGTTGCAGGATAATTGAATTTTTAATCTCTTTGGACAGGGCTTGCGCTTTTTCAATAGCCCCTTTCATGCCCTGATCGCCCGGTGTCAGCTGTAATTCGGCTCCCAGAGCTTTTAGTAATTTTCTCCTTTCAATGCTCATCGTATCCGGCATGGTCAGGATCAAACGGTAGCCTTTTACCACACTGACAAAGGCCAGAGCGATCCCTGTATTCCCGCTGGTAGGTTCGATAATGACTGTTCCTTTTTTTATTAATCCCTGTTCTTCGGCATGGTTTATCATGGCCAATCCGATACGGTCCTTTATGGAGTGAAGAGGATTGAATGATTCCAGTTTGGCCACGATCATGGCTTTAGAATCGCCAGTTACTTTGTTCAATTTGACCAGCGGTGTCTTCCCGATCAACTCGGCAATATTTTTATAGATCTTCATAACAATCACCTTTCTTTTTATTAATGTGCTTTTTTTAAACCTTCTTCGAGAGCTTTGACGAGATCTTCACCATTTTCAATACCAATGGACAGCCTGATCAGATCCGGGGTCAAACCGCCTGAACGCTTTTGTTCTTTTGATAACTGTGAGTGAGTTGTGCTGGCCGGGTGTATGATCAGGCTTTTAGCATCTCCTACATTCGCCAGATGGGAAAAGAGTTCAATATGATCGATCAGTTTGACTCCTGATCTGAAACCGCCTTTCACGCCGAACACTACCATTCCGCCAAATCCCTTTTGGAGGTATTTTCTGGCTATTGGATAGGCCGGGTCATCTTTGAGACCCGGATAACGGACCCATTTCACATTTTTATTTTTCTTTAAAAATTCTGCCACAACCAGGGCATTATCAGAGTGCCTTTGCATCCGCAGGGGCAAGGTCTCGATACCCTGCAGGAATATCCAGGCGTTATCAGGAGAAAGGCATGCCCCCAGATTCCTCAAGGGAACCAGCCTCATCCTTGTTATAAAAGCCAGAGGATTTAATTCGCCGAGATCATGCGCATATCTTAATCCGTGATACCCGGGATCCGGTTCGTTGTAGAGGGTGAATTTTTTATCGGTCCAGTCAAATTTACCGGAGTCGATAACGATCCCTCCGATCCCGGTCCCGTGCCCGCCAAGCCATTTTGTCAGGGAATGGACAACAATATCGGCTCCATGTTCCAGCGGGCGTAACAGATAAGGAGTGGTAAAAGTTGAATCAACGATAAGAGGCAGATTGTGTTTTTTCGCTATTTTTGAGATAACCCGAATATCCGTAAAATCCAGACCCGGGTTACCGATGGTCTCGATAAAAAGAGCCCTTGTCCTTTCATTGATGGCTTTTTCAAATTCCTGCGGCTTATCAGGGGGAACAAAATTAGCTTTAATATTGAATTGTGGTAAAATCGCATCAAACATGGTGTATGTTCCGCCATAGAGGTTGTTGGCTGAAACGATTTCATCTCCTGAGCGGCAGATGTTTATGATCGAATAATAGATCGCCGATGTCCCTGAAGCCAGCGCTAAAGCGGCTGCCCCTTTTTCTAACGCGGCCATGCGCTTTTCCAGAACATCCTGGGTCGGATTCATGATCCTTGTATAGATATTTCCCGGTTCCTTTAAACTGAACAGATTGGCGGCATGCTCGCTGTTTCTAAAAACATACGAGGCGGTCCTGTATACGGGAACACTCCTTGAGAGAGTGGATGGTTCAGGATCATATCCCGCGTGCAGAGAAAGGGTTTCAATCTTATAATTTTTCATTATTATCCTCCTTTTGATATTTGAGAGTGGGTTAGATATTATACATCAGTTTTTGACCCAGTTCATGTTTGGTTAAAATAAGATCCTCCAGTGATTGATCAAAAAGGCCCTTTATATTTTTTTCAACCTTGTTAAAAAATAGGCGCAACACTTCCGATTGAACACAAGATCTGATCAATCTTAAATCGCCTTCCAGGGAAGTCAGAACATCCAGTACATTGATATGAGACGGCGGGGCACAAAGGGCGTACCCTCCTTTTTTACCTCTAAAGCTCTTGACAAAATTAAAGTTTTTTAATCTTACTAACAATTGCTCGAGATAATTTTGTGGTATATTTTGTCTGCGGGCGATCTCTTTAATAAGCACAGGGCCTTTATTATAGTTCAGGGCCAGATGGAACAACGCAGCCAGTCCATAATATCCTTTGGCAGAGATCTCAAGCATGAGTGACCTCCTTAAATAACTTGACCAAATCAATCAACATAGTCAACAATATATCATCGTTATGGTTAAAAGTCAAGTTCTTTTAAATTTTATTTATCAAGGGGAAAGAGAATACAAATATTATTCTTGACAAATAACGCAATAAGATATAAAATTATAGGGCTTGAAGGCTGTAATTTTATGGAAAATAAAAAGAAACCTTTTGGGAAATTCAGATTCATTTTATTGTTGGTCATTTTTTTATCTCTCCTTTTTTCCATATACTTTGTTTATTATAAATTCTGGGAAGTGAAGGAAGAATCTCTCATCTCTTCTGATTTTTTCATTATCTTTCAGACGAAGAATATTTTTTCTCTTTTTAACCAGCTGGATGAATCAAACCTGTTTGATGCCATCTTCTATACCAAAGAGATGAAAGATGTTTATAAGACTCTCATCGATATTAGATTCCAGATGCCGAAATCCAGACAGAGACTTTTCAATATTGTGAATTCACCGGCTACCATGCTTGTCGATCAGGATAAACAGTCAATCCTTATTTTTAATACAGGATTAAAAACTCCTTTATTCAACGTTACGTCTATGGCCGTGAAAAAAATACTGGCTGATTCAGAGGATATTCATTTCG
>JAFGFC010000121.1 GCA_016931325.1 Spirochaetota bacterium | reverse complement strand
TTAAACTTTTTAAAACATGTCTATCCAGGATGGCCATCTCATGCCCCAGCCCTATATTCCTCAAATAGTGACTGGCTTCTTTATATCCCATACCTTTGATATTTTTTACAAGATTTTCCCTGATCCGTATAGCCTCCTTCTCTTTAAAAAGCCAGGATCTTAAATTCACTTTGCCATTTTTTAAGAACCTGTTCCTGACATTGATGATATACTCCGCTTTCTTATTTTTAAACCTTGTTCTATTTAACCTGACTGAAATCTCTTTTTCATTACCAATGTAAAGTTTTTTAGAATGAACAAGATCATCTAGAGCCTCTGCGCATGATCTGGCTTTGGCCTGCGGTGTTAACAGACAGAATACCATCTCTATAAAAAGATCAATATCACTCCCTTGGCTTCCTGTTTTTTGAAAAGTTTCCAGCCGGTTAATAATATCTTTTTTGATTTTCTGATACTCTTTCTTCAGGGACTCAATATTTTCCATTTTCCTATCCGCCCTCAACAGGTCCTTTTTCATCAGTAAGATACCAGTTCTGCGGATCCTTCAAGTACTGGATCGTTTTATCCAACAATTCATAATGACTTGATTCCTGTCTGGCCAGCTCTTCAAGAAGTGAACGCCCCCGGCTTTTTTCAGGCATCTTTTCTGCCTCTTCCTTATAGTATTTAAATCCCTTGTTCTCCAGTTCCATGGATATTTCCAGGGCTTTGATATCATCCGGATCGGATGCTATATCGCTTTTATAATCTTGACTGGCATCTGTAAATACGGTCCTTACATCCTTGTGTGATCGAGCCAGGGCCTGGATGTCTTCACTCTCAACCATATCCGACATGATCTTGTTCAATATTTCAATATGTTTTTTTTCTTCACCGATCAGAAAATCAAAGATCTGCTTGCCCAGTGGATTATTGGTTTTTTCTGCTGACTCAGAGTAAAAGGATATGCTATCTTCTTCCAGTTTGACACCGTAGTTAAATATCTCTTTTAATTTCTCTTCCATTTTTTCCTCCAATGATTATTTTTTCAAATATTTGTTTATAAAAGCAAATTCCCCTAATGGCTTTCTGGGTGGCCTCTCCCTCTCATTCTTTTTCTGATCTTCTGATAAAAGCTGGTTTATTTCAGAAGAATGTTTTCCTACAATGACAAGGGTCACGACGGTCATGTCTTCCGGTATATTCAATATTTTTTTCACTTTGTTCTGATCATACCCGGCAATAGGATGGGCTACCAACCCCATTTCTGTAGCCCGAAGCACTAGAAAAGCTGTGCTTGAACCCACATCAAAATAAAAATATTCCCGTCCATCCTTCATCTGGCAATCTTTCTCTCTTTTACTCACAACTGCAATGATCATAGAAGAGGATCGAGCCCACTCATTTCCTTTTGAAAGAGCCGCATGCATTTTCTCCAGAACTTCTTTATCATGAACAAAAACATATTCCCATGGTTGGTGATTAAAACAGGAAGGCGCCAGAGACGCATGAAAGGCGAGGTCCTCTATTATTTCACCCGTAACAGGAATCTTCTCCAGCGACCTGAAGGCTCGTCGTTTCTGTATGATTTCTTTTACGCTCATATCCTGAAAATAGGTTAATCAATCCCTGTAGGACTGCATCAGTTCTTTTAAAGACCTGAGAGGCTCTCTCTTATACAAGGGGGTTTTGTTATCTTTATAAGCCACCAGATTTTCTTCAAACGTCTTTTTATCCTGTGACTGATAAATAATACCGAGGGGTAATTTTTCTTTTTCACCGGCTGTATCAAAAGCCCGTATTTTGTCTCTGGGATCATAAGATGCGTCAAGATAATAGATATGCTCCTTGAACCACTGAAATGTATTAACTTTATTAAAAGAAACACAGGGCTGTAAAATATCGACAAGGGCATACCCTTTATGAATAATTGCCTGCTTTACTATGTCAACGGTCTTCTCCGTATCCCCGGCAAAACAACGGGCTACAAAGGAAGCCTCAAACGCTATCGCAACAGTCAGAGGATTGAATGGCTCCAGTACAACTCCGTTCACCTGAACCGGGGTGTGAAAGCCGATCTGGCTTGTCGGCGAGGCCTGTCCTTTTGTCAGACCGTAGACCATATTGTTATGAACGATATTAGTAATATCAGGATTTCTTCTTATAGTATGGATGAAATGGTTTCCCCCTTCACCGTACATGCAGCCGTCACCACTCTCTGCAATAACGGTCAGATTGGGATTAGCCGCTTTTATGGCGGTGGCAACGGGGAGACTCCTGCCATGGAGCCCGTTGAACAGATTCGTTTTCAGATAATGCGGTATCTTGGCTGCCTGACCGATACCGGAGACCAGAACCAGTTCAACAGGTTCGATCTTGAGTTCTGTCAGGGCTTTTTTTAAAATATTTAAAATATTGAAATTACCACAACCCGGACACCAGGCCATATCGATCCCTTTCATGTCAAACCGTCTATTGTCCACTACTTTGCCTCCAATGCTTTCTTGATATAAGATTCCATCTCCTCAACGGAAAAGGCGAGACCATTATATTTTAAAATTCTATGATTAATATCAATCCCCGTCTGCATTCTTATCAATTTACCAAATTGGGAGGTGGCGTTATTTTCAATGATCACGGTTTTTTTAGCTTGCTTTAAATATTTTTTGGTATCACCATGAAGCGGCCAGATCCAGTTGTAATGTAAAAAGGCCAGATCCTTTCGCCCGATATTTTCCATGGCTTCCTTAATAACATGATAGGTCGATCCCCACCCGACCAGAAGGGTCTTATAATCTTTATTTCCTGTTAAAACAGGAGGCATGATCACTTTTCTGATCTCAGCTATTTTTTTCAGCCTCTTATCCGTTATTTTGATCCGCAGATCAAGATCTTCGGTAATATGACCTTTTTGATCATGTTCATCACTGTCCACAGACACCAACCCCTTTCCATAACCCGGGATGCCCCGAGGGGATAGCCCATTTTTAATGAGATTATATCTTTTATAGTTCTTTTCTGTTTTAATAAAATGATTTTTAAGTTTAGCGGGTAAACTCAGTGAAGGAATATTATAATAGGAATCCACAAAATACTGATCGGTCAATACAATGACCGGTACCTGAAATCTGTCAGCCAGGTCAAAAGCTTTTTGCATGAGATAATACCCGTCTTCGATCCTTCCCGGAGCTAAAAGTATACGGGGGAACTCACCATGCCCGCTGTATAAAGCCAGTTCAAGGTCTCCCTGCTCTGTCCTGGTAGGAAGTCCTGTGGCCGGCCCGGGCCTCTGGGCCAGATGGATCACAATCGGCGTTTCCGTGATCCCGGCCAGAGAAAGACCTTCACCCATTAAAGCAAATCCGCCTCCGGAAGTTGTCACCAGAGCCCTGGCCCCCGCATACCAGGCCCCGATAGCCATATTGATAGCTGATATCTCGTCCTCAGCCTGTTCGGCTACAATACCAAACTTTTCAGCATTTTTTGAAAGGGATACCAGAACACCTGTTGAGGGAGACATTGGATACGATGAGATAAAATTACATCCACCGGCAATAGCTCCAAGAGCGATGGCTTCAGTACCATTCAGCAACAGATCATCTTTTATTCCGGATACAGGCTTAGGGGTGGTTTTTACTTTTTCCTGTATTTTTGTTCCTTCTTCATATCCCTTGCTTAGAGCCAGAATATTGTTATTGATCTCATCCGGTTTTTTAGAAAAATATTTTTTAATATAGTCCCGGGCAATCGATTCTTTTACCTTAAGGATTCCGCAGAGTACACCTACGGCCACGGTATTGGCATAAACAGCCTTGCCGATATTTGAGGCAAAGATTATAAAAGGGATATCAATGATCTGACATTTGGCATTTTTACATTCAGTTTCTACATCCGATCGTCTGGCGATGATCAGAGTGTTTTTCGTGATACGTTTTAATAAACGGCTCAGTCCATTTTTATTCAATACCAGAAGGATATCGATCCTGTTGATCAGTGTCGAAATCCTGCTGTCTGAAATACGTATGGAGGTTGTATTATTCCCTCCCCTGATCCTTGACATATATTCTTTGGTAGCGAAAAGATTGTAGCCGGCAAGTTTCAGTATCCTGTTCAGGACAAGCTCAACTGTCTTCAGACCCTGCCCTGCTTCTCCGGAAAGCACAATGGAAATATCATTTATCCGTGACAAAAAGAACTCCTTTATGCAATAATTCTAAAATTAGAATCATTACAGATTTTATATTAATACATTCAAAAGTCAAGAAGTTTCGATATGCAGGAGGCATATCGTGTCGAATCCCCATGGAGGGATAGGATTCGACCACAAAGTGCAGGAGGCATATCGTGTCGAATCCCCATGGAGGGATAGGATTCGACCACAAAGTGCAGGAGGCATATCGGGGTCAAATCTTTTGCTATCCATTGCAGATTTAACACTCCCCGCTTCCTGCGGGTCGTCGAATCCCTCCCCTGCAATTCATAGAATTGCGGGCCCTGAGAAATTTATCTATGATAAATTTCCAGGATAAAGTCCCGGAAATCGCTATGCGATTTCTCGGGAGATTTAATCCCGGAAATGCTTCGCATTTCACGGGACATGGAGGGATAGGATTCGACCACGAAGTGAACGAGGTACATCAGATAAAGCTTGACAATATGTCTTCAGGGATTATATTTATAATATCATATTAATTGTGATATTATAAAGGAGGACTCAGATGAAGGAAAAAATTGAAAAAATACTGGAAGAAGTGAGACCGTCTCTTCTGGCCCATGGCGGGAATGTTCAACTGGTCGATGTCACAGATGACGGGATCGTAAAAGTGAGACTGACCGGGGCATGCGCCGGTTGCGCCGCTTCTACTATTACTCTGGCATACGGTGTAGAAAAGATTTTAAGGCAAAAACTGCCTGAAATTAAAAAAGTCGTATCTGTTAAGTAAAAAAAACAAGATTATAATCATGGATGACGCAATCGTGTTAAATCAGAATTTAAGATCTTTTTTAAGAATGTTTAATAGTACTATAGATTATATTCTTCTACCTCTTCAAATCTATTGTCCTCACCCTTATAGGCGGAAGTACCCCCCTTCCGCCTCTTTTTGCTGTGCTATTGACTTTTAAATTTATGTGTTTATATTAATATCATAAGTTTTGTGATATTTTGGAGGTTTTATGAAGGTGGTAGATTGCCTTAATGAGAACTGTCCCATACCTTTGATCAAGACACGCCAGGCCATCATGGATGGGAAAAAGAGTGATCTGATTCAGGTTATCGGCGATCATCCTCAGTCTTTTGATGAAATTCCCATGGCCCTGGAGTCAATGGGTATAAAAATTATTGAAAAAAAGCAGGGGAAAGACGTATGGAGGATAAAGTTCAAATTATAGGTAAAAACATGGATCAGATTATTAAAAATATATTTCAAATGACAAAAACCATTGCTGTGGTCGGGTTATCTCCTAATCCTGTACGATCATCAAACCATGTGGCCAGCTACTTGAAACATCAGGGATACCAGATCATACCTGTTTATCCCCGTCTTGATCAGGATATTCTGGGGGAAAAAGTATACAAAGAATTAAAAAATATACCATGCAAGGTGGACACAGTGGTTATTTTCAGAAAAGCCAAATATACTCCTGAACTGGTTGAGCAGGCCTTTCAGATAGAGGCCAAAGCGGCCTGGCTTCAGGAAGGTATTGTTAGCAGACAGGCTGAAAAGATCGCTTCTGATAAGGGACTTTTATTTGTTATGGACCGCTGTATGCTTAAAGAACATTTAAAATATAGTTAAAAAGGGGATGTGTCATGAATATAAAAAATAATAATAACAGATCCGCTACTATCATTGTCCACAGCGGAGATTTTGACAAGCTCATGAGCGCTTTTATCATTGGAAACGGCTTTCTTTCAATGGGTATTCCTGTATCACTGTTTTTTACGTTCTGGGGGTTAAAGGCTTTAACCAAAAGGGGATTCAAAAAAGCACCCCTTTCAAAAATGAATCTTCTTGGGCTGGGCAAAGCCATGATCAGATTAAAAATGCGAAGGCACAATGTCGCCTCCCTAGAAAAACTGGCCCAGAGTTTTAAATCCTTGGGCGGGGAGATCATCGCCTGCACTATGACCATGGAGCTGATGGGGATCAAAGAAAAAGACCTGAGAGCCGATCTGGTGAAAAGCTATGGGACAGTGGGTAAATACTGCTATATTACGAAAGATGCTGATATTACCCTTTTTATTTAAGGAGCAATCTTATGAAAAAATATCAAAGGACGGTCTATCTGGACAACAATGCCACTACCCGGGTTGATAATAAAGTGACGGAATATATGAACCATTATTTCCTTCAAGATTATGCTGTGGCCTCTTCCCAGTTCTCTCATACACCCGGAATAAAAGCCAGGGACGCTGTTGAAAAAGCCCGTTCGATCATTCTGGGCAAATTGAGATCTGGACCGGGAGATCAGTTCATCTTTACCTCGGGTGGGGCCGAGTCCAATAACATGGCTCTGAAAGGCCTGGCGTTAACCAATAAGGATCCTTCAAGGAAAAAGATCATTATTTCCGGTATTGAACACTTCTCTGTTCTTAATACGGCGAAAGCCCTGGAAAAGTCAGGATTTGAAGTAAAGGAAGTAAAGGTGGATGGACAGGGATTTATTGATCTGGAACATTTACAATCTCTGTTAGACGAGAAGACGCTCCTGGTCAGTATCATTTATGCCAATCATGAAGTGGGGACTATCCAGGATATGCCAAAGATCTCCGATATTGTACATCAAAAAGGAGCTCTTCTTCATACTGATGCTGCTATTGCCTTTCTCCAGACCCCTATTGATGTTCAAAAACAGAATATCGATCTTTTAAGCCTATCGGCCCATAAAATACATGGTCCTAAAGGATCAGGGGGATTATTTATTAAAAAAAACATTCCTGTTCAGAAGATACTGGATGGGGGATATCAGGAGAACAATTTAAGACCAGGCACAGAAAATGTGCCGGGTATTGCAGGTTTTGGCAAAGCTGTTGAAATATTCAAGGAAAAGGATCTTGAGAAAGTTAAAGGGTTGAGAGATTATTTATATAATGGGCTTGGCAGCAGAATCGAACATGTCCTAATTAACGGATCAAAGGATCTCTCAAAACGGGTAGCGAACAATCTGAATGTCTCTTTTGAATATATTGAAGGGGAATCTGTTGTACTGCATCTTGATATGCGAGGCATTGCTGTGATCACAGGGTCAGCCTGTTTTTCACGCGCTCTTCAAGCCTCTCATGTTCTTCTGGCCATGGGCTTTACACATGAAAGGGCTCATGGATCGATCAAATATTCCCTGAGTAAATATCTGACTCGAGCAGATATGGATTATACCATTAAACAGACAAAAGAGGTCGTTGAAAAATTACGGGATTTAAGCCCTTTAAAAAGTACCACGTTCTAATTACTATGTACTGGTTTAAATTTATCAACTTGGTACATAGTACTTGGTATCAGGAGGAAAGAAATGAGTTTACCTTATACAAAAAAAGTTCTGGAATATTTTCAGAATCCTAAAAATGTCGGCGAGATGGACAAACCGGACGCTATGGCTACGGAAGGCTCGCCTGCCTGTGGGGATATGGTCAAGCTGTATCTTCAAATAGATAAACAATCCCTAATTATTAAGGATATAAAATTCAAATCCTACGGCTGTGCCTCCAATATCGCCACAGCCTCCATCATCACTGAGCTGGCTAAAGGAAAGACCCTTGAGCAGGCCAAAAAGATCAACTGGAAAGAGGCATCTGAGACCCTGGGTGGATTGCCCCCTGTTAAAGTGCATTGTGCTGTTCTGGCTGTCGACGCCTTGAAAACAGCGATAGAGAATTATGAACACAAAAACGATCTGATAAAAGAAAAAAAACATACCGATGAAAATGTGGTCAGGCAGCGACTATCACGTGTAATCAATCCTCTGACCGGTCTGGATCTTTTACAGGTCAATTTTATTAAAAAAATAGAAGTGAAAGAAGGCGGGATCTCTGTCTGGATCAATCTGAACAGCGATCATCAATTTGCAGGCAATATTAAAGATGAAACTATTGAACGTCTCGAACCACTCTGGGATATTAAAAAAGTGAATGTTATCTTTAATGATCAGGCTTGAAGGAATTACGGCTTTCTGAATAAAACCGAAAGAGACGCTCTAAGGCTTTGGCCTTTTCTGATCGTTCCGCTTTGCTCTTTTGGATAGATTTACCCAGGATATTGATAGACCGGTCATAAACTTCTCTGTTTACCGGGTAGGGGTGGCCATCTTTTCCTCCATGAGCAAAAGTATAACGCGCAGGGTCCTGGTAGGAAGGTGTCTGGCCGTAAATCAATTCCGAGATCAAAGATAAAGCCCTGATCGTCTTAGGACCTACTCCCTGAAGACACAGGAGATCTTCAAAATCTTTTGGTCTTTTTTCATAGGTCTTGAGGAAAATCTTGAAAAGCCTGTCAGGATTGATATCCCGGACATCAATATAATGATGCCGGGGTAAATTGAGTCGCTGCATTATCTTTATTTCTTTAATTAATTTTTCGGGCTTCTCAGAACTCAAGACCACCACATTCTGCCTGGCCTTCTGACTCTCCCTGGCCACCATATTCAACACACGCTCTTTTTTGATGTCGCAACAGATCGCTTCGTGGGGTTCGTCAGTAAAACTTTTTACAGAAAGGCTTATCCAGTGATAACGCCTGGCATACCGGCTGACGGGATTCATTCCCTGCTGAATAACAGCCCAGTCTCCATCGCGTGTAAAAACAAAATTGTGCTGATAAAGCTGAAATCCGTCCTGAATAGCGGTATTATCCACTTTGGCCACGATCTTACTGGCATAGATTAATTTTTCAGTTCTGACCTTTGAAGAATTTTTTATTGTGATCTCTTCAGGAGTCTTTCGGGAGACAGACCCCTTGCCGCCGGCAATAAATATACCTATCTCATTTTCAATATCCTTCAGACCTTCTTTTAACGCTCCACAAACCGTTGTGGTAACACCGCTGGAATGCCAGTCAAAACCAAGAACACACCCGAACGACTGGAACCAGAAGGGATCAGCGATCCTTTTAAGAAAGGCTTCCAGTCCAAATTCCTCAACCATGATCAGGGTGATCTCTCTGGCCAATTTCACCATTCGGTTAAAAAGCCATCGGGGGGCTTTGCCGTAGTGCAGTGGTAGATTGGTTATACCGGACTTTTTCATTTTTTATGATCTTTTTTCAAAGCATAATGTGATTTTATGATAAAACCAGCAAAGAGTATCAATCCAAAAAAAGAGATCATCTGTTTGTACGAATAATCCCTCAAGTAGATTTTTGCCACATAAATACTTTTTTCCGGATGATGATACGTTCCCTTCAAAACAACCTTTGTACCTTTGAGAAATTTTGTTTTTACTCCTTTCAGGTTCAATATCATCTTTCGGGCATAGATCTGAAGCGGTTTTTCAGAAACAATCGGGACATTATTAAAAACAATTGGATTCCCGTGATATTTTTCAGGATTGAACCGGAAATCAATGCAGAACACGCCGCTTTCAAATATCTTTTGTCTTTGAGACAGGGCCAGAAATATAATACAAAAAGTAAAGAACAGGGACAGGAGGATCCGTTTATAATTTACCACCGGTCTGATCTGCAGATTTTCCTTTTTCCAGAGATAAATAAAAATAGCCAGAGGGATGAGCACATAGATATATCTAAATTCTATCCCATAGGTGAAAAAGCCAAGCTTGACAGGCCTGTTATAAAATGGGAAAAAGAGCAGCAGACCTTTTCCCCAGTTATCCTGTAAAAAATCGAGCAAAAGATGGGCCAGCACACCGGAATACAACGATACTGTGGAAAACAGAGGTTTTTCAAATAAAATTCCCAGACTCAGGCAAAAGAGAAGTGAAATGATCAGAGTATGGAAAAGCACAGAGTAACCTATGACAAATTCTACCGGAGAAAAGTGGAAAATATCGATTATGATGATCTTGACACCTACTGCCAGGTCAGGCAGGAAAGAGCCCAGTAAAAATAAAAAAAGATTGAATCGTTTTTTAAAAGCACGGTATACAAGATAATTGAATCCCATATGGGTAATAATATCCGGCATAGGGTCCTTCCCCTTGAAAAAAGATCTTTATATTATTTCCTGACCTTTTTTCGACTCTTTATATAAGACTCGATCATTTTAGGAGGATCGAGTATATAGGCCACTGTTCCGTCCCCCAAAATGGTTACCCCTGATGCACCTCGGATATCCTCAATATATCCTGATAAAGGCTTAATAACAATATCCTGCTCCGTCACAAGGAAATCGACCACCAGACCTACTTTTTTATTATTATATTTTACAATAATAACAAAATATTTATAACGGTTTTTAACCCTGAGAGCAGCACGTTTTTTCCCCAGTAATTCCCTCAAAAAAACCAGGGCGACAAGATGTTCCCTTAACTCGATGACTTCATAGTCTTCCAGAGATCTGATCTGATCATGATATATACGCAGAGTCTCTTCGACAAAATAAAGCGGAACGGCAAAAACAAGATCAGACACTTTGACGATAAGAGCTTTTACGATAGCCAGGGTTAAAGGCAGCGATATGATGATCCTGGTTCCCTGGTCTTTTCTGGAAAGTACCTGCATCTTCCCCTGCAGCTCTTCAATGTTCTTTTTTACAACATCCATCCCTACTCCCCTGCCCGACAGATCGCTGACATCCTCACTGGTTGAAAATCCAGGCTCAAATATAAAATTATAGATGTCCGTCTCTTGCATATCCTTCATTTTTTCTTTGTTCACCAAACCCATCTGAATGGCTTTGTACATGATCTTTTCTTTATCCAGACCCTTTCCATCATCAGCGACCTCAATAATAATCTTATTCCCGGATTGATACGAGTTAATGGTCAGCTGGCCTTTGTCATTTTTGCCCTTCTTGTGCCTTTCCATGGATGTCTCTATCCCGTGATCAATGGCATTCCTGATAATATGGATCAAAGGATCCCTTAATTGTTCAATGACGGTTTTATCGATCTCTGTATATTCACCGGAAATATCGAGCATGACCTGTTTATCCAGTTTTCGTGACAGTTCCCTGATTAATCTCGGTATTTTATCAAATAATGTTTTCAAAGGCACCATCCTGATCTTCATAACATCATCCTGAAGGAAACCAATAATCCGTTTCAGATGGGTTGTCACCTCATTGAATTCTGTCTTGATCCCTTTTTGGATCCGATGGGCATTCACCAGCGGGACAACCTTTTCAAGCCGGTTATAATTAACGATCAATTCACCGACATAAGACATAAGACTATCGACTTTAGAAACATCCACTCGAATCGATTGCATTTGTTGCTTATCTTCTGATACCCCTGTGATTGATTCACCGCTTTTAAAAGCCCCTTTAACAGAGATCCTTTCTACTTCACTTACATCTGCCAGATCATAGATCTCATTTTCAGATTTATTTGTTCCTATGAGAATGGAAAAATCAAGGTAGAGGTCATCACTCTGCTGTTTTTGAAAATCGACTGATGCCTTTATGATACTGCCCGCCGATGTCAGATTATTATAGACAAGGAACGCTTTGGCATATTTTAACGCCACATTATCAAATAATTTGACATTGATCAGAAAAAGATTATTAAATCCCTGTTTTATGGCTTTTTCAATATCCTCTTTAGAAATATCCAGCTTTTTGGCTTCTTTTTTTATCTTCTCAGGCATAAGTTCTCTTTCTTCCGGCTCGATGCGGGATAGCCTATCTATCAAATCCTGATTGGAAAATACTTCCTTTCCCGTTTGATTTAATTTATTCAGGATATTCTTGAACCGGTCTGTTGTTCTTAAAAATACATCAAGGAGACCGTCGTTGACATATATTTTCCCATCTCTCAGCAAGTGAAAAATATCTTCCATTTTATGAGCCAGCGCTGAAAAGTAATGAAAACCCATTAATCCTGATTCGCTTTTTATACTGTGAGCGAGACGAAATACTTCATTGATGATATTCTTGTTTTCAGGGGTTTTTTCCAGAAGCAATAATTTTTCTTCCAGATTGTTAACTAGTTCACCACAGTCATTGTAAAAGGCTCTGATGATCTTGTCGCTATATATCATTGTAATGAAAAGCGCAAGGGGTTATTTCTTTTCCAGCTCCAACAGATCAGGACGAGTGGTCAATTCCAGTGAAGATGAATCCTTTTTAATATTGAATTTCTCCAATATCACGCTCAGATTCTTTGTATAATCAGAGAGGCTCAGGGCTGTATTGACCAGCTGGCGGATCTGAAAAACTGTATTCTGGCTGACCTCTTTGACCCGTTCAAGGGAATGCAGGATACTGATACTTTTATCAGAATCGTTCATGGTGATAGATTTTATCTTACTCACGACATCAGCAAAGTTGTTAATCCCCCTGAAAATTTTATTTACCGCTGAACCGGCTGATTTTGAAAGGAAAGTGCCTTTTTGCACTTTTTTATTGCTCATCTGGATCAGTTCACCGATCTGATTAGCGGCTTCAGCACTTCGCTCAGCCAGCTTCCTGATTTCCATGGCCACAATAGCAAAACCTTTCCCCTGCTCACCGGCACGAGCCGCTTCTATAGCAGCATTTAAGGCTAAAAGATTGGTCTGATCAGAAATATCATTGATCACGTCAATGATCTCAACGATCTGCTTTGTGCTCTTGGAAATCTCATTTATCTCGTTGATCATTTCAATAATGGAATTTCCGCTTTCATAAGCATCTTTTCTCGTTATCTGAGCCATATCAGCCATATTACCGGCTTTTTGAGCCACATCTTTAAGAGATCGATCAAGGTGTTCAAAAGCATGTAATATATCCTCCAGAAGAAGGGTCTGGGATTTTGTCTCAGAAGTGACGGTTTCACTTGTGCGATGTACCTTTTCAATGATTGATAAAAGTCCTTGAATAGCCTCATCAAAATTATTAATGACGAATTTAAGGTGTATGGCCACCTCATTCAAGGCATCCGAGAGTCGTCCCACTTCATCTTCCGCCTGTTCATAGATCTGCTCATCAATGATACCCTGAGATAATTTCAAGGTAAATGTCAGATTCCTGTAAATTCTCTTTCTATAAGAATTAAAAAATAATAAAAAGAACAATGAGGACAGGACCAGTCCTCCCAGAGGAGCGATCAAAAGATAGGGTGAAGGTATTTTATAAATTAAAGTAAAGGATATCGAGGTGAACACAAAAACAAGAATAAAAAAATAAAATAGTTTAACCTGATGGCTTTTCATAAATCGTTGTATCCTGTAAAAATATTTTTTCTTCGCTGCTCAGAACATTTTGAATATTCAGGATAATGACCAATTTATCGTTATATTTGGCGATCCCTTTGACATATTGCATTTTGATCCCATCCATAACAGGTAGAGTCGGCTTTATGTTATCCAGGGCCATAACTCTAACATCAATGACCCTATCAACGATCAGGCCAACTTCTTTTCCTTCAATATCAATAATCAATATACCGGTCTGACGTGTATTACGGATGGAAACGACATTAAAACGTTCCCTCAAATCCATAATAGGGATCACTTTACCTCGCAAATTAATAACACCTTTTATAAAGGAAGGGCCCTGAGGCAAGGCAATGACAGGCTGCAGTTTAACGATCTCAACAACATGATCAATAGAAATTCCGTATTCGACATGGTTGATATCAAATATGATCAGCTGGATATCTTTTTCTGATTTCAGAATCGACTCCATGATATTTACTTTATTTCGATGTATTCCTTGGTCAAGCCATCTTCTATCTTTTTAATCAACTCATCGGCTCTGGTCTTTAAATCTCTCTCTGTTTTTTCGACCTGTTCTTTTAATCGAAAAAAATCATCAGCCACATTTAAAGCAACCATAATCGATTCCTTGAGTGTCGACGGGCCATGTCCTTTATGGGTCATTTCCAGGAATTTTTTATTCAGATAATCAGCTAATTGCTTGATATAGTATTCATCAGCATCAGTTTTCAAGGTGTATTCATTCCCCAATATGTTAACTTTAATATGTTTAATCACTTCTGACATAAGTAAATATCGCTATTCTTCTTTTGTTTCCTCAGATTCGTCTTCTTCATCTTCAAAAGGATCGATCGTGATCTCTTCATCGTCTTCAGATCGATCATCCGGTCCTTCCAAATCAGGGATCACTTCTATTTTATCTTCTTCTGACAATTCTTCAGAAACATTGAGTTTTTCTTCCGATCCTGCCGGAGATCCACCCTCTTCCTGTTGATTATCAGCAGATTCTTCTTCATTCGTCCCGGATGTCAGATCTTCGGGTTCAAACTTTTTTTCTACCTCATCCAGGCTCTCGATCATGGACTCGATTTTTTCTTTTATCATCAACTGACTGGAAGAGTATTCATCAAATTCTGATTTCATCTTTTTGTACTTTTCTTCGATATCTTTTAAATATTTCTCCCTGTCCTGTGTGTCTTTCTTTAATCCTTGATTTTCACTGTAAAGCTCATCATTGGTCTTGCGAAGTTTCTGAATTAAATTTAACAGCTTGTTGACACGTTCTTCTAAAAGGTCGATCTTATCTACTGAGAATTCCAAAAATCATGCACCTCCCTTAAGATCAGGATTTTATAAGGCAGAATTAATCTTTATAAAGAACTTTACTATTTTTAATTTTAATGTCAATTAATTTTATAACAGGAAGCTTAATCCAATAAAATACTTTGTGTTAAAATAATACTCTCGCTTATTCGCATCCAGCGGAATAGCGACTGATCCCAGGGCCGTGGTTGAACCTGATAGATAAACCTGTAATCCAGGGCAGATCAAAATCTCTGTCTGCCTGAGTGATATCTTATGAAAGCTCTGTAACCATAAAAGTTCGACAAAGACTCCGTAATTAAAAAAGGTGAAGTTGGGATAGATGTCATAATTGAGGGCTGTATTAAAAATAAAATAATCATCAGCATGAGGATATTTTTCATACAACGGGGCTTCATTAGGAGCCCAGGGATAGCGACCTGGCCAGAAAAATTTTACAAAAACCTTGTGAATATCAAAAAAATAACTATTCTTGCTGGTAGAGAATATTTCCCCGCTGAAAGGCAGATATTCTTCTCCCTGTGCAGAAGCAAAAATATATATAAAATTGATATCAAAAAAAAGATCCCCGATCTCCTGACCATAGTAAAAACCTATTCGCCAATCAGGAAGTCCGGTCGCGTACTGATCAAATCGTGACTCTTCCTCTGTTGATAAAGGTCCTGTAGCGATATTAAACCCGGTTATAAAATCAAAATAATTTTTAACACTTCGTTCATAGAGAAAAGAAGGATAATGAAAGCTGAATTTGGCTATATCAAATTTCAGATAAAGAAGGATATCGCCAAAGGTTTCACCTTCTTTGGGATATTTTTGTTTATACTGCAAATAAGGAAATATACCTTTGAACTCTACCCTGTCCGCCAGACCCAGATGAAGAATAAAAGGGAGGACAAACACCGGACCTTTTTCATTATCATAATATTCTATTACGCCTATTTTAAATACAAACTTGTCCACTTTCATGAGAACAGCCGGATCTGTATATGACTGCGAGACGCCTTTATCAGGATCAAATATGATCAAGATCAAAAACAGCGATACAAAAAAGGTAACCCTTGCCAATCCTCTATCCATTTTTTAATTTTTCCAGAGATTGCTTGTCCCCGATAATGATCAAAATATCCTCTTTCAGTATTTTCGTTTCGGCTGAAGGAGCGATAAGGATATTCTCCTGTTCCTTCAGTTCCCCCTTTTCATCAATATTTGGAAATTTCTTTTTTATTCCAACAATGGAAATATTATATTTATTTCTAATGTCAGCTTTTCTAATAGTTTTATTCACCCATTTTGATAGCGGCTTTATCTCCACAAGGCTGTATTTATCGGACATCTCTATATGATCAAAGATCCTGGGTGAAGAGAGGGCTCTTGCCAGATTCTGACCTACTTCCTGTTCAGGCAGTATGATCTTGGTAGCCCCTATCTTCTCCAGCACTTTTTTATGTTCTTCACCAACAGCTTTGGCTACTATTTTTTTAATGCCCAGCTCTTTTAAAAGAAGCGTAATCAAAATACTTTCCTCAATATCGCCAACGGCCACAATCGCTACATCTACAGACTGCACTTCAATACTCCGCAAGGCTTTCTCATCAGTGGCATCAAGGACAACCGCTTCGGTCACAAGGTCAGCAATTTCGTTGACCATTTTCTCGTCCCTGTCTATAGCGATCACTTCCAGTTTTTCTTCCGATAAAGCTTTAGCCACGGCTATACCAAATTTACCAAGACCGATGACAACAAAACTCTTTGCCATAATTATTACCCCACACTTATCTTTTCATCCGGATATTTTATCAGATATTTTTCTTTTTCAACCATGGAAATGGCTATCGTAAGAGGTCCAATTCTGCCGACAAACATCAGTACGATCAAAACAAGTTTGCTCAAAGGTGATAGTGATGAAGTGATACCGGTAGAAAGACCTACTGTGCCAAAAGCCGACGTTATTTCAAATAAGACAGGGAGGGACAGGAATTTTTTCTGCTCGATAGCCATGATAATAACAAAAGCGGTCAGGATCAAGCCCAAGCCCATGGTAAAGATCACGATGGTCTTGCGTATGATAATCTTTGGCAATGTTCGATTATAGGCTTCTACATTATCCCTGCCCCTGAACATCGACTTTAGCGTTAAAAACAAAGTAGCCATGGTTGTTGTTTTAATACCACCGGCGGTAGAGCCGGGAGAACCTCCAATAAACATCAGAACGATCAATATGACCCAGCTGCTATTGGTCAAATCTCTTATGGTTATTGTATTGAAACCGGCTGTTCTGGCTGTTACAGATTGAAAATACCCAATTAATAGTCTATTTTCAACACCTTTATCCCTCATAAGCTGGTTTATATCCAAGAGATTCAGCATTACAACCCCAAAAACGATCAACACAAGACTTGTTGATAAGACAATTTTTGTATGCAGGCTCATATGAATAGAAAAAGATCGTAATTTAAAAAGTTTCCTGATAAAAGTAAATTTTCTGGCAATGAAATTCTTGATCTCATAATTGACAAAAAATCCAAGTCCTCCTACAATAATAAGCGAGGTTATGACAAGAACAGTTACAGGGTCAAAGGCGAACCGTTCCAGGCTGTTTGAAAAAAGGGAGAATCCGGCGTTGCAGAAGGCTGATATAGAATGAAATAAGGACAGGTACAATCTTCTGTGAGGTGTGGGGAAGACGTTGTCCCACCTGAGGTACAATAATAAAGCGCCCAGGATCTCCATAATAAAGGTAAAAATAATGATATACCAGATGACCCTTCTGGTATCGCTTAATCCGTATTTATTCAGTCCTTCTCGTATAATTAACTTTTCTTTTACAGACATTTTCCTTTTAATGATAAGAGCAAATGTAGTAGAAAACGTCATCAGTCCCAACCCACCCATCTGGATTAAAACCAAAATAATCAACTGACCGGGGATAGTAAATTTCGACCCGGTATCAACCACAATCAGTCCCGTCACACATATAGCGGAAACGGCTGTAAAGAGTCTGTCAATAAAAGGGAGCCCTTTGCCATGAAAGGTAAATGGGAAAGATAACAGTATGGTTCCAGCAATAATCCCGGTAATAAAACTGAAGATAACGATCTTGCCAGGACTGAATCCTTTGTTAATCTTATTTCTCTCCTGCTTTTTTCACCATCGCAATAATATCATCAAAAGCCTGGCTATCATGTACCGCTAGATAGGCAAGAACCTTTCTGTTTAAAAGGATATTAGCCTTATCCAATCCCGCGATAAATCGGCTATAAGACATATCTCTCTGTTTGCAGGCTGCTGAAATCCTGGTGATCCAGAGCTTGCGAAATTCTCTTTTTTTAACTTTTCTATCCCTGTAAGCATACTGCAGAGATTTTAAAAGAGTGGTTTTGGCCACTCTGTATAATTTACTTCTCCTGCCCCAGAATCCCTTGGCTCTTTTTAAAACCTTTTTTCTTCTCTTTTTACTGCCTACTGAATATTTCACTCTTGGCATCTTGTTCCTCCTGGTTCCCGTTTTTCCTGGCTACAAAATAATTTCAATATCTCTATCTTACCAGTGTTTTTAAAATACTCTTTCTTTCCCCGCCGGTAACGATCGCAGATTTTCTTAATTTTCTTTTTCGGCTCGATTTCTTTTTTGATAACAGATGACCGGTATAGGCGTGTCTTCTTTTTAACTTTCCTGTTCCGGTCACTTTAAATCTTTTGGCAGCTCCTTTTTTAGTCTTGATCTTTATTTTTGGCATTTGTATCTCCTTTCGTGCTTTTCTTTTTGCCCTGAGGGGATGGTGAAAAGACGAGCGCTATGATCCTGCCTTCTAATCGCGGCATATTCTCGAGTATAGCCAGATTCTTCAAATCCTCTTTGATCCTTTCTGCCATCTGCATACCTAGTTCGGCGTGAGTTATTTCTCTCCCTCTGAAGAAAATAATAAATTTGACTTTGTTCTGGTGTTCAAAAAATTCCTTCACATGATTCATTTTGATCTGATAATCATGCTCGCCAATGCTGGGTCGCATCCTTACCTCTTTGACCACAATGTTCTTTTGATGCTTCTTCGCTTCCTTCATTTTTTTCTCTAGTTCATATTTGAACTTGCCATGATCAATGATCTTGGCCACAGGCGGTTTTGTACCTGAGGCCACTTCGACCAGATCCAGACCCAAATCCTCGGCTTTCTTCAGAGCCTCTTCCTTTGTCATGACCTTTGAACTCCCGTCAGGTGAAACGACCCTTAACTGAGGAGCTCTGATTAATTCATTATACCTGTAAAAAGGTATCTTAATGCCTTTCTTTTTCTTTTTTATAATGCCACCTCTTCTATTAAATTGATTTATTATCAATTTTCTCTTTTAATAGCTTTATTACCTCATCCAGTTTAAAAGTACCCATTTCTTTCTCTTTATATCCACGAAGTGAGACGGTCCCGCTTTCTTCCTCTTTTTTGCCCAGGATAAAGGCAAAGGGTATTTTTCTGGTTATGGCTTCACGAACTTTATTTCCAAATTTTTCACTTTTATAATTGGCTTCCACCCTTATCATTTCCTGTTCTAACCTCGTTTTGATCCTTTCACCAAAGGGAATCTGATTATCTGTGATAGTAATGATCATGACCTGTACAGGAGCCATCCATATAGGGAAAGCCCCCTTATAATGCTCTATAAGAGTGCCCACAAAACGTTCAAAGGATCCGAGAACGGCCCGATGGATCATAACAACCCTGTGTTCGTGGCCATCTTCGCCAATATAATTCACATTGAAACGTTCGGGAATAATAAAATCGACCTGAATGGTAGGACCCTGCCATCCCCGTTTTAAGGCATCAACAAGCTTTATATCGATCTTGGGACCATAAAACACCCCTTCACCTGGATCAACCTTGTAATCCACTTTTTTACTCTCCAGGGCTTTTCTCAGCGAGTCTGTGGCCTGTTCCCACATCTTATCTGTCCCGGCATGCTTTTCCGGTTTCGTGCTCAGCATGATCCTGTATTCTTCAAACCCGAAGGATCTGAGCATAAAAAAGGTCAGATCAAGTACTTTCTCTATTTCTGATTGTAACTGAGCCGTTGTGCAGAAAATATGGGCATCATCCTGCGTAAATCCCCTTACGCGCAGCATCCCGTGCAGGACACCCGAACGTTCATATCGATATACGGTTCCCATTTCAGCCCATCTCAGGGGTAACTCACGATAACTTCTCAGATGACTTTTAAATATGAGTATGTGTCCCGGACAGTTCATCGGTTTTATCATATATTGTTGATTATCGATCTCGATAGGGGAATACATATTTTCCCTGTAATTATCCCAGTGTCCGGATAACTTCCAGAGATCCAGTTTAGCCAGATGAGGTGTATAAATGAACTGGTAACCTCTTTTCAAATGCTCAACTCTCCAGAAATCCTCAATAGCCATTCGTATAAAAGCACCATTAGGATGCCAGAATATGAAACCGGCACCGGCTGTATCCTGTATACTGTACAGATCCAGCTGCTTACCTAATTTCCTGTGATCACGGTCTTCTGTTTCTTTTAAAAAGGCTAAATATTCATCAAGATGTTCCTGCGTATCAAAACTCGTTCCGTAAATGCGTTGCAGCATTTTATTTTTCTCATCACCCCGCCAGTAGGCACCGGCCACACTCAATAATTTAAAGGCTTTCACTTTTCCTGTATGCTCCAGATGAGGGCCCCGGCAAAGATCAATAAAATCACCCAGCTTGTAGAGGCTTACTGTTTCAACCTGCAATTCATTCAATATCTCTACTTTATAATCTTCTTTTAATTTCTTGAATAGCTGTATGGCTTCTTTCCTGGATAATTCTTCCCTTATGAACGGTATTTTTGCTTTGATAAGCTTTTTCATTTCGTTTTCAATATTTTCCAGATCCTTCTCGTTCAATGGCCTGGGAAGATCAAAATCATAATAAAATCCGTCTTCAATATCAGGACCAATGGTGATCCTGGCGTCCTTGAACAGATTTTTAACAGCATGGGCCATGATATGGGAAGTTGAATGCCGGTATACTTCTCTGGCCTCTTCCGCATTAAAATCCAAATATTCTATATGGATCTTATCATGAAGCTTTTTATTCCAATCAAGCAGAATATTTTCATTTTTGCAGACAAGGATAGATTCCTTATCTTTTAAATCTATCTTGTTAAATATATCAAGCACACTACTTCCCTTATCAGCATTAACTGACTTTGTCAGATTTTTAATAAAAATTTCCATCAGTACAATTTGGGCGGTACTGGAGTTGAACCAGTGACCTCTTGCGTGTCGAGCAAGCGCTCTAACCAGGCTGAGCTAACCGCCCCTTAATCCTGGTCGCCCTCAGGGCTCTCCATGAATTGGTCTTTATTTTACATAATTTATGATACAGAGTCAAGCATTTTATATTTCATGCCTATTAGAATTTTCTTGACATAAGAGCATAGATGGGTAATTTATTTTTAAATGAGTAGCCTGTATTTATCCAATTATGATGAACTGGTTGATCTGATAGCCAAAACCATAAAAGATGTTGTTGATAAAAGACAATGTCCCGGAAAAGAACAGGGTTATGATATCCCTGTGGGTGTTTCCGTGAGGCATCTTCATATCACGGATGAAGTCCTGCATATGCTGTATGGAGAGGATTATCAACTCACTAAATTAAAAGACCTTGAGCAACCCGGAGAATTTGCCGCTCATGAAACTGTCACATTAGTAGGGCCACGGATGAAAAGTATCCAAAATGTACGTATACTGGGCCCCACAAGGTCTTTTACCCAGGTGGAATTGAGCAAAACAGATGGCATACTCTTAGGGTTAGACCTTCCCATTAAAGTATCAGGTGATATTAAGGGAAGCCTCCCCATAACCCTGGTCGGGCCGAAAGGTTCAGTTTATTTAAGAGAAGGGGCCATCCGTGCAGCCAGACATATCCACATCACTCCGGAAATTGCGAAAAAGATAAATGTACGGGACAAACAGGTCGTTAATGTCCAGATACCGGGGGAAGCGGGTATTATCTTTAATAATGTTATTATAAGAGTGAATGAAAAATATAAACTGGAATTTCATATCGACACTGACGAAGGGAATGCCGCTGATGTAGGTGACAATACCTTTTGTAAAATCTTAAAATAAACGATCATTTTTCCCTTTTCTATTATGAAAAAACGGATCATTTTACTTCTGGGTCTTATGACCATCCTCTGTATTGGGATCAGAATCTATTACGATCTCAATTATCACCGTGTGGCACTATTAGTTGAGTATCATGATCTTTTAGAAGATTATCAACTCCATTACAGGAACGAAACCTTTCTGACATACTTACTGGCGTTAAAAAACAAGGGGCTTTTCAATTGTTTTAAAAAACCATCACGGATCTCTCATTTACTCTCTGATTATCCAGAAATTCACTTTTTAAAAGGCGTTGTCGCTGTCAAGGTCTTTCCCCGGATCCAAAAAAGACTTGATCCTTCCTGTCGCTATCTGATCATTCCCGACCGACTCGGGTCTCAGATAAAAAAACTACCTCCTCATAAAAATAAAATATATTTCAAGTCTTACAGTTTGCTGGAATATTCGCTTCCCTTATCTCTTTTGCTTAATTGTGATGCAGAATATGATCCTCCCCATATAAAGACTTTTAAAAAGGCAGAGTGGAATTTTTTCTTTCTCGCAGATAATCCTGTCAAAGGCAAGATCGACAGCTATATATTTTTTATTAAAGATAAATTATTCATTAACAACACGGTTGATGACAAGGCTTTATCCCTGGCCAAAGCCCATTCTTATATTAAATTCAACTCTGCCGGAAATGAAATGGAGTACATGGTCAGGCAGAACCAGAGGGCCATACTTGAAAGAAATGTCAAAGTACTATGGCTAGAAAAAATGTTCGCCTCAGGAAAGACCGATCCGTCGAAGATCATTGATATCCTTAATCCTCTTTTAATAAAGATCAATCACTTAAAGTTTCAATTGACCTCTTTATCCGATGTATTATTAAAAAGATCAGGCAAAAAGATATTCGTACTTTTTCGATATGCAACTTTAATCCTTGTCATTCTCTATATTATCAGTCAAAAATCAACTCTTTTATCGAGAACATTACAGATTATCATTCTCCTGGTGATGTTTGCCCTTCATTTATTACCTTATGTTGTTTTTGCAGTCGGCATGATAATGTTGAATGCTTATTTTTTAAAATTACAGAAAAAAAAGAATATTGTAAAGGATTTCCTGACCTATCTGGCGTATCTGTTCTTTTTGTGTTTCTTGATCTCAACCTTTATTTATAGTGTGGATAGCTACCTGGGTTTAAAAACCCTCCCCGGGGTCAAGATTATTTTCTTCTTGCCTTTCCTGATCACTTTGATCCAGATTGCCGTTTATAATAAAAAACTGCTTTTATTTCCTGTAAAATATAAAGACCTGGCTTTTTTATCTATTTTAGGACTCGTACTTATTATCGCTGTGATCCGTCTGGGAAATGTCAGCTCCTTTTCTTCACCCCTGGAAATAAAAATACGCGATCTACTGGAAAAGATTTTTATTGTCAGACCGAGGTTTAAGGAAATATTCGGCTATACATTCTTAAGCCTGCTGTTCTTCTTTTATAAAAATAAACGTATCCGCGAAAATGCTGTTACCCTCTATATTCTGGGCCTTGTCGGCGTTGCTACCACATTCAATTCTTTTCTCCATATCCATACTCCTATCCTTATTACACTGATCAGATCATTTTACGGTATCGGTACAGGTTGTTTATTGAGTCTTTTGATTTATTATATCTCTCAAAAAGTAAAAGAGCATGAAAAAAATATTCTTAAATGGATTTCTGGGTTATAAGAATTTCGGGGACGACCTCCTGTTCGATCAGGCCTTGAAATTTCTACCGTTTTCCAAAAAGGATCTTTATTATCTCGCCGGGAAGAAGGGCCGTTATCTGCAGGAAACATATCTCATTAAACGTTTTTCACGCTATAATTTTCTTAAATTATTGCTTTTTATTCAAAAAGGGGATGTGCTGATCAATCTGGGAGGAATATTTCAGGACATCACGTCCCTAAAAAGTTTTTTATACTATTTCATGATTAACTTTATATTCATCATAAAAGGAGGAATTCTTGTATCCCTGAGTATCGATGGTTCCGACCTGAGCTCAGGAATAGCCATATTTCTTGGGCAATATATTATAAAAAAATCCTTTTTAGTTGTTTTCAGAGAAAAATCAAATTTATTTAAAGAAGCGGGCCATATCTATTCCGCCAGTGATCTGGCTTTTTTAATGAAGGCAAAAAGGTCAAAGATAAAGAAAAAGTATACGGTCATAATTCTGAAACCCTGTACGATATTGAGAAATATAATAGATTTCTATAAGAAAATAAAGGACACCTTGCTCATTATTATGCCTGAAGATAAAATTTATTTCAAAGCATATCTCTGTAAAAATTTTTGGATCTATAATGGCTGCAAAGATGATCTTATTCAAAGGGTTCGATCAGCCCGTTTTGTTGTGAGCATGCGCTATCATCCGGCTGTTGTAGCCCTGAAACACCGGATCCCTGTTATCTTGATAGGCAAAGAAAAGAAAATCATAAATTTAGCCAATGAATTCAATATCCCGTTCATAAGAGATGATGATAAAAAAGTTATTGATAAATTAAAATCTTTGAGTTATATTAAAAATTATAAGATCAAGGCAAATACAAAAGTCTGGATCAAAGTTCACAATGAATTAAAAAGGCTGTTAAAATAATTATGGAAATTATTCCGGTATTTATCGGGGTGGGACTGGCCCTGGCTGTGTTTTTATATTTTTTAGCCAGGTATCATCAGCTGGAAGATCAAAAAAGGCTGCAGAATGCCCGATTCGAGCTGCACAATGAAGAAGACACAGGGGCACCAAAAAGACCGGATGAATTAAGAAAACGATTCTGCCCCATCTGTGGCAGTGAATTAAATATTCATGATACCCTTTATGCTGAAATGTATGAAGGCAAATTAAGGCCAAAAGTATTAATTCACGGCTGCCGGTATTGCTATATCCCCAAAGCCAAAACAAATAAAAAAGTTGATTCCCAGACAAACAGTATTCATGTGTAATTTTCTAACCCATTACATAAAGATACACAAGGTCTGACCAATTTTATAATAAAATAAAAGGAGTAGTATCATGAAAAGAATGGATAGAAGAGAAAGAAGGATATGGATCATTTCGTTTGTTACCTTACTGATCATCTGGTTTCTGACTTCCCGTTACTTTTCAAAGATAGGGAGAGCCAATGAAGACCTGTACAAGAACTTGAAGGTTTTCAATGAAGTATTAAGCCTGGTGGAGGCTACTTATGTTGATGAACCGGATTCTCAGAAATTGATCTATGGCGCGATCGATGGCCTTTTGGCCTCATTAAATGATCCCTATTCCCGTTTTATGAGAGAAGAGGGGTACAATGATTTGAAAATAGAAACAGAGGGAAAATTTGGCGGCGTTGGTTTTATTATTACCGTGCGTGATAATCTGTTAACGATTATTGCTCCTATCGATGGGACTCCCGCCAGCAAGGCAGGTCTTTTGCCTGGAGACGTGATTGTCAGGATAGAAGACGAGCCGACCCAGGGAATGGACCTTAATGTGGCTGTTTCCAAGATTAGAGGTAAACCGGGAACCACGGTTACGTTATGGATCATAAGAGAAGAGATGAAGGAACCCATGAGCTATAAATTAGCAAGAGAGATTATCAACATAAAAAGTGTTTTTTCCAGGATCATACATGAAGAAGGGAAACAGAAACGCATCGGTTATGCAAAAATAACAAAGTTCGCTGAAGATACACCCTCATCTTTAGAAAAAGCCTGTGCAAAATTTCAGGATGAAAAAGTGGATGGTTTGATACTGGACCTCAGGAACAACCCGGGCGGATTACTCTATACAGCCTGGAAAGTATCTGACCTGTTTTTAAGTAAGGGAATTATTGTTTCCACAAAGGGCCGGATCAAAGACCAGGATAGAGAATATTATGCTTCATCAATCGAATATTTAAAAAATGTGCCCATCATCGTTCTTGTAAATGAAGGCAGTGCTTCTGCTTCCGAGATCGTGGCCGGAGCTTTGAAAGACAATAAAAGAGCCACTATTGTTGGCAGCAAAACCTTTGGCAAAGGAGTGGTTCAAACAGTCAGAGAACTGGACAAAACTCTGGCTATAGCCCTTACAACAGCTAAATACTACACTCCTTCAGGAGAGTGCATCCATAATAAAGGGATAAAACCGAATATAGAAGTTGATTTTCCAAAACTCAAAAAAGAGGATCTGGAATTGATCAATAAAATATGGGAAAAAGAATATATCACTACTTTTTTAAAGGAGAATAAAAAATATCCCAAATTGTCTCAAAATGAGCAAAAAAAGCTTTTAGAATCACTGGTAAAAAAGTTAAATTCTGCCGGTCTGGCAGCCGATTATAATCTAGTAAGGCGATTGGTCAAATCCAAGATTAATGAGACTAAAACCATGAATGAGGCTATCATTGATCTGGAGGATGATGTACAACTTAAAAAAGCTGTAGAAGTGCTTTATGTTTATAATAGATTATAAGGAGTAGAGATGTTTTGGTGAAAAAAAAGAAACAGACAAAACATTTTCACCTTATATTTCTGGCTAATTTAGTATTAGCCGTCAGTGTTGTCATTTTTATCCTATTTCATTTCAATGCGATCAAGGCATTGAAATTTAATAATAAAAATAGATTTTTAAAACAAGCTCTTTGGCAATTAAAAGAAAATGAAATGGCTTATCTGGCACGGGATGACCTGTCAGAAATTCGAGTTGTGCTGGCTTCCAGACAGGAATTTAAAGAATTCCTCAAAGGAATACAGGTTATAAGCGATGAGTACGGTTATGAATTGAAGGAATATCCCATTTCCCGGGAAAACACAGATATTCAGGTCAGCATCTCTATCGTTGACAGAGATCGTACTATCACGACTTTTCATATCGTAAGGCAATTAAAAGGCCATTTAGCCCAGATCGCTATTATTATTGATGATGCGGGTTATGACAACCCCCTTCTGGAGGATTTTTTGCGATTCCCGGGCAAGATAACTATCTCGGTTCTCCCTTCTCTGTCTCAATCACGACAGATCGCCAGAAGAATTCATCAGGCCGGCAAAGAGGTCATGCTTCATATGCCTATGGAACCCAATCAATTTGAATCACGACAGATCAAGTTAATGGAATACGAGATCATGACAGATATGACAAAAGAAAAAATATTCTATTCTATTGAAAAGATGCTTTTAACTGTTCCTTATGCTGTCGGGATCAACAATCATCAGGGAAGCCGGGCTACATCCCATAACAGGACCATGAGGTCCATTTTCGAGAAGGTATCTGAAAAGAACATGTTCTTTATTGATAGCCTTACTTCACCGGACAGCGTCACGGCATCCCTGGCATCGCATATGCATATCCCTTTTGCCACCCGTGATGTATTCCTGGATAACAAGAATGATTATGGATATATAAAATCACAGATGAAAAAACTAATTAAGGTAGCTTTGAGGAAGGGAAGGGCCATAGGGATCGGTCATATTAATCGTGATAATACCATCAAGGTATTACATAATATGTTTCCGGAGCTTAGTTCAAACAAGATAGATCTTGTTTTTGCGTCTGATATTGTACATTATTTTAACAACAAGGAGGTAAATTAATAATGTTACGGATAACATTTATTTTTACTCTTTTATTCTGTTTATTTCTTACTGCCACCGGTTTTTCCCAGGAAGCAGCCTCTGCTCAGGACACGACGGCTTCTGAAATTGGGAAACCTGTGAGCAAAACCCTGATCGATTTTGCCGACCTGCCTGATAATATCAGTATTGACAAATGGACAATAAAACTGTCTGGCTATTCAGACACACCCAAAGGCAGATCTTTATCTGATCTTAAACTGGTCAATGTCGATTCGTCAAAGATCAAAAATGGCAAAACATTCAACAAATGTCTCGGCATCAGAGTGAATTTTGAATACTCGCATGGAAATGACTGGGCGGAGATAGCTCCGGTCTATCCCATCAGTGTCTTTTATATGAAGGAAGGACAGGGGGTTGTCAGAAACGTTGGCCCTATTAAATCTGTCTCCATTTGGGTTTCCGGCAGAAATTACAAAAACTCCATTGAAGTCAGAATGATCGATAATCACGGCAAATATAAAAGTATCAATTTCGGTCATCTGTTTTTCAAAGGCTGGAGAAAACTCTCATGGGATAATCCCAACTATATTAAAGAGCTGAAAAAACGAGATATCGAAAAGCCTCATCTGTATCCTCAATATGAACCCTATCTCAAATTCGAGTCCCTGGTGCTGTATAAATCACCACAGGAGATCGGCGGTGATTTCATTGCCTATGTGAAAGATATCGAGATTGAATATGAACCGGCCATTTTAGAGTATGAATCAGCTGTTAATGATGAAGCAGAATGGCACATCCTTGAAACTGAAGCCAAACAGTCCAAGGATGCTGAAGACAAAAGACTGGATATCTATTTCTCTGGTTCTACAAAGGAAGCGCAGTATCTGAAAGATAAAAAAGCTCAGGAGACCAAAGAAACAAAATAATAATGTTTGTACTGGGTATCGAAACATCATGTGATGAAACATCAATTGGAATAGTAAGAGATGGGAAAAAAATCCTGGCTAATATCGTTCTTTCCCAGACGGAATTTCATGAAAAATTCCATGGTGTTGTTCCTGAAATTGCATCCAGGGTTCATTTAACTGTTATTAACAGATTATTAGAGCAGGCTTTAAAGCAATCGAAATTAAAACTGGATCAAATAGATTGTATATCTGTGGTGAATCAGCCGGGTCTGGTCGGTTCATTAATGGTCGGAGTTTCCTTTGCCAAATCCCTGAGCCTTTCTCTTCATAAACCCCTGGTATCCGTCAATCATCTGCTGGCTCATCTTTATGCGAATTTCCTGAAAAACAAGGCAAAATTTCCCTACATAGGGCTTTTGGTCTCAGGGGGACATACACTGCTGGTTATGGCCCGAAACCTTTTTGATTACAGGGTCATTGGCACAACCCTGGATGATGCTGCAGGCGAAGCCTATGACAAGGTATCGAAATTGATGGGCTTGGGTTATCCCGGTGGTCCTATTATTGATCAGATCGCCAGGAACTATAAAGGACAGGATTATATTCGCTTTTCTTCAGGATTGTCAAAAGACCCTCACAACAGATTCAATTTCAGTTACAGCGGATTAAAGACCGCTGTCCTGAACTTTATTAAAAAAAACCCGGACTTTGATAAAGCCAGAGTGGCAAAAGGATTCCAGATCGCTGCCATATCCGTACTCACGGATAAAACCATGGATCTGGCTAAAAAGATGAATATCAAGAATATCTGCATAGCGGGAGGAGTGGCTGCCAATTCGTATCTCCGGGAACTCTTTCTTAAAGAATCAAAAGAAAAAAGATATACTATTTATATCCCTGAAATGGATCTCTGCACTGATAACGGCGCTATGGTGGCTGGTTTTGCTTATCATAAGGCGAAAAAGGGAGATTTTGATAATCTGGAGATGGATGTCTACTCAAGACCAAAAGGAGGGCCTATTTCATATTTAAAGAATGGCTTATAAAACCTTATCATTTATCTTTTAAAAGAGGCTCTTTTAGAACAATTTACTTGCCATATTATTTAATTATATTAAAATAAGTCATATGGGACATTTTGCGTTAAACTATTACATAAGGAAGTATTACTTGTCCCGAACTTGAAAGTAGATACCAGAAAGGATAGCTGGTTAAAACGTGTAAATCCGAATGAGTATGAGGGTACTCCTAACAGTAGTATGTTTTTTATTAGCGGGAAATTTTTTACTTGCCGATCATCAAGCGACGAATATTATCGCTACTATTTATCCTACTAATTACACAGTAGGGCAAACTTCAGACCTCAAATATTCATTTAATATAGATGATGTTACGAACGGTCGCGTTGACACATTCATCATATATAATCCATATACCAATTATCATATTAATAATGTTTCTTCCATAACTGTGGAAGGAACAGCTCAGTGGCTCATGCAGAGTTCTACCAGACCCGGAAGTTCTGATCAATTTTCCTGGTATTATCTTGATGGCAAGCTTTATTTATTATCCTCTCAATCAGCCATTACTTCAGGCCAGACAGTTATTGTCCATTTTCAACAAACTCTGCCTCTTGCATCCGGGAATAATTTCGATTATAATTCAAAATATTCCAATTCCGGTCCAGCCGGTGCGGATGGTTCGACTAATAATTGTCAGGAAAGTTTAAATTCCTGGAAAGTCGATCTCTTACCTGAAGGTCTTCATCATTTTGAAATGATCGGTTTTCCTACTATTTGTACTGCCGGCAAAAAATGGATCAATATTACTTCTGTTACTATAACAGCCTATGATATATATGATAATGTTAAAATAGATTTTACAAATGATATTTATTTTACCACTACGTCACCTTCCCATTATTTAAAATATTCAAATAATATTACATCCTATACCTATACACTTTCTGATGCAGGGAAACATAGTTTCCCCAGTAATGATTTCATGTTTAATACAGCCGGTAATCATTATCTTTTTGTAACCAATGAATTCTTCCAAATAGGTAAATCAAGTTCTTTAATCCAGGTTATAGCTGCTGATCCTGATAACTTTTTAGCTAATATCTCGGTTTCAACCGCTTCAGCCGGAAGCGCGTTCCGTATCTCCGTGTATTCTGCCACTGACACTTATGGCAATGATGTA